>NZ_JBVVQI010000010.1:0-160236 GCF_055811495.1 Mesorhizobium sp. WSM4830 | reverse complement strand
CCCCCCCCCCTCGGGGGGGGGGGCCCCGCCGCGGGGGGGGGGGGGGGTCCTCTCCGAAGCGCGCCAACACTTTGAAGCGCACCAACAGAAAACGTCGAGCACTGCCGCGACGACCCCACCCGGCCCTGCGGGCCACCCTCCCCTCGAGGGGGAGGGGGACGTCGTGCCAATTCTCTTCTACCGCTCAATGCTGCTCGCCGCCGATGTCGCGCCGATCGACGCGCTTTTCGAAGCCCTGCGCCAACGCGGCATCACCCCCGTCCCCATCTTCGTTTCCAGCCTGAAGGACCCAACGTCCCTCGCCTTTGTCGAAACCGCGCTCGCAACCCTGAAGCCTGCCGCCATCGTCACCGCCACAGCTTTCGCCTCCGGGGCCGAGCCCGGCGTTGAAACCCTGTTCGACCGCGCCGGCGTACCGGTGTTCCAGGTCATCGTCGCGACCACCCGCCGCGATATCTGGCAAGGTAACCAGCGCGGCCTGGCGCCTGCCGACCTTGCCATGCATGTCGTCCTGCCCGAGCTCGACGGCCGCATTCTCGCCGGCGCCATTTCATTCAAGGGCGAAAGCGAAACCGATCCCGCATTGGCCTTTCGTGCTTTCGCCAACCGCCCGGAGCCGGACCGCATCGCGCAAGTGGCGAACCGTATCGAGGCCTTCGTGCGCCTGCAGCGAACGCCGCGTGCGGAGCGCAAGCTCGCCATCCTGATCCCCGACTATCCGAGCGCCCCCGGTCGCACCGGCTACGCCGTCGGCCTCGACGTGCCGTCCAGCGTGCTGGCAATGCTGCATGACCTGAGCGAACAGGGCTACGCCGTTGAAAGGATTCCGCAAACGCCGCGCGAGTTGCTGGAGATGCTGGGGCGTGGAGGTGAAGGGTTGGGGTTTGAGGACTATCTCGACCTTTCAACGGAATTGCCTGTTGAAGCGATAGCTGCCGTGACGGCGGCTTGGGGAAAGGCGGAAGACGAAACAGGTTTATGCGAGGCGCCCCCCTCTGTCCTGCCGGACATCTCCCCCACGAGGGGGGAGATTGGCGGCTCCATTGCCGGCTCTCTTCCTACAGCGTTGGAGATTGGCGAAAGCAGATATGAGGGCGCAATCTCCCCCCAAGTGGGGGAGATGTCCGGCAGGACAAAGGGGGGCGCGACAGAACGCCAACCTTCAAATCCGGTAAACAACAGGCAATTCGCCTTCCGCGCCGCCAGCTTCGGCAACGTCACCGTGGCACTCGCGCCCGATCGCGGGCGCTCCACGAACCGCCGCGCCGACTACCACGACTCGACACTGCCGCCGCGTCATGCGCTGATCGCCTTCGGCCTCTGGCTGCGCAAGTCGCTCGGCATCCATGCCCTCGTCCATGTCGGCGCCCACGGCACGCTGGAATGGCTGCCCGGCAAGACCGTGGCGCTCAGCGAAAACTGCTTTCCCGAAATCGTCACCGGCGCCCTGCCCGTCATTTATCCGTTCATCGTCTCCAACCCCGGCGAGGCAGCGCAGGCCAAGCGGCGCATTGCCGCCGTCACGCTTGGCCATCTTCCGCCGCCGCTGACCGGCGCCGGGCTGGACGAAAACCAGCATAGGCTTGAACGACTGGTCGACGAATATGCCCAGGCCGACGGGCTCGACCGCCGCCGCCGCGACCGCCTGGCGAGACTGATCGTCGAAACCGCGCAAAAAACTGGCCTCGCCTCGGAAGCCGGGGTTGCCCAAACCGACGCTCCCGACGAAGCGCTGCGCCGCATCGACGCCTGGCTCTGCGATCTCAAGGATTTCGCCATCAAGGACGGCCTGCACATTTACGGCCGGTCGCCGGAAGGCGAGGCTGATCCGCTGCGCGAGCAAAGCGCGACAGCCGAGAAAGCAGCACTGCTTGCCGCCCTCGACGGCCGCCATGTCGCTGCCGGTCCGGCCGGTGCACCGGCGCGTGGCCGGCGCGATGTGCTGCCGACCGGCCGCAATCTGTTTACCGCCGACCCGCGCACCATGCCGACGCCGACATCCTTCGATCTCGGCAGGGCGGCCGCCGACGAGGTCTTGCGCAGCTACATGCAATCGCATGGCGACTGGCCGCGCTCGCTGGTCATCGACCTCTGGGGCTCGGCCTCGCTGCGCACCGGCGGCGAGGAGATCGCGCAAGGCCTGGCGCTGATGGGCTGCCGGCCGCAATGGGATTCCGCCACCGGCCGCATCACCGGCATAGAAGTGCTGCCGCCGGCAACGCTCGGCCGTCCGCGCGTCGATGTCACCTGGCGCATATCAGGCCTGTTCCGCGACATGTTCCCGACCCAGATCGCGCTGATCGATGCCGCGGGCAACACCGTCGCCGCCCGGGACGAGGACGCTTCCGAAAACCCGCTCGCGGCGAGAACCCGTGCAGACGGCAAGATCAGTCCGCGCATTTTCGGCACCTCACCCGGGACCTACGGCGCCGGCGTCGAGGACTTGTTGTCGAGCGGTGACTGGGCCGCGCGCGAAGAGATCGGCCGCACCTATCTCGCCGCCAGCTCGCACGCCTATGGCGGCTCCGAGGGCGAAGGCGTTTCGGCGCCCGGCGCTTTTGAGGGCCGCATCGCTGAGGCCGACCTTCTGGTTCATACCGGCGACGACCCCGGCCGCGACATCCTCGAAGGCTCGGCCGACGTCGCCTTCATCGGCGGCTTTTCGGCAGCACTTGCCGCGCTCGGCAAAAACGCTGACGTGATCGTGCTCGACACTACGGACCCGCAAAAGCCGAAGCCGCGCTCGGTTGGTGAGGCCGTATCCCGGGTCGTGCGGGCGCGCGCGGTTAACCCGCGCTTCATCGCCGGCCAGATGCGGCACGGGCCGCGCGGCGCTTCGGAATTCGCCGAGACGGTTGATCGGCTTGTCGGCTTCGCCGAGACCACCCATGCCATATCAGGCACGCTGATCGAGGCCGTGCACGACGCCTATCTCGGCGACCCCGTTGTTCGCGCCTTTATCCTGCGCGAGAACCCGACGGCGGCGAAGGTGATTGCCGAGCGGTTTCTCTCGGCTCGGCGGCGCGGTCTGTGGCATCCGCTGCGCAATTCGATCGATGACGATCTCGCCGCGCTAATTGCCGAAGCCCAAGCGCTGGGGGTGGCGGCATGAACGCTTTCTCCCGACGCGGCGCCTGCCCTGCCTTGTCCGCGCCGATGCAGACCGGCGACGGGCTGCTGGTGCGGCTCAATCCGGTCGCTGGAGGACTGTTGCCGAAATCCTTGATCGGACTCTGCGAATCCGCCTTGCGCCATGGCAACGGCATCATGGAAGTGACCGCCCGCGGCAGCCTGCAGATCCGAGGCCTGACGCCGGCAAGCGCGCGGCTGCTGGCGATGGAGGTCGATGCGCTGGGCATCGCGGTGCGCACCGGCGTGCCGGTCGAGACCGGCCCGCTGGCCGGGCTCGACCCGGAGGAAATCGCCGACCCGCGCCCGCTTGCCGAGCGGATTCGGGCGGCAATTGAGGACGCGGGTGTTACACAACGCCTTGGCCCGAAGGTCTCCGTGATCGTCGACGGCGGCGGGCAGCTGACAATGGATGCAGTTACGGCCGATGTCAGGCTGGTCGCGATGCGGACCGGGGCGCGAACGCAGTGGCAGGTGGCTGTCGCCGGCGACGGTCAGACTGCGATGCCGCTCGTTATGGCCGAGGAGGATGCGGCTTGTGATATTGCCGTCGCTATTCTCAGGATGGTTGCTGAAAAGGGCCGCGATGCGCATGCGCGGGATTTGACGGAGAGACAGCTGAGATCTCTGGCAAGTTGGCGTTCCGTCGCGCCCCCCTCTGTCCTGCCGGACATCTCCCCCTCTAGGGGGGAGATTGGCAATTCCACGGCCGGCTCTCCCTCTGCAACTTTGGGGATTGGCGAAACCAGCAACGAGAGCGCAATCTCCCCCCTAGAGGGGGAGATGTCCGGCAGGACAGAGGGGGGCGCGAAGGAACGCCAGCCTATCGGAGTTTTCGACTTGGCCGCAGCCGCAATCGCCCTCGGCATCGGCCTGCCGTTCGGCAGCATACCAGCGCAAGAACTTATCGATCTCACCCAATACGCCCTCACCCTCGGCGCCACCGAAATCCGCCTGGCGCCAGGTCGCGCGCTGCTTTTGCTTGGCCTCTCCCCAGCCGCATGTCTTTCACTCCAGAAAACCGCCGCAACCGTCGGCTTTGTCACCGACGCAGCTGATCCGCGCACGAAAATCGCCGCCTGCCCCGGCGCACCCGCCTGTGCCTCCGGGCGCATAGCCACGCGCGAAATCGCCGAGACCATCGCCGCTGAAAACCGCGACATCCTCGATTCCTCGCTGACGCTGCACATCTCCGGCTGCGCCAAGGGTTGCGCCCATCCTGGTCCGGCGGTGTTGACCCTGGTCGGTGGCGAAAACGGAGCCGGACTTGTCGTGGACGGGACGGCAAAGGCATTGCCCGCCGGATACAGGCCGGGCTACGAAGCCGGGCACGGCATCGGCCGCATTGCAGCGGCGATCCGCAGCGCACGACATCCCGGCGAAACTGCTGCTGCTTGCCTGGTAAGGCTCGGCGCGGCCGGCATCACCGAAATCTACCGACAGGAATGAGCATGCCCGCCCAGAACGCCTACGACTACGTCCGTGACGGCACGGCGATCTACGAGCGCTCCTTCGCCATTATCCGCGCCGAGGCCGACCTGTCGCGCTTTTCCGAAGCCGAGGCCGATGTCGCTATCCGCATGATCCATGCCTGCGGTCAGGTCGAGGCTGCGCAGCACTTCGTTTTCTCGAGCGATTTCGTCGCCGCTGCGCGCACGGCGCTGGGCGCCGGCGCGCCGATCTTCTGCGACGCGCAGATGGTCTCGCACGGCGTCACGCGCGCCCGGCTGCCGGCCGGCAACGAGGTGATCTGTACGCTGCGCGATCCGCGGACCGCCGACATCGCGAAAAAGATCGGCAACACCCGCTCGGCCGCAGCGATCGACCTGTGGGGCGAGCGCGTGGCCGGTTCGGTCGTCGCCATCGGCAATGCGCCGACAGCCCTTTTCTATCTGCTGGAAAAGCTGCGCGCCGGCGCGCCGAAGCCGGCGGCGATCATCGGCATGCCGGTCGGGTTTGTCGGTGCTGCTGAATCGAAGGATGCGCTGGCCGAAAATTCCTATGGCGTGCATTACGCCATCGTGCGCGGCCGGCTGGGCGGCAGCGCCATGACCGCCGCCGCCCTCAATGCGTTGGCGAGGCCAGGCCTATGAATGCGATCGCAAAAGGTCGGCTGGTCGGCGTCGGCACCGGTCCCGGCGACCCGGAACTTTTGACCCTGAAGGCGGTGCGCGCGCTGGCCGAGGCCGATGTCGTTGCGCATTTCGCCAAGCGCGGCAACAACAGCAATGCGCGCGCCATTGTCGGCGCGCATTTTCGCCCTGATCTGATCGAACTGCCGCTGCTCTACCCGGTGACGACCGAGATCGACAAGGACCACAGCGATTACCGGTCGCAGATAACGGATTTCTACGAGCAGTCGGCCGAAACGGTCGCCGAGCACCTCAGCACCGGCAGGATGGTCGCGGTGCTTTCGGAAGGCGATCCGCTTTTCTACGGCTCCTACATGCATCTTCATGTCCGGCTGGCGCACCGCTTTCCGACCGAAGTCATTCCCGGCGTCACCGCCATGTCCGGCTGCTGGTCGGCGACCGGCCTGCCTATCGTCCAGGGCGACGATGTGCTGACGGTGCTGCCGGGCACCATGAGCGAATTCGAGCTGACGCGCCGCCTTGCCGACACCGATGCCGCGGTGATCATGAAAGTCGGCCGCAACCTGCCCAAGATCAGGCGCGCGCTGGAGGCAACCGACAAGCTGGCGCGGGCAATCTATGTCGAGCGCGGCACCATGCCAGGCGGTGTCTCGATGCGGCTTGCGGACAAAAAGGACGACCAGGCGCCCTATTTCGCCATCGTGCTGGTGGCCGGCTGGTCGGGGCGGCCAAATGCATTGAGAGCCGAAGCATGAGCGGCCGCCTGACCGTCATCGGCCTGGGGCCAGGCAACGCCGACCAGGTGACGCCGGAAGCCAGCCGCGCCGTCGCCGAGGCGAAATTCTTCTACGGCTACAAGCCTTATCTTGACCGGCTCGACCTGCGCGCGGACCAGACCCGCATCGCCTCCGACAATCGCGAGGAACTCGCCCGCTCCAGGGACGCACTGCTGAAGGCCGCGGAAGGCCACGATGTCGCCGTCGTATCGGGCGGCGATCCCGGCGTCTTCGCCATGGCGGCGGCCGTCTGCGAGGCGATCGAGGCGGGGCCGGTCGAATGGCGCGCGGTCGACATCGCCATCGTGCCCGGTATCACCGCCATGCTCGCCGTTGCAGCCCGCATCGGTGCGCCGCTCGGCCATGATTTCTGCGCCATCTCGCTGTCCGACAATCTGAAGCCGTGGGACCTGATCGAGCTGCGCCTTTTGGCGGCAGCCGGCGCCGGCTTCGTCATCGCGCTCTACAATCCGATCAGCAAGGCACGCCCCTGGCAGCTTGGCCGCGCCTTCGAATGCCTGTCGGCGATCCTGCCCGGCACCACGCCGGTGATCTTTGGCCGCGCCGCCGGCCGTCCCGACGAGCGCATCGAGGTTTTTCTACTGGCCGACGCCGATGCCGCGAAAGCCGACATGGCGACCTGCATCATTATCGGCTCGCCGGAAACCAGGATCATCAAGCGGGGTGACAAGGCGGCGCTGGTCTACACGCCGCGTTCGGCAGCGGGCCCAAGAACATGAAAATGATCGACCATAGCGGCAAGAGATTCGATCGTTTCGGTCGACGCGACGTCCGGCAGCGCCGGCCTGCGGATCATCACAACCTCGATTCCCAGCGCTCGCGCCGCCGCGATCTTGCCGTAGGTCGCCTCGCCGCCGCTGTTTTTGGAAACGACGACATCGATGCGGTGCTCTTGAAGCAGCGCGCGCTCATCGACCTCATGAAACGGCCCGCGCGCCAAGAGATAGGTCGCGTCGGGCAGAGCGAGCCTGGGCTCGACCGGGTCGACACTGCGGATGAGATAATGATGCTGGGGAGCTGCCTCGAAGGCAGCGACCTCCTGCCGTCCGAGCGCCAGGAACGCGCGGCGCGGCACCGATCCCAGAGCCGTCACCGCGCTGGCAACACTATCGACCAACATCCAGAGGTCACCTTCGGCTGGGTCCCAGCCCGGACGCCTGAGCGCAACGATAGGCACGGCGGTCATGCGCGCTGCTTCCGCCGCATTGGCGGAGATTCGCGCCGCATAGGGATGCGTGGCGTCGATCAGCAGGTCGATCTTGTTCTGGCGGAGGTACGCCGCCAGCCCGCCGGCACCGCCGAAGCCGCCGACCCGCACCGGCACCCCTTGCGCGACCGGGCTTTCGGTGCGGCCGGCCAGCGACAGCATGACCGAAATATCCGCGCGCGCGGCCAGCTTTCCGGCCAGTTGCCGGGCTTCGGTGGTTCCGCCGAGGATCAGAATGCGGTGGGTCATCATGCCTGCTGAAGGTCCGCTCGGTGCCAAGCTTACCTCAAAGTGGCTCACGATCATCGGCATCGGCGAGGACGGTGTAGCGGGTCTCGGCGACGAGGCCAAGCGGTTGATCGCGGAGGCCGAATTCGTCTTCGGCGGCAAGCGTCACCTTGCCCTCGTCGCGTCACTCGCCAAAGGTGAAGCGCGCGCCTGGCCGACGCCTTTCGATGCCGAGCTGCGCGACGTGCTGGCGCTCTCCGGCAGACGCGTCTGCGTGCTGGCCTCTGGCGATCCCTTCTACCACGGTGTCGGCGTCACCCTCGCCCGCAAGGTCGCGGCGGAGGATATGCGAGTGATCCCCGCGCCCTCGGCCTTCTCACTGGCCGCCTCACGCCTGGGGTGGGGACTGCAGGACGTCGAGACCATTTCGCTGCATGGCCGCTCGCTCGACCTGATCCGGCCGTTGCTACATCCTTGCACCCGCATTCTCGCGCTGACCTCGGACAGCGACGCACCGGGAGCGATTGCCGGTCTGCTGACAGAGCTCGGCTTCGGCGCCTCGCGGCTGACGGTCCTGGAGGCGCTCGGCGGCCCGAACGAAAGGCTGCGCTCGGCGAGCGCCGGCACCTTCGACCTCGCAAAGATCAATCCGCTCAACGTGCTCGCGATCGAAGTTGATTCGACTCCGCAAGCACGCATCCTGCCGCTGACAGCGGGACTTGCCGATCATTTGTTCGAGCATGACGGCCAGATCACCAAGCGCGAAGTGCGCGCCGTCACCCTGTCCGCTCTCGCGCCAAGGCGCGGCGAACTGTTGTGGGACATCGGCGCCGGCTCGGGCTCCATTGGCATCGAATGGATGCTGGCCCATCCTTCCATGCGCGCCATCGCCGTTGAGGCCGATCCGGCCCGCGCCGCCCGCATCCGACGCAACGCCGTGGCCTGCGGCGTTCCCGGTCTCGCCGTCGTCGAAGGTTCGGCACCGCGAGCTCTTGCCGGGCTGGAAACGCCGGCCGCGATCTTCATCGGCGGCGGCGGCAGCGATGCCGGCGTGCTGGAAGGAGCCCTCGATGCCTTGCCTGCCGGCGGCCGCCTCGTTGCCAACGCAGTAACGCTGGAGATGGAGGCGCGGCTTCTCGCCCAGCACACCAAGCTCGGCGGCGAACTCACCCGCATCGCTATATCCCGTGCTTCGCGGGTCGGTTCGATGCAGGCCTGGCGGCCAGCTATGCCGGTTACCCAATGGAGCTGGGTGAAGCCATGATGGTTGCGGGCATCGGCAGCCGCAAAGGCGTCAGCGCACGCGACGTGCTTGCTGCGGTAGAAACCGCACTGGAGGCGCACGGGCTTGCCCTGCCCGCGCTTTCAGCCCTCGCAACCGCGTCTCTCAAGCAGGATGAAGCGGCAATCTTCGCCGCCGGACGCGAACTCCGCCTTCCGGTAATCGTTGTCGAGCAGGACGAACTCAAAGCCGCATCTACGACCAGCCGTTCCGACCTATCGCAGGAGCATGCCGGCACGCCGTCGGTTTCCGAAGCCTCGGCGCTTGCCGCCGCCGGCAAAGGCGCAAAACTGCTCGGGCCGCGCACGGTGCTCGGTGCTGTCACCTGCGCCATCGCCATCAGCGGAGATGCGGCATGACCGTTCACTTCATCGGCGCCGGCCCGGGTGCAGCCGACCTGATCACCTTGCGCGGCAGCCGCCTGCTCGGCAGTTGTACCGTCTGCCTCTATGCCGGATCGATTGTTGCGCCGGAGCTGTTGCAGCACTGCGCGCCTGGAACGCGGTTGATCGACACCGCGCCGATGTCGCTCGACGAGATCGAGGCCGAATATCTGGCAGCCCACGCGGCCGGCCATGACGTCGCCCGCCTGCATTCCGGCGATCTTTCGGTCTGGAGCGCCGTTGCCGAACAGATCCGCCGGTTGGAAAAGCACGGCATCCCTTACACGCTGACGCCGGGCGTGCCGTCTTTTGCCGCCGCGGCGGCAGCGCTGCGCCGCGAGCTGACCATTCCAGAAGTCGCGCAAAGCCTGGTGCTGACACGCATCTCCGGCCGCGCCTCGAAAATGCCTCCCGGCGAAACCCTGGCCGGCTTCGGCCGCACCGGCGCCACGCTCGCCATCCACCTTGCCATCCACGCCATCGGCCGCGTCGTCGCCGAGCTGACGCCGCATTACGGCGCCGACTGCCCGGTCGCGGTCGTCTTCCGTGCTTCCTGGCCGGACGAACGCGTGCTGACCGGCACGCTGGCGACAATTGAAGCGCAACTGGCCGCCGATCCGATGGAACGCACGGCAATCATCTTCGTCGGCCGCTCGCTGGCAGCGGAGGGCTTTGGCGAAAGTTCACTGTACGACGCGCACTACCAGCGGCGCTTTCGCGGACGGAACGGATTGTGAGCGGCAGCACCAGAAACACTACGGTCGAGCAGGCGCTCACCCGGCTCAACTTCAAGCCGCGCCAGCTTGAGCCCGGGCATGTCTGGCTGGCTGGCGCCGGCCCTGGCGATCCCGGCTGCCTGACGCTGGAAGTGCTGGCCGCCCTCGGACAGTGCGACGCGCTGGTTTATGATGCGCTGGTCTCGCCGGAAGTCGTCGCCGTCGCCGAGGGCGCGGAACTGTTCTATGCCGGCAAACGCGGTGGGAAGCCGTCGATGAAGCAGGACGACATCACCGCTCTGCTGGTCCGGCTGGCGCGCGAGGGCCGGCGCGTCGTCCGACTGAAGGGCGGCGACCCCTATATTTTCGGGCGTGGCGGCGAAGAGGCGCTGGCGCTGGCCGGGGAAACTATCCCGTTCCGCATCCTGCCTGGCCTGACGTCCGGCCTCAGCGCGCTGGCCGCGACCGGCATTCCCGGCACCATGCGCGGCATCAATAAGGCGCTGATCCTGGCGACCGGCCATGCCGCTGGCACCGATGACGATCTCGACTGGGCGGCCATCGCCCGTACCGGCCAACCGGTGGTCATCTATATGGGCATGGCCAACCTGCCGCTGATCGCCGCCTCGCTGCTCGAGGGCGGCCTGCCATCTTCGACGCCCGCCGCGGTTATCGTTGCCGCGACGACGCCGCAGGAGCGTATCGTCGTCGCCACGCTCGTCACAATTGCCGAGGAAGCGGCGGCAGCCGGCTTGACCTCGCCGGCGCTGATCGTCGTCGGCGGCATCGTCGGCATGCGCGCGGCACTGGCGGGCGAGCCATGACCCGCGCCATCATCATCGGCGCGCCGCGCTCGGGCTCGGGCAAGACCAGCGTCACCATCGGCATCTTGCGCGCGCTCGCCCGGCGCGGCCTGAAAGTGCGCGGCGCCAAATCCGGCCCGGATTATATCGATCCCGGCTTCCACACCGCCGCCACGGGCCTGTCCGGCGTCAATCTCGACAGCTGGGCAATGCCGCCCGCCCTGCTCAACGCACTGGCCGGCGAAGCGACCGAAGATGCCGATTTTATCTTCCTCGAAAGCGCCATGGGCCTGTTCGACGGGATTCCGGCTGCTCCAGGACGGTCCGGCTCGGCTGCCGACCTTGCCCGGCTCTACGGCCTGCCGGTGCTGCTGGTGCTCGATGTCTCCGGCCAGTCGACCACGGCAGCGGCCGTCGCCAAGGGATTTGCCACCTATGACCCGGATGTACGCATGGCCGGCGTCGTGCTCAACCGGCTGGGCAGCGAGCGCCACCGCCGGCTATGCGGCGATGCCATCGAGGCACTCGGCCTGGCTGTCGTCGGCGCCATCCTGCGCGATCCCTCACTCAACCTGCCCGAGCGCCATCTCGGCCTCGTCCAGGCCGGCGAATATGAGAATCTGATGGCGCATCTCGACCGGCTGGCCGACATGGTCGAGCGCTCGCTCGACCTTGACGCCATCATGGCGCTGGCGGCGCCATTCACGCCCGCGCCGGGCAATTTCGGCGACGCGCTGCCGCCGCCTGGCCAGCGCATCGCGCTCGCCGAGGACGCCGCCTTCACCTTCCTCTATCCGCATGTCGCCACGCATTGGCGCAAGGCCGGCGCCGAGATCGTTCCGTTCTCGCCGCTCGCCGATGAGGCGCCTGGCGACAATTGCGATGTCTGCTGGCTGCCCGGCGGCTATCCCGAGCTGCACGCCGGCCGCCTCGCGGCCGCGGCGAATTTCAGGGCCGGCATGGCGCGGTTGGCCGCCACGCGGCCGGTGCATGGCGAGTGCGGCGGCTTCATGGTGCTCGGCGAGGCGCTCGAGGACGCGTCGGGCGAGACGCATCGGATGCTCGGCCTGCTCGGTCATTCGACCAGCTTCGCCAAGCGCAAGATGAATCTCGGCTACCGCGAGGCGCGCCTGCGTTCCGCGTGTCCGCTCGGCAGCCAAGGCACGCTGATCCGCGGCCATGAATTCCACTACGCGCAGATGGTTGCGACCGGCAATGACGAGCCGCTGGCCGATCTCGCCGACGGACAAGGAAACCCGCTCGGCGCCTCTGGCTACCGGCGCGAAAATGTCAGCGGCACCTTCTTCCATGCCATTGCGAGGGGCGAGAGCATGATCCCGAAAAGTGGTAGCCGGTTTTCGGAATAGATCATGCTCAAACTCCAGATCCCCTCGCAACAGCAAATTCTCGAAGACATCGCGCTTTGCCTCGTCTTCTTCACCCGGCTACCGCTGCCGAGAGCCGACTTCGGTGGCCGCAGCCTTGCCGCTGCGATCTGGGCTGCACCCGTTGCCGGTCTCGCCGTCGCTCTGGCCGGTGCGCTGGTCTACGCCGTCGGGACGAGGCTCGGCCTTGCCGAGGGTCCTGCTGCAGCGTTGACCCTTGCCGCGATCTTGCTTGCCACTGGCTGCCTGCATGAAGACGGGCTTTCGGATGTCGCCGACGGCTTTGGCGGCGGCAAGACGCGCGACAGGAAACTGGAGATCATGCGCGACAGCCGCATCGGTGCCTACGGCGCCTGCGCGCTCGGCATCTCGCTGCTGATCCGCTGGAGCGTGCTCTCTGGTTTCGCCGGCCCGGCTCATGTCCTTTGGGCCCTCATTGCCGCGCAAGCGGCTTCGCGCGGCCTGCTCGGCGCCTTCATGCACCTGCTGCCGCCCGCTCGCAGCGACGGCCTCTCGGTTGATGCAGGCACAGTCACGGCCGAAACTGCCGGTATCGGTACCGCGCTCGGTGCGGTCGCGCTGCTGGCGCTTGGGTTCGGCGCCGCCGTTTTCGCCCTCATCCTGCTTGCGCTCATGTTTGCCGCCTTCCGCGCGCTGTGTATCAACCAGATCGGCGGTCAAACCGGCGACACCGTCGGTGCCCTCCAGCAGCTCGGCGAGATCGCAATCCTGCTCGTCGCTTCCGTTTCCCTTTCCTGACTCTGTTTCGGAGATTTCGCCCCCATGCCTTTCAAATCACTCAATGAACTGCGCGCCGCCTGCCTCGACCTGCCCAATGGCAGCGACGCCGCCGCCCATGCCGTCGCCCGCCGCCAGGACACGCTGACCAAGCCGCAAGGCAGCCTCGGCCGGCTGGAGACAATAGCCGCCTGGCTGGCGCGCTGGCAGGGCCGCGACATGCCAAAGCTCGACCGAGTCAAGGTCTTCGTCTTTGCCGGCAACCACGGCGTCACCGCGCAAGGTGTGTCGGCCTTCCCTTCGGAGGTCACCGTGCAGATGGTGGCGAATTTCGCTGGCGGCGGCGCCGCCATCAACCAGCTTGCCCGCATCGCCGGCGCCGAACTCGACGTCATCCCGCTCGACCTCGACCGTCCAACCGGCGACTTCACGCAAGGGCCGGCGATGGACGACGAGGCCTTTCTCGCCGCCGTCTCGGCAGGCTACGACGCGATCAGCAGGGATCTCGACCTAGTCTGTTTCGGCGAAATGGGTATCGGCAACACCACGCCGGCGGCAGCCATCTCGACCGCGCTGTTCGGCGGTAGCGCGGAGCGATGGACTGGGCGCGGCACCGGCGTCGACGACGCCGGCCTCGTGCGCAAGATCGTCGCCATCGAGGCCGGCCTGAAGCGCCACGCCCCGGCGCTTGCCGATCCGCTGAAGGTGGCGGCAGCCCTCGGCGGGCGCGAGCTTGCGGCGATCTTGGGCGCAACACTGGCGGCGCGCCATCTCGGCGTGCCGGTGCTGCTTGACGGCTTCGTCTGCACCGCCGCCGCGGCACCCTTGGCCGGGCTGCACCCAGCCGGCCTAGCTCACACCATGGCCGCTCACGTCTCAGCCGAATCCGGCCACCGCCGCCTGTTGGAGGCGCTCGGGCTGCCGCCCCTGCTCGACCTCGGCATGCGGCTCGGCGAAGGCTCCGGCGCCTGCCTCGCCGTCAACATCGTCCGCTCGGCATTGGAATGCCATGCCCGCATGGCAAGCTTTGCGGAGGCGGGGGTTTCGGAGAAGTAAGCGCTCGCAAAGTTCGGGCTGCGTCGATGAACCAACCTTCACAAATTTTCGGAGACCCCAAACAGGGGCTTCGCGATATTCTTGCTCGGATTATCGGAGATTTCGACAGCAAGAGCGGAGCTTTTGCCGGGCTGAAATACAATTCGCCGTGGATAGTGGCCACGGAGGATTGGGCAGAGCGATCAGGCCATACGGTCGAAGAGCTGTGCGAGATGATTTCTCGATGGCGGATTTCAATCTGCACTGGCGAGAAGACAAATCCGAAAATCGTTCAGACTTTTGAAGATCTTCGCAGCGCGGCGGAGGAATGGAGAACGGAGACAGGCTACCGCGACCCGCCTACACGCCTAACTCCCGAGATGACAAAATTTCCCAACTACAAGGAGTTGAAAGCACACAGCTGGACGCTGTGGAATTCCATGGGGCTGCAGGACTCATCATACGACTATGTTGCTCGGGACCTCAGTTTTCATGGAGCCATCGAAGACGTTTTTGGCCACAGGGTTACAGTGGGAATGACCATCAAGCTGGGGTATGGCGGGCCAATCTGGTTATATTTTCGCTTCCCCTACTATGCAAACGACGAGCCGACGTCCTTCCACCACCCAATTCTGTCGGGTTCGGGAATATGTGACGCGCTTCGGTTGCCAAGGGTTCCTGAACTCGAATGGATTGCCAGCAAAAGCAAAACAAGCTTCACAGAAGTCGAAAGCGTGCTGGCCATAACGCGGGCAACCCTCACCTATCTACGGCCCACCATCCAATAGAAATCAGGCTCGCCGACTGCAACCGGCTGATAGGTGCAACGTGCAAAAACGCCGTCACACGTTCTAGGGTCTTTCCACCAAATCCTGAAGATTTTTGGTGGGTGCGCACAGGATTGAACTGTGGACCCGCTGATTAAGAGTCAGCTGCTCTACCAACTGAGCTACGCACCCACTCGGCCGGCAAAACCGGCGTTGGCGGGCATATAGCCGCCGACATCCGCCATGTCCAGCCCTGCCGATTCATTTCCCGACAAATTGCCCAAGTGCCGCACATGGTCAGATGAAAAGCCTGCCTTCCGCCACCTTGACCGCATGGCCGCCGATGCGGGCGGCCGTCAGTTTGCCACCTTCGACATTCAGTTCGAGGCGAATGCGCGAAGGCCGGCCCATCTCCAGCCCCTGCTCGATCCACAGTTGTGAAACGCCGTCGGTCGGGCCGTCGAAATGCATGATCGCGCCAGCGAACGCGGCGGCCGCCGAGCCGGTCGCCGGGTCTTCGTAGGACGGATTGCCGGGCACCATCATGCGGACATGGAAGGCACTGTCGTGGTGCACCGTCTCGCGGCAATAGACATAGGGGCTGGCGAAGGCCCATTCGCTTTTACGCGGTGCCAGTTCCGACCACGCCTGGTTGTCCAGCCTGATCCGGGCAGCCGCCTCCAGATTGGCGACGGGGATGGTCACGTAAGGCACTCCAGCCGACCAGAATGAAACGCGGTGGTTCTCGAAGCCGATCTCGTGCGGCCCAAGGCCAAGGGCCGCGCCGATCGCCTCGGGATCGGCCGACAATTCCAGCTGCGCCGGCAGTTTCGCCAGGTCGAACTCGGCAAAGGTCGAACCATCGTGCTTGCTGACAGCGCAGCGCACCGGGCCGATATTCTCCTCGAGCACGAAGATGCCGGCGGCCTCTCCCGCCATTTCGGCGAGCGCTATCGCCGAGCCGACGGTTGGGTGGCCGGCGAACGGCATTTCGTAGTCGGGCGTGAAGATACGGATGCGGGCCCGGTGCTTCGGGTTGTCCGGCGGCAGCACGAAGACGGTTTCGGACAGGTTGAACTCGCGCGCCACCGCCTGCATCGCCGCAACGTCCAGCCCGTCACAGTCGAGCACCACGGCCAGCGGATTGCCGGCCAGCCGGTTGGTGGTGAATACGTCGTAAAACAAGTAATTCCGCGGCTGCATCTCAGTAAGTCCTCTGCCTCATTCCCAACATGAGCGAAATTTAATTTGAATTTTGAACCATAAGGCCTGATTTGTGCACTGATGGGATATCACTGAACATAGGGGTCCGGCGTGGACCAGATTGTCAATCTGCCAAAGACGGAATCCGCTTCCGCCATCGAGACGGCGCTCGGGCCCGACCACCAGGGCCTGAAGACAAAACGCCGTCGCGGTTGGCTTTACGCAGTGTTCGCACTGCTTGCCGTCGCCGCGAGTGTCGTCGGCTACCAGTGGTATGCGGGCTCGCCCGCCAAGATCGAGTATACCACGACACTGGCCGCCATGGCCGACCTTACCGTCGCGGTTTCGGCTACCGGCACGCTGCAGCCCCTCACCCAGGTCGATATTTCCAGCGAACTCTCCGGCGTCGTCCGCTCGGTCTCGGTCAACGAGAACCAACTGGTGAAGAAGGGCGATGTGCTGGCCGCGCTCGACACCGCCAAGCTGGAGGTGCAGATCGAGCGCGCCCAGGCCTCCGCCAAAGCAGCGGCGGCGAGTGTCGAGGACGCCACCGTGACCCTGGCCGAAAGCGAAAAGGCGCTGGCGCGCGCGGCGCAACTGACCAAGCGCGGCATGGCGACGGACCAGTCGCTTGAAGCGGCAACCGCCACGCGCGACCGCTCGAAGGCGGCGCTCGATATCGCCAAAGCCAACCTCGCCATGGCCAATGCCGATCTCAAGGCGCAGCAGACGGATCTTGCCAAGAGCGCCATCTACGCTCCGATCGACGGCATCATACTGACGCGCTCGGTCGATCCCGGCCAGACGGTCGCCTCGTCGCTGCAGGCGCCGGTGCTGTTCGTCATCGCCGCCGATCTGAAGAACATGGAGCTGAAAGCTGCGGTCGACGAGGCCGACATCGGCGCCGTCAAACCCGGCCAGCATGCGCGCTTCACCGTCGATGCCTTCCCGGAACGGCCATTCGACGCCGAAATCCGCGACATCTCCTATGCCTCGGTCACCACCGACGGCGTCGTCACCTACAATGCAAGGCTGGATGTCGACAATAGCGAGCTTCTGTTACGGCCCGGCATGACTGCCACCGTCTCGGTCATCACCAAGCAGGCCAAAAACGTGCTAACCGTGCCATCGATCGCCTTCCGCTACCGGCCGGCGCAGACGGCGGAGCGCGGCTGGAGCCTCACCGACCTGTTCACCGGTCGCATGGGACGCCCCGGAGGCAACCGCCAGCGCCAGGCGGCGACGAAGCCCACCGACGGCTCGCGCACGCTCTACTTGCTGGAGAATGGCCGGCCGCACCCGGTCAACGTCAGGGTCGGCTCGACAGATGGCGAACTGACCGAGATCGTCTCCGGCCTGGAGGAAGGCGTACAAGTCATTACCGCCTCGCAGCAGCGAAGCTGATCGTGGCATCGGGCGCGACCACCCTCATAGGCTTCGACAAGGTCTGGAAAAGCTATGGCCAGGGCGAGGCCCAGGTGCACGCGCTGGCCGGCGTCGACCTCGCCATCAGGCGCGGCGAATTCGTCGCCATCATGGGCCCGTCCGGCTCGGGCAAATCGACGGCCATGAACGTCATTGGCTGCCTCGACACGCCGACGGCCGGGACCTACAGCTTCGAAGGCATCGACGCCGGCCGTCTCGACCGCAACCGCCGCGCTCAGCTGCGCAACCTCTATGTCGGCTTCGTCTTCCAGGGCTATAATCTCTTGCCGCGCACCACGGCGGCCGAGAATGTCGAACTGCCGCTGATCTATCGCGGCGTCGGTGCCCGCGAGCGCCGCGGCCTTGCCATGCAGGCACTTGCCGAGGTCGGCCTTGTCGGCCGCGAGCATCATACGCCGGCCGAGCTGTCCGGCGGCCAGCAGCAGCGCGTGGCGATCGCCCGCGCCATCGTCACCAAGCCGACGCTTCTCGTCGCCGACGAACCGACCGGCAATCTCGACACCGCCCGCACGCACGAGATCATGGAACTCCTGACGCAGTTGAACAGCGAGCTCGGCCTGACCATCGCCATGGTCACGCACGAAGCCGATGTTGCCGGCTATGCGCAGCGCACGATCCGTTTCCTCGATGGCCATGTCGCCTCGGACACAGCCAGCCTCGAGATGGCCTAGCCATGATCTGGGAAACCGTCCGCCTCTCGCTCCGCTCCATCCGCCGCAACGTGCTGCGCTCGTTCCTGACGTTGCTCGGCATCGTCATCGGTGTCGCCGCCGTCATCGCCATGCTGACCATCGGCTCGGGCACCACCGAGAAGGTCAAGTCCGATATTTCCAAGCTCGGCAGCAACCTGCTCGTCATCCGTTCCGGCCGCCCTGCCGGGCCGGGTGGCCCGGGAGGGCTCGATCAGGTGGTCCGACCGCTGGGCGACAAGGACCTCGCAGCGCTTGCCGCGCATCTGGAC
Source organism: Mesorhizobium sp. WSM4830 (assembly GCF_055811495.1). Classification (NCBI taxonomy): domain Bacteria; kingdom Pseudomonadati; phylum Pseudomonadota; class Alphaproteobacteria; order Hyphomicrobiales; family Phyllobacteriaceae; genus Mesorhizobium; species Mesorhizobium sp. WSM4830. The sequence goes on along the minus strand of NZ_JBVVQI010000010.1, from coordinate 142,063 downwards.
GGCGCGCGCGCCATCTCGCCGGCCTCGCAAAAGCAGGTACGCGTCATTTTCGGCACCGAAAGCCTGACCTCGGGCGTCACCGGCACCGACAGCGCCTATCTCGATGCCCGCGACTGGAAACTGGTTTCGGGCCGCCCGTTCAGCGATTCGGAAACCCGCTCGGGCACCGGCGTCTACCTCATCGGCGAGACGGTGCGCCAGCAGTTCTTCGGCGCCGGCGACCCCGAAGGCGAGATCATCCGCGTCAACCGCACCTCCTGCAAGATCATCGGCTTGCTCGAACCGAAGGGCTATACCGGTTTCGGCCAGGACCAGGACAATGTCTTGCTGATGCCGCTCGCCGCCTATCAGCGTCGCATTGCCGGCAACCGCGACATCGATTCGATCTATGTCGCCGCCGACGACCGTACGCCAACCACGGTGCTGCAGACGCGCGTCGAGGACATCTTGCGCGACACGCGCCGCATCACGCCCGACCGTGACGATGATTTCTCGATCCGCGACATGACCCAAATCGCCGATGCCATGGCCAGCGCGACCACCACCATGACTGGCATGCTCGGTGCCGTCGCCGGCGTCAGCCTGCTCGTCGGCGGCATCGGCATTATGAACATCATGCTGGTGTCGGTAACCGAACGCACGCGCGAGATCGGCATCAGGCTCGCTATCGGCGCCCATGAAAAGCATATCCTCATCCAGTTCCTGGTCGAGGCAACCGTGCTGTCGCTGCTTGGCGGCATCATCGGCATCCTGATCGGCCTGGCCCTTGCCGGCCTCGCCTCGGTGACGCTGACGATCCCGTTTGCGCCAAGCCCGGCGGTCATCCTGCTTGCAGTCGGCTTCTCCGCGCTGATCGGCATGGTGTTCGGCTTCTTCCCGGCGCTGCGCGGCGCGCGGCTCAATCCGATCGACGCGCTGAGGCATGAATAGAGCGTTGCAGCAAATGTCGCCTCGCGACGCTGCCAATTTTATGTGCAACCTGCCCTTGTCGCAGCACAATCTTCAATGATAACAATGCTGTTGGGGACTAAGGGGGAATAATGGATGAGCAAGAAAGGGCGACTGGCTCTGGCGATTGTGATCGTCGAATCCGCCTTGGCAGGGCTTTGGTGGAATTTGATCCGTTATGGAATGGACAATCCCGATCGCGTCACCGCTGACTTCCAGCAGGTAATTGGGCAGACGATGGGAACGGCGATGGGGGCGCTCCTGGGTCTCGGCGTGCTGTTGTATTTTGTCGCTGGCCGTAGCGACCGCAAGGCTATTGAAGGCAGGTGGCGACGTTAGAGTCGGAATCCTTGCCCGCAAAGTGCCATTCGATCAGCGGTCTCATATGCGGCATCAAGCCGTCCGGCAGGTCGGCTGCATTGCGGATGATGACGGGGCCTTCGATTTCAGGCTCTGATTCGGCCGCGACGAAAGCGCTGATCCGCTGTGCCAGGTCGTCGGCGGAGGCCCTCTCGCGGTAGCGGCGAAAGATCACCGTGCCGCTTGTCGTCGACAGGGCGAAATGGCGCCTGCCGCGTGTCGCGCCTGACAGGTCGAGGCCGGTCTCTTCGCGCACCTCGCGGATCATGTTGAAGTCGACATCGACAAGGCCGTCGCGGAAATCGGTTGGCTCGAACGAACCGGCGGCGAAGTAGACGCGCCCGGCATTGACCGTATGCGGCGCCATGCGGATCGCCACCAGCGCATTGTCGCCGGCGACCAGCATGGCATGGGCATAGGCATGCTCGGCCCCGGCCACCTGTCGATTGCCGCGCCAAAGCATGAAGGTCGAATAACGCACCGCATGGCAGCGGCCGACGAGGCGATTGTCGCGATAGCTGAGTGCGGAAAGCAGCACCACGGTGCCGTCGAAAAGCGCCGGCCTGGCTGCGGTCTCACGCCGCCAGTTCGTGGCGATCGCCTCGGCATTATCGCGTTCGAACGGATGCGGCCCGGGATCGAGCCTGACGTCGATGGCATCGACGGGCAGGATGACGTTGCGCGGCAGATCGAAACTCACGCCGTTCTCACGCCATGTCGAGGGCAATTGTTACCGGGCAATGGTCGGATGCCTTCGGCCGGTCCCACCCGGCGCGTGGGAAGCGCTCGACCTCCTGGCCCGCCGGAAATATGGTCCGCCAGGGCTGGCCATTGCGGATGATATCGGGAACGGCGGTGGCGTTCTGCCTGGCTAGCGCCCTCGACAGAAGGATGTAGTCGAGCTGGCAGAGATGCCGCTCTTCCGGTCCGCGTGTGTGATAGAAAGTCCAGCGGTCCATTTCCGGCCGCCGCTCGACCGCGTTTTCGCAAAAACCGCCGGCAGTGAGCACGTCGATGCAGGACCGGGTCTCGTCGATGACCTCGAAGCGATAGCCGTCGACGGCATCGCCGGTAATCTTCACGCGCTGCCGGTAGTCGTTCATGTCGCCGCAGATTGCCCAGCGCTTGTCGGCGGCATGGTCCTTGCCGAAGCGCTCCTCGATGATCCGGCGCACCGCTTGCGCCTCGGCGATGCGCAGCGGCATTGTTGCTTCACGGCCGTCGAGGCCGTTGCGGGGCGAGCCCATCGACTTGAAATGCACGAGATAGAGCGTCAACGGCGCGCCGGCCACCGTCAGATCGATTTCCAGGCAGTCGCGCCGGAAGATGCGCTCATTGGCCTGATGTCCAAGTGCTGCCAATTCCGCCGTGTGCAGCCCGAATTGCTCGAACGTGACATAGGCGTAGCTGGTCATGCGCACGAATTCGATCGGCTGGCCCTGCGCGGTCTCGTTGCGCATCATCACGGCGACGTCGATGCCGCGCGAATCATTGCCGGCGGTGGTGTATTTCTGCCGGTAGCCTTGCCCCACCATCTTGAACAGATAGCCGTATTCGAAGGCCCTCAGCGCCTCGATATTGTCGACCTCCTGCATGCAGATAATGTCAGCGCGGGTGGCCGCGATCGCCAGTGCCGTCAACTGCCGCGTGTCGTCGGACTGCGCGATCGCCCGCGCCTGCTCGAGCATCTTGTATTCGGCCTCGCTCTGGATGTCGAAAAGCGCCAGCGTGCGGTCCTCGTTGAGCTGATTGCGGTATCCGGAATAATCAAACCTGTTCATCAGGTTTTCGACGTTAAAGGTGGCAAGGCGCAGCGACATGGCTTTGACCTTTGCCCGCAAGCGCGCCCGAAAACAAGTGCGCAGAAACCAAGCGGCTCTGATTGATCGCGCGCTCGCCATGGTTGACGGAACCTTTTTGTTCATCTTCCGTTCAGATGGAAAGTTCCATCAATGGGCCCTTCCCCCGGGGTATTCTGGGCGTGGGGCCTGAACCTTCGGAGAGTGCGATGAAACCGCTCTTTTTATCTTCCGTCGGATCCGGGCTGATGGCCCTCGGTCTGATAGCCGGCCTCTCGGCCCCCTCGCTTGCAGGGCCGATGCCCAAACTCCTGCTGCCGGTGGCGGGCAATGCCGCCGACATCGTGCAAATTCGTGAAGATTGGGCAGGCGGCAATGACAGGCAGATCTGGCGTTGGCGCAATCGCGGCTTTCGGCAATGGCACGGCGACAATGATTGGAGATGGCGGTCCAACAATTTCCGCGGCCGTCATTTTTCGAGACACTGGGACAATGGCGGCTGGGACGACAGCTGGCGCTGGCGCCACCATCGCCGCCATTACCGCCATTACCGCGGCGGCTACTATGATGATGGTGCGGGCGCCGCGATTCTTGGCTTGGGCCTGGGGCTCGGCCTTGGCAGCCTGTACAACAGCTACAACTACTACGACGCGCCGCCACCGCGCCGCTATTATCGCGCAGGGCGGCTGTCCAGCGCGCATGTCCAATGGTGTTACAATCGCTACCGGTCGTACCGCGCCTGGGACAATACCTTCCAGCCCTATTACGGGCCGCGCCAGCAATGCTACTCGCCCTATAGGTAAGCAGGCCGACAACAAGCATCATTCGGCGCCGTGCTTCGCGGCGCCATTTTCTTCCAGCCTGGAACTGCGAACATCGCCCAGTCCCGACTGCTGATAACGCTATTTTTATCAGGCAGGTCTAATAATCCTCCCGATCAGAACGCTCGAGACGCGAAAAATGGCTGGATTGCGTGCGATGGCCGAGGACGAACAGAGGGACAAACGCCGGCAGCGCGTCTTCAAGGGCGCGACGATCCTGACCGGCATGAGCAATTCCGAGGTCACATGCACGCTGCGCAACATGCATGCCGGCGGCGCCGAATTGAAGGTCTCGATCGACGCGCGCGTGCCCGATGAGTTCCTGCTCTATGTCCCGACCGACGGCGTTGCCTACAAGGCGGTGGTCCGCTGGCGCCGCGAGGACCGAATCGGCGTGATGTTCACCGGCACCCAGCCAAAGCCCAGTTGGCATTACGGCTGAGATCTCCCCTGCGCTATCCGGGTGGCAGGACTTGCAGTGTCTGCTCGTCAAACAGCGGCTCTTCCTGGCCGACACGAACGAACAGAAGCTTTCGCAGGTCGAGTGATTGCACCTCGAAATACTGAATGCCGTCCGGGGCTTCGCCCCATTCGCCGCAAGGCGGTTCGCCGACCTCGTCAGGGTTAGCGACGGCGTTCAACTCCTCACGATAGGCGGCGTCGGGACTAAAGATGTATCGCATGATGCCTACGGGCGTCGCCGCGTCGGTGTAAGGCATGAGCACGCAACGTGTGCTGATGGCTTTCCCGGCCTTCTCGGTAAAAATGCGCTGCAACGCAGCGTCGGCGGCTTCGCCCGGCAGCATATCGAAGACTTCGACGACGGGATCGACCGGCCCGCCGTCGCTGTATTTGATGGCAAGAGCATTGCCGCCAAGCTCGAAATAAATCTGGCGAAAACCGAAATCGCAGCGCTGCACCCAGGCAGCCAGCCCGACATCCTTGTCCGCCAGCCGTTCCCAGCTGCATTTGTCGACAGGCGGACGCGACGGCTTGCTTTGGTCGGCATGAGCGCCGGTTGCCATGGCCATAAGGACCGGCAGGGCGAAGATGCAGGCCGGCAGTCTCTTGCTATTCATCGCTACAACCCGTCAAGCTAAAGGCGTCCCAGGCTGAACCATCGGGATTGGCATTGGCGAAATCGGGCCATTCGGTAAAAATCGCGCCGAAGTCAGGCAACAGCAACCCCGCCGGTGCCGGCGAGGCTTCGCGGGAACTCAACTGCTCGGCACCGCCTGCGTTGAACGCATAGACCTGCCCGTCCCACACTCTGCACAGCCCGGTGCCGTCCTCGAGACCCGCCTCACGATCGTCGTCGGTGCAGGTGTGCCGGATCGTGCCCACAGGAAACGAGTACTTGCCATTGATCCAGGTGATGTCCGACGGCAGACGAAGGTCGGTGTTGGGCACGATCAGCGAAAAGACCTCGGTCGTCAGCGCGGCCGGCTCGTTGTTGATTGGCCGGAACTGTATCGTCGCTCCCGAACGCGGCTCGCGATAGGTCGCATGGCTGAGCGAACATTCTGTTGCGTTCGCTGCTTGCAGCAGGCTCAGCATGCTCAGAAAAATAGCTGCTGCTTTGCGGATGATCATTTAAGTCCCTTGGAGCAGCATCATTGTGAAGTTTGATGCTTTAGCATGGCCCCCGGCCACGTCGAAAAGAAAGAATCGATGATGCGAAATCTCTTGATGCTTACTTCGGTCCTAGCATTTTCGTGCGGCCACGCCTCCGCCGCGGAACAGTATGTGGGCACATGGTCCGGGGACAGATCGAACTGTACCGCCGTTGCGGATGTTCAACGCCAGACTGTCTACACATTGTACCGCGACGCGCTGTCGGTCCCTGCTCTCGGCTGCGAACACGCAACGTTCCTCAAGACGCCAACGGGCTGGGTGGCGCGGGCCAGCCAATGCTACGGATCCGACCCGTCGGCCGAAGAGCCGTTCTCCCGTATCGTCCATATCGTTGGCAATGGGGCGACGGTAAGATTGACCTGGCCTGGCTTCGACAGCGGAATTCTTGTCAGATGCTGACGACAGGTGCCTTCTTCCGCTGGATATGCAGCATAGGACAGCAGTTTCAGATGACGCCTACCAGCAGCGCGGCTCCACCGAGGAAGCCAGCGGCGCAGACCCACAGGAGCCAAAGCCCGCTCACCCTGCATTCGAGAACCGCTGCAGCCGGATTGGCGGGATCGTAGTGGACCTCGACCTTGTCGCCCTCGAGGTAGCGCTGCGATTGACCGCTGACGAGGCTCGGCAGCGAAGCCGTCACGTTTGCCCCGAAAGCGATGCGATCGGCGGCGTAGCGCTGGCCGGCAACGCTATAGCTGTAGACGATGCGGGATTTGAAGACTGTTCGCCAGGGCCGATAGCCGCCTCCGGACCTGTCGCGGGTCTCGAATTTCTGCAGGCCCGAGGCATCGATGCGTCCTGCCGTGATGGGCCATTTGGCCGCCTGTTCCGCAAGTGACTTCTGAGCAAAGCCCATGCGTAGGACAAACAATCCCATGAAAAGCAGCAGGGCAGCCGCGCCGAGGTTCTGCGGCTTGGGCAAAAACGGCCGAATCGCTTCGAGGACGCCGCCGACGGCGAAGACCAATACCAGCGCGCCGACCACCAGTCCGGCCGAAAGCTGGACCATGAATTTGAAGGAGCCGTCGGGCATGGTGCGTTCGATCACGGCCTTGGCTGGATCGGCCGGATTGTAGAAGACGGTTACGCCGGCCCCGTTTGGAAATTTCGCAAGGGTTTCCGCCACCGCAAAGTTTCCAAGGTTCTCCTGCACGCTGTAGTGCGAACTGCGAAACTTCTTGCCGTTCACCTTGTATTCGAAGGTGATCGCCGGGAAGTTGCGCATCTCGGTCGCCCCTCTGCTGTCCGAACCGGATCCCGAACTGGTCACCTCGCGAGCCTCGACCCGCGACGAGATGATCTTTCCCGGCGTCGGAGACCAGCGGCTGGCCGCCCTCACCTCCCACCACTTCAAGAAGGTAACGAGGGAGAGCATGCCGGCAACCGCGCAGGCAAACCCGACCAACAGAAATTTGAGTTCCAAGTCTCACCCCCTTGGCACTTTTGTGCCATGCCCCGCACAGGCATATCACGGTGATCAGGAGAGTGCGCCTGTCCAGAAGCCTGGAAACCACACAATCTTGATGCAAAAAGGCCGGCGGATCGCTCCACCGGCCTTTCTTGATCGGCAATGAAATTGCGATCAGTTCTTGGCCTTGTCGACCAGCTTGTTCTTGGAAATTCCCGCGCGCCCGCAGGGCGAAGCCCGAGGACGCGTAACGAAACGAACGTGGATTTCCTTCAGTTCTTGGCCTTGTCGACCAGCTTGTTCTTGGAAATCCACGGCATCATCGCGCGCAGCTTGGCGCCGACTTCCTCGATCTGATGGCTGTCGTTGTTGCGGCGGATACCCTTGAAGCGCGCCATGCCGGCGCGGTATTCCTGCATCCATTCCGAGGTGAACTTGCCGGTCTGGATATCCTTCAGCACGCGCTTCATCTCTGCCTTGGTCTCGGCGGTGATGATGCGCGGGCCCGAGACGTATTCGCCCCATTCAGCGGTGTTCGAGATCGAATAGTTCATGTTGGCGATGCCGCCTTCGTAGATCAGGTCAACGATCAGCTTGACCTCGTGCAGGCACTCGAAATAGGCCATTTCCGGCGCGTAGCCGGCTTCCACCAGCGTCTCGAAGCCGGCGCGGATCAATTCGACCAGACCGCCGCACAGCACAACCTGCTCGCCGAACAGGTCGGTCTCGCACTCCTCGCGGAAATTGGTCTCGATAATGCCCGAGCGGCCGCCGCCGACGCCGCAGGCGTAGGAGAGCGCCAGGTCGAGCGCATTGCCCGAAGCGTCCTGGTTGACCGCGACCAAGCACGGCACGCCGCCGCCCTTCTGGTATTCGCCGCGCACCGTATGGCCGGGACCCTTCGGCGCGATCATCACGACGTCGACCGAAGCTTTAGGCTCAATCAGGCCAAAATGCACGTTGAGGCCGTGGGCGAAGGCGATTGCCGCGCCATCGCGGATGTTTGGCGCGATCTCGGATTTGTAGATGTCGGCCTGCAGCTCGTCGGGCGTGGCCATCATCATCAGGTCGGCCCACTTGGCGGCATCGGCTACGCTCATCACCTTGAGCCCGTCGGCCTCGACCTTCTTGGCGGTCGCCGAGCCGGCCTTGAGGCCGATGGCGATGTCCTTGACGCCGGAATCCTTGAGGTTAAGGGCATGCGCCCTGCCCTGGCTGCCATAGCCGATGATGGCGACCTTCTTGCCCTTGATCAGGTTGAGATCGGCATCGCGATCGTAATAGACACGCATTTTTCTTCCTTCCCGTTTTGAACCAGAGCATGATGCCGAAAGGTGTGAAGCGGTTTTCGGACGACATCATGCTCCATCTCTAGGTGTAGAGCCGGATTCAGATTTCAGGTCGATTCGACCTGAAATCATCCGGCTCTATGGGCCTTGCGGCCCGGTTTTTGCCCCGTAAAGAGCGAGAAACTGCTGCGTCGCCCGGACGGCATCGCCGCCGATCGCCGCATCAGTCAATTCCAGCCGGTCGCCAAGCAGCAGGCGGATCTGCACGTCACGGGCGACCAGCCCGAAAAAGGTGCGGAACGCCGTCTCAGCGTCGGAAAACTCGAGGAAACCAGCTTCCTTGCCTGCCTCCAGCACCGGCTTAAGGCGCCTGGCCAGCGCGAAGCGGCCATTCTCCAGCACGATGGCGCCAAGATCGTCCTTCCCCGAACTAGCATGGCCGACCGCCACCCGGTTCAGCGCAATCGACGTATCGCTGGAAATCACCTTGAGCCAGTCCGAAGCGAAGCGTTCGAGGCTCGCCGTCAGCGAAGCGAGGTCGAGCCCTTTGCGGTCGACCGGCACTACCCGCACCTTGGACGCCTGCCATTGTACCGTTGCCGTCAACAGCCCGTCGCGATCGCCGAACCATTTGTAGAGCGTCTCCTTCGAGCAGCTCGCCCGCCGCGCCACGGCGGTCATGGTCAACTGATCGCCCTCTTCGACCAGCAGGCGAAGGGCGGCGTCGAGCACGTCCTTCTGCCGCTCCGTCAGCGCCTCGCTGGTGTCGATGTCGGTCACAGCGTGCAACACAGTCTTTCCTCAAGAGGCAAACTCACCCGCAGTTCAGATACGAGATCGACGGCGTACCGTACGTTACGGTTCGGCTTATGGCGTATTGCCCGACCCGGCGCAAGCCCCTATTTCTGTAGCGCGCTCCATGCGGGGCATCACGGGAGACATGGATCATGCTCACCGGATTGCTTGCCTTGACCGTTGCCGCAGTGTTCGCGGGCGCGGCTATCTACGTCAGCGTCGCCGAGCAGCCGGCGCGGCTTCGCCTCGATGACAAGGCATTGCTGCAGGAATGGCAGCCTTCCTACAAGCGCGGCGCCGCCATGCAGGCCTCGATCGCCGTCATCGCCTGTATTCTGGGGCTCGTCGCGTGGTGGCTGACCGGCAATCTCGCTTATCTGGTCGGCGCCGTGCTGATCATCCTGCCTTGGCCATGGACGCTGCTGGTGATGATGCCGGCAAATAGGTTGCTGGAGGCGATGGACGCGAACTCCGTCAATCCTGAAGCTCGGACATTGATCGTCAAATGGGGCAATCTGCATCTGGTCCGCGTCGGGCTTGGCGTTCTGGCGACGTTGGCATTTCTCTGGGCCAGTGCCTGACCTCGCAGGTTCCACGCCATCTTCGGCATGTCATTCCGGAGCGGGCGGATCTCGCAGGTGCCCAAGCAGAGCTGACAGCCCATCGAGCTCATCATTGGAAAGCCGTGAGCCGACCAACTCCGCGATTGACCGGCCGTAGACAGCCCACATGCGGCGGCGCGTCTCGCGTCCCTTGTCTGTGACGCGGACTGTTTGCCCGCGGCCGTCATCGGCAACTGGAAGCTTCTCGACCTGCCCGTCGGCTTCGAGCCGCGCCAGCAGCCGGGAGATGTTGTACTGCGCAAACAGCGTGCGCTCTGTGAGTTGGAACGGCCGCAATCCGCCCTCGCCCGCCTCGGCAAGCTCATGCAGGACGTCGTACCAGGCAAGCGGCGGCAGGCCACTGTCCTTCAGCGCGTCCTCGGCTCGTTCCAACAACTGGCGCGAAACTCGCATCAGGCGGGCCCAGGCCTTGATGGCTGGAGGTGAAGGAATCCCGGTCATGATTGCATCGTAAGCGATAGATGCAATTGCATCAAGCTTGACGATCAATGCAAATGCATCTAGATAGATGCAATCGCATCAATCACGAGAGGCAATACCGATGAAGCATGAAATCTGCAAGATCGCCGACATTCCGGAAACAGGCAGCCTCATCGCTCCGTTTTTCGGCCGCGAGGTCCATGTCTACCGCAGCGGCGAGCGTATCCGCGCCGCCGCCAACGTCTGCCTGCATTTCGGTGGCCCGCTCGACTGCAAGGACGGCAAGCTCGTCTGCCAGTGGCACGGCGCCTCGTTCGACATGGCAAACGGTGATCGCCTCGAAGGCCCGGCGCCGAAGGGCTCCCGCCTGATGTTCCTCTCCACCCGCGTCGAGGACGGCGTCTTGAACTATGTCTGGGGAGAGTGAGATGACCGACAAGCTCACTCTCGTCAGCCATCATCTTTGCCCCTATGTGCAGCGCGCGGCGATTTCGCTTCGCGAAAAGGGCGTGCCGTTCGAGCGCATCGCCGTCGATCTCGCCAACAAGCCTGCCTGGTTCAAAGCGATATCGCCGCTCGGCAAGGTGCCGCTGCTCCGCGTTGAGCATGACGGTCAGGAGACGGTGATCTTCGAATCGGCGGTTATCCTCGAACTCCTCGAGGAAACCCAGCCCAATCCGCTTCATCCTGCCGATCCCTATGTTCGTGCCCGGCATCGCGCCTGGATCGAGTTCGGCTCGGCAATCCTCAGCGCCATCGGCCGCTTCTATTCAGCGCCGACCGAAAGCGCCTTCCTCGCCGAAAGCGGGGCTCTGTCGGCAATGTTCGATCGCCTGGAAGTGGAACTGGCGAACGGCGCGGCCGGGCCATGGTTCGCCGGCGAGCGCTTTTCGCTGGTCGACGCGGTCTACGGGCCGATTTTCCGCTATTTCGACGTCTTTGACCGGATCGGCGATTTCGGCATCCTGGACGGAAAGCCGCATGTCGAGGCTTGGCGCAAGGCACTGCACGAACGCTCATCCGTGAAGAACGCGGTCGCTCCCGATTATGCGCAACGCCTCCATGCATTCTTGCAGGCTAAGGGTTCGCACCTTTCGGAAATCATCCGCCAAGGCGATTCGACCATAGCGCTTCCGCAAGCCCGATCGGCTTGAACGGATCGGCCACGCGATCACCGTCGCGGCAACAAGCTGCGGGGGAATCTGTGTCAGCCTCGCCACCCGGCACTGTTTCTGGTCAGGTCGTTGTCTTCGGCTTTTCGGCTTCAGCCCTCGGCAGCATCGAAAACCTTCCGCGCCTCGCGTACAGCGCCGTGATTGAGCTCGGCCCATTGGATCAGCTGATGCAAGGGTCCAAACATCGAGCGCCCGAGATCGGTGAGGCTGTATTCGACGCTCGGCGGTTTGGTCGGAAAGACCTGGCGATGCACATAGCCGTCGCGCTGCAGATCGTGCAGCGTCTGGGTGAGCATGCGCTGTGAAATATCGGGCACGAGGCAATTGACGATCTTGCCGTCCATGGCTGGTTCCCTGGGTGTGCCTACCTCCCGCAAAACTGCCTTCTTTACGAGGATGGGTCAATTCCTATTTTAGTGCTGGTCTCTTTTTGAGACTAACATATGAACCCGCCGCTTCGGCGCAACGTCAGGACCTTTCATGACCGACACCCTTCTTGTCACCGGCGCCTCCGGCCAGCTTGGCCGCGGCGTCATCAATCATCTGCTTGACACGCTCAAGGTCTCGCCTCAGCGCGTCATCGCCGCTACCCGCAATCCGGAAAATCTGGCCGATCTGGCAGCCCGAGGCGTCACCATCAGGACGGTCGACTTCGACGACACCGCATCGTTGGCCAGTGCATTTACCGGCGCCGACAGGGTTCTGATCATTTCGACGAACGAGCTCGCCCTTCCGGGCAAGCGCCTGAAGCAACATGAGGCCGCGGTCGCCGCCGCAAAGAGCGCGGGCGTTTCGCATCTGCTCTACACATCGATGCCCAACCCGGAGCCGGGATCGCCGGTGCTGTTTGCGCCCGATCACCACGGCACCGAGCAGGCGATCAAGGCGAGCGGTATTCCCTACACCATCTTCCGTAACGGCTGGTACCAGGAGAACCTGTTCATGGCGCTCCCGCACGCGATCGCCTCGGGGCACTGGTACACATCCGCTGGAGACGGCCGCATTGCCCATGGCGCGCGCGACGATATGGCTGCCGCGATCGCCGCCGGCCTCGCTTCGAGCGCAGCCGAAAGCACGACATACACGCTGACCGGGCCCAAGGCCCACACGATGGCCGAGATTGCAGCCCTCGTCACCGAGGTCACCGGCAAGCCGATCGAAGTCGTCCAGCTTTCGGATGAAGCGCTGACCGAGGGATTGAAGGCAGCCGGCGTTCCCGAGGCTTTCGCCCCTGTTATCGTTTCCTTCGACACCAACACCCGCTCCGGCCGCATCAGCATGGTGACCGACGCGGTCGAGACGCTGTCCGGCAGGAAGCCGCAGCCGCTAAAGCAATTTCTTGAAGCAAACAAGGCGGCTCTGGTGAGCTGAGCCTGACAAATGGCCGTGCCCTTCAAGGGGCACGGTCATTGTTCAGATAGCCACCTGCGTCCCGATCTCGACGACACGTCCGGTCGGGATCTGGAAATATTCCGTTGCGTCGGCCGCCGTGCGTGCCAACCCGATGAACAGCTTGTCCTGCCAGACCGGCATGCCCGAATTGGGCGAGGCCTTGAGCGAGCGCCGCGACAGGAAGAAGGAGGTCGTCATGATGTCGAACTTCCAGCCCTGTTTGCGGCAGATCGCCAGCGCGCGTGGGATGTTGGGCTGCTCCATATAGCCGAAGGTCAGCGTCACCCGCATGAACAGTTCGTTGACCGTCTCCATCTTGACGCGCTCGCTGTCGGGCACGACAGGCTGCGGCGCCGTCACCACCGAAAGGATGACGTTTTGCTCGTGCAGCACCTTGTAGTGCTTCAGGCTGTGCATCAGGGCGGTCGGCGCGCTCAGCGGATCGCTGGTCAGGAACACCGCGGTGCCCGACACCAGATGCGGCTTCTTCTTCAGCAGATTGCCGGCGAGGAAATCGAGCGGAATCTCGTTCCGGCGCGTCTTGTCGAACAAATAGCGGCTGCCGCGGATCCAGGTCCACATGGTCATCACGATAACTGCGGCGATGGCCAGCGAGGACCAGCCACCTTCAAATACCTTGACTATGTTGGCGGCAAAGAAGCCGGTATCGACGAAGGCGAACACCGCCATCAACGCGATCGCGACGCCGAGCGGCCATTTCCAGATGCGCGTCATCACAACAAAAAGCAGTATATTCGTCACCAGCATGTTGCCGGTCACCGAAATACCGTAGGCCGAGGCCAGGCGGCTGGATTCGCCGAAGCCGACCACCAGCAACATCACCACCAGCGCCAGCATCAGGTTGATGCGCGGCAGATAGATCTGGCCCGACTGTTTTTCCGACGTGTGCTGGATAACGAAACGCGGCAGCATATTGAGCTGCACCGCCTGTCTGGTCAGCGAAAAAGCGCCGGAGATCACCGCCTGGCTGGCGATCACGGTCGCCGCCGTCGCCAGCACGACCATTGGAATAAGCGTCCAGCCCTGGTTCATCTCGAAGAATGGATGACCGACAACGCCGCCATTTGCCAGCACGAAGGCGCCTTGCCCGACATAGTTGAGCAACAGACAAGGGAACACGATTGCCAGCCAGGCGAGCACGATCGGCTTGCGGCCAAAATGGCCGAGGTCGGCATAGAGCGCCTCGGCGCCGGTGACGGCGAGGAAGACCGCACCAACCGTGACGAAGGCGACATCGGGCGAGTTGACCAGGAACGACACGATATAATGCGGGCTGATCGCCAGCAGGATTTCCGGATCGGCGATGATGTGGTTAATGCCGGAAAGGCCGATGGCCAGGAACCACAGCGCCGTGACTGGCCCGAACACCAAACCTACGCCGCCGGTGCCGAATCGCTGTACCGCAAATAGGATCGCCAAGATGGCCAGTGTCAGCGGCACCACATAGGGCTGGAATGTCGGCGTGACGACATTCATACCTTCGACCGCCGATAGCACCGAGATCGCCGGCGTAATGACTGCGTCGCCGAAAAAAAGCGCCGCACCGACGATGCCGATGCCGAGGATCACCGCCGAGCGCGTCGGGAAACTGTTGCGCGCCAGCGCCATCAGCGACAGCACCCCGCCCTCGCCGCGATTGTCGGCGCGGAGCACGAACATGATGTATTTGATGGTGACGGTGACCGTCAGCGACCAGATGATCAGCGACAACACGCCGAGGATGTCGCCACGGTTGGCGACGTTACCACCGGCCGATGCATGCAACGCCTCGCGAAATGCATAGATCGGGCTGGTGCCGATATCGCCGTAAACCACGCCGAGCGCGCCCAGCATCAGCACCTTGGTGCTGTGCTGCTCGACCTCAGAATGGCTCGATTGTTCGATAGGTTCTGCCTCGTTACCAGCATTGGTAAGGGCCATGGACGACACTCCGGTAAGCGGGCGGTGCTCTACGCTTGCTGCACTGCAATATCAAGTGCCGTCACGTAATGGCTCCGTCCCGATATTGCGAGTCCTCCAGACTTGGCAGACTCAGTCCCATCGGCAGACCACCTGGAATGTCGCAACGGACACGTTTTTAAATAGCCACCTGCGTCCCGATCTCAACCACACGTCCGGTCGGGATCTGGAAATATTCCGTTGCGTCGGCCGCCGAGCGCGCCAACCCGATGAACAGCTTATCCTGCCAGACCGGCATGCCGGAATTGGGCGAGGCCTTGAGCGAACGGCGCGACAGGAAGAAGGATGTCGTCATGATGTCGAACTTCCAACCCTGCTTGCGACAGATCGCCAGCGCACGTGGAATGTTGGGCTGCTCCATATAGCCGAAGGTCAGCGTCACCCGCATGAACAGTTCGTTGACCGTCTCCATCTTGACGCGCTCGCTGTCGGGCACGACAGGCTGCGGCGCCGTCACCACCGAAAGGATGACGTTTTGCTCGTGCAGCACCTTGTAGTGCTTCAGGCTGTGCATCAGGGCGGTCGGCGCGCTCAGCGGATCGCTGGTCAGGAACACCGCGGTGCCCGACACCAGATGCGGCTTCTTCTTCAGCAGATTGCCGGCAAGGAAATCGAGCGGGATCTCGTTCCGGCGCGTCTTGTCGAACAAATAGCGGGTGCCGCGGATCCATGTCGACATGATCAGCCCCATGCCGCAAGCGACCGTGATCGACACCCACCCGCCTTCGAGGACCTTCACGACGTTTGCGAGGAAAAATCCGGTGTCGATCGTGCCGAACAGCAGTGTGAGCGCCGCCGCCAGCGCAAGCTGCCATTTCCACCGGAACCGCATCACCACGAACAGCAGGATGGTTGTCATAAGCATTTCGCCAGTCACCGAAATGCCATAGGCGGAAGCCAGCGAACTCGAACTGCCAAAGCCGACCACCAGCAACATCACACCCAGCGCGACCACCAGATTGACCCGCGGCATGTAGATCTGGCCGGATTGCATCTCGGACGTATGCTGCACCTCGATGCGCGGCAGCAGATTGAGCTGCACCGCCTGGCGGG
Organism: Mesorhizobium sp. WSM4830; assembly: GCF_055811495.1. Classification (NCBI taxonomy): domain Bacteria; kingdom Pseudomonadati; phylum Pseudomonadota; class Alphaproteobacteria; order Hyphomicrobiales; family Phyllobacteriaceae; genus Mesorhizobium; species Mesorhizobium sp. WSM4830. Next base: position 126,365 of record NZ_JBVVQI010000010.1, on the reverse strand, counting down.
TCAGCGAGAAAGCGCCGGAGATCACTGCCTGACTGGCAATCACCGTCGCTGCCGTCGCAAGGCCAACCATAGGCATCAGGGCCCAATCGGGCAGCATCTGGAAGAATGGATTGGTGGGTTTGCCGCCGTTGGCCAGAACGAACGCGCCTTGTCCGAAATAATTGAGGAGCAAACAAGGGAACACCACGGAGAACCACGCCAGCACGATCGGCTTGCGCCCGAAATGGCCGAGATCGACATAAAGCGCCTCGGCCCCGGTGACCGCCAGGAACACCGCCCCGACCGTGACGAAGGCGCCGGTGGGCGTATTGGCCAGATAAGCGACTGCGTAATAGGGATTGATCGCCAGCAGGACCGACGGGTCGTCCAGCAGATGATAGACTCCGGCGGCGCCGATGGCCAGGAACCACGTTGCCGTCACCGGCCCGAACACGGCCGCCACCCTGCTGGTGCCGAAGCGTTGCACGGCAAACAGCATTGCCAGGATGACCAAGGTGATCGGAACGACAAAGGTTTCGAGCGTCGGGGTCACCACTTCCAGCCCTTCGACTGCCGAAAGCACGGAGATGGCCGGCGTTATGATGGCGTCGCCGAAAAAAAGCGCCGCGCCGCAAAGTCCGATCCCCAGAATGAACCGGGCTCCCTTTGGATAAGCGTTGCGTGCAAGCGCCATCAGCGACAGCGTGCCGCCCTCACCCTTGTTGTCTGCTCTGAGCACGAAAGCGACGTATTTTATCGTGACGATGATCGTTAGCGCCCAAACGATAAGCGACAGCACGCCGAGGACATCGTTGCGCGCTACCGGTCCCGACGATGCGTGCAGCGCTTCCCGAAACGCGTAGATTGGGCTCGTGCCGATATCGCCGTAAACCACGCCCAACGCGCCCAGCATCAAAACTCTGGTGCTGTGCTGCTCGGCCTTGGAGTGGCTGGATTGCTCGATGGATTCTGCCTCGCTACCAGCGTTGGCAAGGGCCATGGACGACACTCCCATAGACGTGCGGTGCTATGCTGCGGGGATGGAAAGAACGCGCTGCCATGCCGGGAACGCACGGCCCATCGGCTCGCCTCTCTCCTCTACCAGCCACAAGCCTTCAGAAACCGCCTGACCGTTGCGGCCATGCCATACTCCAACGCATCGGCTGTCAACCCATGTCCGATCGACACTTCGGCCAATGCCGGGATGCGCCTGGCCAGTGCCGGCAAATTGCCCACCACAAGGTCGTGCCCGGCATTGACCTGGAGCCCTGCGGCCAGTGCGGCGTCCGCCGTCGTTCCCAATTTCTCCAATTCCTTCGCCGCTTTTGCCGAATCGGAATGATAGCTGCCATATGGACCCGTATAGAGTTCGATCCGGTCGGCGCCGGTGTCGCGAGCGGCGTTCACGCCAGCGGGATCCGGATCGGAGAATAGTGACACGCGAAAGCCTCCCTTCTTCAGGCGCTTGACGACCGGTGTCAGGAACGCAGCCTCGGCGGCGAAGTTCCAGCCATGGTCGGAAGTCGCCTGCGCCGGGTCGTCGGGCACCAGCGTCACCTGTTCCGGCTGATGCTTTTCCACAAGCGCCAGGAACTCCTCGGTCGGATAGCCCTCGATGTTGAATTCCGCATTCGGGAACTCGTCGTCGATCAGCGCCCTGATCTCAGGCAGATCGGAATGCCTGGTGTGCCGCTCGTCGGGTCGCGGGTGCACCGTCAGCCCGTGCGCTCCGGCGGCAAGGGCGATGCGTCCGAGCCCCGTCACGCTTGGCCACGGCAGGTCCCGCCGGTTGCGCAGCATGGCGATGGCGTTGAGGTTGACGGAAAGCTTTGCAGGCATTTGCACGGTTCCAGGCTGATCTCGGCGCGCATCTATACCGTCTTTACGGGGAACAGACAGAGGGTTTCAGGTGTTCCAATGGGAACGAAGAAAATCGAGCGCAAGGAGTTTCCGGTTGAATTTTCTCGACGACGTGCCGGCGGTCCGCCGCATCGACACCGATCGCGAAGATCTCTTCGCCATCGATGTCGTCGGCCATGTCACCGCGGCCGACGCTGAAAACCTGTTCGGATTGCTGGAGGCGGCCTACGCGCTGCACCCGAAAATCGATGTGCTGGTGCGCCTGATCGACCATGAGGGTGTCGACTGGACCGATGTATCGGACGAGACGATCGAACAGGGCATAGCTCATGCGGTGGAGCATATCAGCCGCTGCGCGGCGGTGGGCGAGCCGAACTGGATAGCGGAGGCAAGAGCCTTTTTGCCCGCCTCTTTGCCTATCGAACTCCGGCATTTCGGGGCCAAGGACGAAGCCGCCGCCTGGGAATGGCTTGGCGCCAGACCGATCGCCCAGCGCTGATACCGCCACCCTATCGGACGATCGTCAGCCGTTCGGCCGCGCGCGTGATGGCGGTGTAGAGCCAACGCTGCCGGGTTTCCTTGAATGCCCAGCTTTCGTCGAAAAGCACGATCTCGTTCCACTGCGAGCCCTGCGCCTTGTGCACGGTCAGCGCGTAGCCATAGTCGAAATCGTCGAACCGTTTCTTCTGCTGCCAGGGAATGTCGGCGTCGGGATCTTCGAATGCAGCCTTGAGCAGCTTGATCTTGGCGACGCCGCGATCCGGGTCGTCTTCCTCCGGCGAAACCAGCAGATTGATGCCGGGCTTGACCGTCTCGCGCGACGAGGTCATCACCTTCCACAGCGAGCCGTTGAGCAGTCCCTTGGCCGGATCGTTGCGCAGGCAGACCAGCTTGTCGCCGGCTTGCGGATAATCGGCGTTGAACCCCTTCAGCTCGCGCAGCCGCTGGTTGTAACGGCGGCGCGTACGATTGGTGCCGACCAGCACCTGGTCCGCCTTCAGCACCAGTTCCTGGGTGACGTCTTCCTTGCCGATCACTTGCGCCGCGCCATAGTCGCCGCGCATGAACTCGCGGCCCTCGCGCACGTCAAGCGCAAGCCGGATGATCGGGTTGTCTCGCGCCTGGCGATGGATTTCGGTGAGCAGAATATCCGGCTCATGGTCGGTGAAGAAGCCGCCGCCGGAGATTGGCGGCAACTGGCCGGGATCGCCGAGCACCAGGATCGGCGTGCCGAAGCTCATCAGGTCACGGCCGAGTTGCTCGTCGACCATTGAGCATTCGTCGATGACGACGAGCTTGGCCCGCGAGATCGGGCTTTGCCGGTTAAGCGAAAATGTCGGCGACATCGATGTCTTGCCGGTCACCTCGTCCGCTACCGATTCTTCGCCCTTCGGCCGGTAGATCAGCGAATGGATGGTACGGGCATTGACCGCGCCTTTGGAACGCAGCACCTGCGCCGCCTTGCCTGTAAACGCGGCGAACTGCACCTGGCCGTCGACATGCTCGGCGAAATAGCGCGCCAGCGTCGTCTTGCCGGTGCCGGCATAGCCGAACAGCCTGAACAGCTGCGGCTTGCCGGCTTTCAGCCAGCCGGCCACCGCCTTCAGCGCCTCGTCCTGTTGAGGAGAGAATTCCATCAGCGCGACAGACCGGATTCGCGAGGGAAAGACAAGGTGACTGCCGTCACCATCAATTTTCATCGCCGGCAATTACGCCGCTGCGACAGGGTCAGGCTATCAGTGACGAACAGGAACGTAAAGAGAACAAGACCACGCGACCGCAGCTTACACAGCCTGCTGTGGATCGTTCTCCAGAAGGATCGGCTTGCCATGCGGCGTTGCGTGCGCGGCGCGCTCCCAGGCAGCGGCGATCGCGTCCACATCGGTCTTCGCGGCCAGACCTTTCGAAGCAAGCAGCTTTTCCAGCGCCACCAGCCAGTGCTCGTAGTAATCGTGACCGTCGCGCGCGGCGCCCGGCCGCTTCACCTCTGCCGACAAAGCATCCGCCCATTCACTCCACGAAAACAGCCCGTTATCGTGCAGTGCCACCGTCATGGCAAAGGCCTCTGCTTGCCACGGCTCGGCGAAAACCGGCGCCTCGAAACCGGCGGGCAGCATGGCGGCGACTGAGCCCGTCTCACGCCGGCTCAAGGTAGCTCTCCCAGGCATCGATCGACACAACAAGTGTCGGGTCGGCGCCCTCGCCCCAGATTTCGCCGCCGGTGAAGGCCACGGTATAGACCCATTGCGGGTTTTCGCCCTGGCCGTGCGCATTGGTGTCGGGAAAGACAAAGCCGTCGCGCACGGCCTCGACGACGCCTCGCTTGCCGCGGGCATAGCGCGGCAGCCTGGTATGGCCGGTCGGATGAAAATTCTTGGTTCGCACGAGGTCGCCCGCCTTGAACCGCCGCGGGGCGGCGACAGGCCGGTCGCAGGGCCCGCCCTTGGCCAGCACCGCCGGAACATCCTTAGCCTTCAGCACCCGTTTGGGTGTCGCTGCGGGGTCGACTGCGTCGCCCGTAGCCAGGTCGCGGTCGCTGACGAAACCGTGGCGTTTGAGCAGCACCTCCAGCGCCTTGATCCATATCTGGTAGTAGCTGGAGGCATAATAGTCCGCTGGATGCAGCGATTCCCGCGCGTGCCGACTCTCGTCGATGGTCCAGGCGCCCAAGGCGCCGGCGCACAACGTTACGCCCAGCGCCCGCCTTTCCCAATCGGCATGGAAATAGGGTTCGTCCGGTTCGGGCGCGACCGGCCCGAAACCCATCTGGCCGCCGAGATCCTGCGGCCCGTTCATGCCGGCTCCCGCGCCAACGCCGTGCCGATCATGGCATCGCGCGTCACCAGATCGGCGAGCCGTGCCTCATCCCAGCCCTCCGTACCCCGGGGGCGCATAGGCACCACCAGATAGCGCAGCTCGGCGGTCGAATCCCACACCCGGATTGTCGTCGTCGCCGGCAAGGTCAGGCCGAATTCCTCGAGCACGCCGCGCGGATCGATCACTGCGCGCGAACGGTAGGGCGGCGCCTTGTACCAGACTGGCGGCAGGCCAAGCACCGACCACGGATAGCAGGAGCATAGCGTGCAGACGACGAGGTTGTGCGTGTCGGCCGTATTGAACACCGCCTGCATGTGCTCGCCTTGCCGGCCGGTGTAGCCGAGCGATTCGATGGCCGCCGTCGCATCACGCTTCAGCCATGCGGCAAACCCGGGATCAACCCAAGCCTTCGCCACCACCTTTGCGCCGTTGCGCGGCCCGATCTTGGTCTCGTAGGTGTCGACGATGACATCGATCGCCGCCGGATCGATCAGGCCTTTGCGGGTTAGAATCGTCTCCAGTGCGCGCACACGCGCCGCAAAAGCATCAAGCTCGTTGTCGTGGTCATGGTCATGCGGCATGACGTCAAATTACGATCGCGGGCCCCCGGCCGCAAGCACCACGGCTTGGGCCAGCGCTATTCGGCTGCCGCCTTCTGCGGCACCGGTTCTTCCTCCTCGTCGAACAGTGACGGCTGGTCGACCACTTCGACCGGGCTCGGCTCGCCCCGGCGCCGCGCCCACAACCTGACGAGCCAGCCGGAAAAATGCTCCATGTAGACGTAAATGACGGGCGTGACGAACAGCGTCAGTGCCTGCGAAGCGACGAGACCGCCGACCACCGCCACGCCAAGAGGCTGGCGCAGTTCCGCACTGGCACCGGTGCCGAGCGCGATCGGGATGGTGCCCATCAGCGCGGCAAGCGTGGTCATCATGATCGGCCGGAAGCGCATCAGGCAGGCCTTGTGGATGGATTCGACGGGCGACATCCCCTCGCGCCTGAGCTCTAGCGCCACGTCGATCATCATGATGCCGTTCTTCTTGACGATGCCGATCAGCATCAGGATGCCGATCACAGCGATCACCGACAAATCCATCCCCGCCAACCGCAGTGCCACCAGCGCGCCAAGCACCGCCGACGGAAGCCCGGTCAGGATGGTGAGCGGGTGGATGAAGCTCTCATAGAGCATGCCGAGCACGATATAGATGGTCAGGATCGCGCCGCCGATCAGCAGTCCCTGGTTGGAAAGCGAATCCTGGAAGGTCTTCGCCGTGCCCGAGAAAGTGGTCGAGATCGTCGGCGGCATGCCGATCTTTTCCTTCAGCGCATTGATATGGCTCACGCTGTCGCCGAGGGCCACGCCTTGCGGCAGATTGTAGGAGATGGTCACTGCCGGAAGCTGGCCAAGCTGATTAACGGTCAGGGTACCGGCGGTCCGATCGACACGCGCGAACGCGCCGAGCGGCACCAGGCTGCCGCTCGCCGTTCTCACCTTGATCGCCAGCATCCGTTCGGGCGACCACTCGATCTTCGGGTCGAGCTCCATGACCACTTTATAGCTGTCGGCCGAACCGAAGATGGTCGAAACCTGCTGGGTGCCGAAACCGCCATAGAGGCTGGAACGCAACGTGTCGGTATCGACGCCAAGCGTCGATGCCTTGTCGCGGTCGATCACCAGCGTCGCCTGTAGCGCGTTGTTCTGCAGGTCATTGGTGACGTCGGTGAAGGCGGCATGATCGGCGGCCATCGCGTCCGTAAGCCTTTGCGCCCAGACGTTCGTCAGGCCGGTATCGAGGCCCTGCACGGCAAGCTGGTAGGCACTCGCCGAAGAACGCGCGCCGAGCCGCAGGTTCTGCACGGGCTGCATGTAGGTTTCGATGCCGGGCACATTGGCAAGCTGGCGCCGCAGATCCGAAAGCACCTTGTCGATGTTCGGTCGCTGGTCCTTGTCTTTCAGCTGCACAAACAGCTGGCCCTGGTTGAGCGCATTGTTTCCACTACCCGCCGACCAGCCGACATGCGCGACGTAAGGCGAATGGGTGAAGACATCCGCCACTTGCCCCTGAAGCTTCACCATGGCGTCAAACGAAATATCCTGGCGCGCGATGGTCGTCACCGAGACCTGGCCGATATCCTCCTGCGGGAAGAAGCCCTTCGGCGAAATCTGGATCAGCCAGACCGACAGCCCGGCGGTTACCAGGAAGACAAGGAAAACCAGGAAATTGTGGCGCAGGCAGAATGTCAGCAGCCAGTCATAGCCCCGCATGAAGACGTTTTGCCTATGGTCCTCGCCATGCGCCGCCTTCTGCTCGGCTTTCGATAACGACAACAGCCGCGAGCACAGCATCGGCGTCAACGTCAGCGAGACAAACATCGACGCCAGGATGGCGACCGTCACCACCACTGCGAATTCGTTGAAGATGCGCCCGATCACGCCGCCCATCAAAAGCACCGGAATAAACACGGCGACCAGTGAGACCGAGATCGAGATGATGGTGAAGCCGATTTCGCGGGCGCCCTTGAGCGACGCCTCGAGGGCAGAGAGCCCGTCCTCCTCCATATGGCGGAAAATGTTTTCGAGCATGACGATTGCGTCGTCGACGACAAGACCGACCGCCAGCGTCAGCCCCATCAATGAGACGTTGTCGATGGAAAAGCCGAACAGGTACATCACGCCCAGCGTTGCGATGAGCGAAATCGGCACCGCCACGGCCGGGATGACCGTCGCCGTTACCCGGCGCAGGAACAGGAAGATCACCATCACCACCAGCGCGATGGTGAGCAGCAGCGTGAACTGCACGTCGTCGACCGCCTCGCGGATCGACGTCGAACGGTCGTTGAGCAACTGGATGCTCGCCGCCGCAGGCATCTGACCCTCGAAGGAAGGCAGCATCGCCTTGACGCGGTCGACGACATCGACGGTGTTGGCATCCGGCTGGCGCTGCACCGCCATGATGATGGCGCGGGTGCCGTCGTACCAGCTTGCCGTCGTCGTGGTTTCGACCGAATCGATGACGCGGGTCACCTCGCCGAGCCGCACCGGATGGCCGTTCTTGGTGGCGATGATGATGTTGGAGAACCCCGCCGCATTGGTGAGCTGCGTGTTCGCGGTGATGGTCAGTTGCTGTTTGTTGTTCTTGAGCACGCCGAGCGGTGTGTTGCTGTTAGCCGAGGCGATGGCCGTCTGCAACTGGTCGATCGAGATGCCGCGAGCGGCGAGCGCCGTCGGATCGATCTGGACGCGCACGGCGTATTTCTGCTGGCCATAGATCGAAACCTGCGCAACGCCGTCGATCGTCGACAGCGACGGCGAGATCACATTCTCGGCAAAGGCATCGAGATCGGTCAGCGGAATGGTGTCGCTGACCAGCGACATCAGCAGGATCGGCGCGTCGGCTGGATTGACCTTGCGATAGCTCGGCGGGCTGGTCATCTCCGGCGGCAATTGTCGTTGCGTGCGTGCGATCGCCGCCTGCACATCGGCGGCGGCGGCGTCTATGTCGCGGTTAAGCACGAACTGAATGGCGATCGAGGTCGAGCCGAGCGAGTTGGTCGTCGAGATCGAATCGATGCCTGCGATAGTGGCAAACTGTTTGATCAGCGGCGTTGCCACCGAGGTCGCCATGGTTTCCGGCGAGGCTCCGGGCAGCGAGGCCGAGACGTTGACAACCGGGAATTCCGCGCTTGGCAGCGCCGCGACCGGCAGGAATTTGTAAGCAAATAGCCCGCCCAGAACCAGGGCGAACGACATGAGCAGCGTGGCGACGGGCCTGCGGATGCAGAATTCGGAAATCATGGCCGTGTTCCGCCCGTCCGGTCAGCCTCGGCAACCTTCGGAGCCGCCTGATCGCCAGTGCCGGTGGAAGCCTTGCCTTCGCGCACCGCCGCGCCGTTTTTCAGCTTGGTCTGGCCCTCGACGACGACACGCTCGCCGCTTTTCAAACCCTGACTAATCGCGGTGTTGGCACCTTCTGTCAGCGCGACCTGCACCGGCCGCATTTCAACGGTGTTGTCCGGCTTGATCACATAGACGAACGGGCCCTTCTGGCTGGGCTGGACGGCAACCGTCGGAACCGACGTCATTTGCGGCATGATGCCGGCCTCGAGCACAACGTTGACATATTGGCCCGGCCACAGCGAAAGATCGGCGTTGGGCACGCTGGCCCGCGTTGCGATCGTGCCGGACGCCGTGTCCACGCTGGAATCGACGAAATCCAGCGTTCCCTTGCCGATCGGCTTCGGGCCACCGTCCTTGGTCAGCGTTACCGCACCTTGCTGCGGCGCCGCCAGCGCCTTGTGCAGCAAGGCAAGATCGCTTTCCGGAAGATTGAAGTTCACCTGCAGCGGGTCGATCTGCGTGATTGTCACCAGCGGGGTCGACGTGCTGCTGCCGTTGCTGGTGGTGACGAGGTCGCCCACCGCGACGCTGACGGCCCCAAGCCTGCCGGAGATCGGCGCTTTGATCGTGGCGAAGCCAAGCTGGATTTGGTCAGCATCGATCGTTGCCTTGTCGGCGTCGACGGTGGCCGCGGCAGATTTCTGCGCCGCGACGGCCTGATCGTAGGTCTGCTGTGTCCCGGCCTGCCTGGCGACGAGATTTTTGGCGCGCTGAAGATCGGCCGTCGCACTGGCAAGCAGCGCCTGGTCTTTCGCGAGCGTCGCCTGATCGCGTGCCAGTTGCGCCTTCAACGAGCGATCGTCCAGCGAGAACAGAAGGTCTCCGGCCTTCACCATCTGTCCGTCCTTGACCGCGATTGCGACGATCTGACTCGATATCCGCGCGTTGATGCTGACCACGGCAGGAGAGGACACAAAGCCGATGGCATAGCGCCGGACCGGGAAATCGGCCGTCGAAGCGGTGGCGGCAACCACCGAAGTCGAACGCGCGGCATTTGCCGCTGCAGCGGGTTTGTCCGCGGCCGCCGTCTGCTTCGCCGACAGAATCTGCTGAAGACCGCTCCTTGCGCTGGGCGAAAGATAGAGCCCCGCCGCCGCAACGCAGGCTGCAGCAACCAACGCAAATACGATCTTTCCGCGCATCGACAAAAGGCCTCTCGATCCGACACGCCGTTATCCGGTTGCCGCAGTCTAGCTCAACTCGCAGCCTCTTGCCGCGCTTTTGCCAGATAATAGAGGATGCCGAAGGCGAAAAAGGGCCAAAACCCGTCATTACGAAGATTTAATGTGCAGTGCACAATAGAACGGCAGCTAACGCAGCATCGGCCACAGCGTCGCCGCCAGCATCACGCCCATGGCGATGTTGAACCATTTGAGCCGCACCGCATCTGCCAGAAAACCGCGCAGCGCCATGCCGAAACCGGCCCAGGTCGAAATGCTCGGCAGCATGACGACGGCGAACGCGGCCGCGATCAGCACCACGGACACAAACGGGCGTTCCGGATTGGTATAGACGGCCATGGCTGTAATCGCCATCACCCAAGCCTTGGGATTGACCCACTGGAAAGCCGCCGCCTCGATGAAGCGCATCGGCTGGCCCTTCGCCTCGCCTTCGCCGCCGAGCGAGCGCGACACCGCGATCTTCCAGGCGAGATAAAGCAGGTAGAGGCCGCCGGCGATCTTCAACCCGGTATGCAGCACCGGAAAGGTCGTCAACACGGCGCCAAGCCCGAAGCCTACCGCAAGCAACAGCACGAGGAAGCCGAAGCCGATGCCGAGCATGTGTGGCACGGTCTTGACCAAGCCGAAATTCACGCCCGATGCCAGAAGCATGAAGTTGTTCGGGCCCGGTGTGATCGAGGTCACGAAGGCATAGACCAGCAGGGCGAAGAATGCGTCGAATGTCATGGTGTTCCCCCAATCACGCCAGCATCGTTGTCCCTTACTGCGGATCCTCAAAAGCCATCCCGGGCGCGGCCGGCAATGCGATCGATGGCAAAAGCGACGGGCAGAGCCAAAGCCGGACGATCACATCCCTTGCGGGCCGCGGTTCATCGCCGCCACCCCGGTACGGCAGATTTCGACCAGCCCGAGCGGTTTCATGATGGCGATGAACTGATCGAGCTTGGAGCCCTTGCCGGTGATCTCGAAGATGAAATGCTCGGTGTTGGCATCGATGACGCTGGCGCGGAATGCATCGGCGAGCCGGAGCGCCTCGACGCGGGCTTCGCCGGTGCCGGCGACCTTGACCAGCGCGAGTTCCCGCTCCAGTGGCCGCTCCTGTCCGAATTCCTGCGACCGCACGGTGAGATCGACGACGCGGTGCACCGGCACGATACGCTCGAGCTGGTGCTTGATCTGCTCCAGCACGTGCGGCGTGCCGCGCGTCACGATGGTGATGCGCGACAGGTGCTTTTCGTGCTCGGTTTCCGAGACCGTCAGGCTCTCGATGTTGTAGCCACGTCCGGAAAACAGGCCGATGACCCGGGCAAGCACGCCCGGCTCGTTGTCGACGAGGACCGAAAGCGTGTGGTTCTCTGGTTTTTCCGTCTCCTTGGCGATGAAATAGGCGGAGCCGGTCGGTTGCAACTGTGCGTTCATGACATGAATCTCGGTTTCAAACTTTTGCGCTAATCCGCTGTTTTCGCACAGCTTCCTTGAACCAGGCTACACCAGTTCCCTGCCCTTGGCGTCGATCGCGTTGGCCACAGCCTCGTCGGTCGCCTCGTCAGGCAACAGCATCTCGTTATGCGCCTTGCCCGACGGGATCATCGGGAAGCAGTTGGCGAGCGTCGCCACGCGGCAGTCGAACAGGACGGGCTTCTTGACCGCGATCATCTCCTTGATGGCGTCATCGAGCTCGTCCGGCTTGTCGCAGCGAATGCCGTGGCCGCCATAGGCTTCGGCGAGCTTGACGAAATCCGGCATCGCCTCGGTGTAGGAGTGCGACAGCCGGTTGCCGTGCAGCAGCTGCTGCCACTGCCGCACCATGCCCATATACTGGTTGTTGAGGATGAATATCTTGATCGGCGCCTCGTGCTGCACCGCCGCGCTCATCTCCTGCATCGTCATCTGCACCGAAGCGTCGCCGGCGATATCGATGACCAGCGCATCCGGGTGCGCGATCTGCACGCCGAGCGCGGCCGGCAGGCCGTAGCCCATCGTGCCCAGTCCGCCAGAGGTCATCCAGCGGTTCGGCTTCTCGAAGTGATAGTGCTGTGCCGCCCACATCTGATGCTGGCCGACCTCGGTGGTGATGTAGGTGTCGAGGTCTTTGGTCAGCGCATAGAGCCGCTGGACGGCATATTGCGGCATGATCACCTCGTGGTTCATCTTGTAGGCGAGCGAATCCCGGGCGCGCCATTTGGCAATCTGCTCCCACCACGGGTGAAGCGCTTTCTTGTCGGCCTTGGCGGTTGCCCGCCACAGCCGCACCAGATCTTCCAAGACGCGACCGACATCGCCGATGATCGGCACGTCGGTGTGGACGTTCTTGTTGATCGACGACGGGTCGATGTCGATGTGGATCTTCTTCGAATTCGGCGAAAACGCCGTCAGCCGCCCGGTGATGCGGTCGTCGAAGCGCGCGCCGATGCAGAGCATGACGTCGCAATCGTGCATCGCCATGTTCGCTTCATACGTGCCGTGCATGCCCAGCATGCCCATCCAGTTCTTGCCTGACGCCGGATAGGCGCCGAGGCCCATCAGCGTCGAGGTGATGGGAAAGCCGGTGAGGTCGACCAGCTCGCGCAGCAGATGGCTCGCCTCCGGGCCGGAATTGATGACGCCGCCGCCCGAATAGATGATCGGCTTCCTGGCGCCGGCCATCAGCTCGACCGCCACCTTGATCTTTTCCAGATCGCCCTGGACCTTCGGTTGGTAGCTGGTGCGCGGCGCCGTCTGCGGCGGGACATAGATACCCCTGGCGAACTGAACGTCCTTCGGGATGTCGACGACGACCGGACCAGGGCGGCCCGTCGTTGCCACATGGAAGGCCTCGTGGATCGTTGCCGCGAGCTCGTTGACGTCTTTCACCAGCCAGTTGTGCTTGGTGCAGGGTCGCGTGATGCCGACCGTGTCGCACTCCTGGAACGCGTCCGAGCCGATCAGCGAAGTCGGCACCTGGCCGGTCAGGCAGACCAGCGGGATCGAGTCCATCAGCGCGTCCTGCAATGGCGTCACCGCATTTGTCGCACCCGGCCCGGAGGTCACCAGCATGACGCCGGCCTTGCCGGTCGAGCGCGCGTAGCCTTCCGCCGCGTGGCCCGCGCCCTGCTCGTGACGGACGAGGATGTGCTCGACCTCGTCCTGCTGGAAGATTTCATCGTAGATTGGCAGAACCGCGCCGCCCGGATAGCCGAAAACATGCTTGACGCCATTGTCCTTCAGCGCCTGCACCACCATTTCGGCGCCAGTCATTTCGGCTCTTGGCATTTCGGTTCTTGGCATTTCGCGCCGCTCATTCTGTCCACTGCTCATCGGTCTGGTCCCATACTGTTCGCCGTCGGGCGATTGCTGGTCGTTTAGTCGTATTTCGGGCAATAAAAAAGGCCCCCGAGGGAGCCTGTGTCTTGCGCATGGGAGGTCATCGCCCGGCGGTTACACCGCCTTGCCCACGCGCTTTCCTACGAGAATGAGTGCCTTTTTCATGGTGGCGGACAATAGAATTGGTTTGACGCCGCTGTCAACGGCGAATGTGCACTTGGCCTGACTCGGGACATCCGCCCATTGTGCAACCGCGCGGCCTTTCCGCCGCGCGGGTCTTCCGTTTCAGGCGCAGAGCACCACCCCCCTCGCCTTGGCCCAGCGCTCGATGATCTTGCGTTCCTCGAGCGAGGCGAGACGATTGCCGAAACCGCGCACCTGCACCGCACGGTTTTGCGGGTCGAGTTCGATCGTCAGCAACCGCTCGATCTTGCCGAGCGCCGAGCGCCGCAGCACCCAGATCGAGGCATTGCCGGCGATGCATTTGGCCGCGTATATCGAGACGCAATGATGCATCGCCCGGCTCTCGGCGACCAGATCCTCGGCTGTCTTCAACTGACGGACGAAGAAACGCTCGCCATGCGCCTTTGCCTCCTTGGTCGACGGCTGCCAGTCCCAGTCGTCGAGGCGCGAGCCGTCCCAGGCGCGACCCTGCGACTGCGTCCCGGCAGTACGCGTGGCCCGCCCGGCAGCGCGGCGGCGCATTGCCTCGATGCGTTCGATCGCGGCAATGTCTCGATGCCATTCCAGCATCTGCCGACGCAGCGAGGCGAGCGTGCGACCCTTCAGGCTGTACGCCGCATCGCGCTGGTGCACGGCGCCGATATAGTCGCATAGATCGTCGATCTCCTCCTTCGACGCGGGCTGCCCGCAGAAGAACCGTGTCACCTCGCGCCAGAAGGCCAGATCGTTACGTGGCGTGCGCGCGATTTTCGACTTGGCAAGTCGGGCCGCCAACCCGGAATCATCCGTGTAGGACCGGGCGATCGCCACCCAAAACGCCTCGTCGAACGTGAAATCGCCGGGCAAGTTCAAGAAGCAATGCACCTCCTTGCGAGACAGCCACGCACAGGCGCCCGCCTTGTAGAGAGAGTCACCACGCGCCACCGCGATATACCAAGCCTTGCGAAGCGCAATCTCTTCGGCATTCAACCCCGAGCTGTCCAGCCAGATACCCTCGAGCGCGGCTGTAACGGGGTAGCGCGCATAGAGATGACGCGCCGCGGCCAGCCGCAGCCGCGCGGGGTCGCGCGTCTTCAGCTTTGGACGCCACAGCGCGCCGTCGCGGATCGCCATGCCGGCAAACCGGCGACGTGCCTCGTCGAGCGCCCGCTCGAAATCCGGAGCGGGACGCGGGACGGGAAAAACCCGCCGCAGCGTTACGGCATATGCTTCAATGCGTTCGCGCTCGGCATCCTGCCTGCGCTGGATCATGGACTTTGCCATGGCCGTTCTTCCCGATTGGAACTCTGTCAGCCGCACGCAATTCCAGCGTCGGCACGGAATGTGTCGATCTGGATCGCCGGGTCATTGACAGGTCTCCTTTCAGGACGACGGATCAGAATGGGCGGCTTCTCTAAGCTCGCCGCCAATTTGACGCAAGAGCTATTCTTTCCACGCCCTCCATAGTTTGACGGGTGTTGCAAAGGTGCATCGTCGTCGCCATCACCGTGTCCGGCCGATGCGTTTCCAATAGATGAGGGTAGCTGTGAGCCCGCCATGCGGCTTCAGCGCATAATCCGGTATTTCGCCGGCCAGCGTGAAGCCGAGCTTTTCATAGAGGCCGGAAGCCCCCTCTTCTTTTGCCGTGTCGAGGACCAACAGGGTACGGCCTTTCTCCATGGCAACGACTTCCGCCGCCTCCATCAGGCGGGTTGCTATGCCCTTGCCGCGGTAATCGAGGCGGGTCATCAGCTTGGCGATCTCGGCCCGGTGCGGCTGGTTGGGAGGGCAGTCGAGCAGCAAGGTGACTGTGCCGACCAGCGCCTCGCCGTTCCAGGCTCCAAGCACCGCCCTTTCGCCTCTGGCGGCCGCTTGAAGCGACTTGTTCCAGAAGGCCGCGGCCATCTCCGGCGCCAGCAGATGCATGAAGCTGACCGAGCCGCCGGCGGCGACTGTTCCGATCAGCAGATCGACCAGCATTTTTTGCGTTCCGTGAGTACTGGTGAGTGGCCTGATTTCGATCGAACTCATGTGGTTTCCCTGCGCCGCCCGTCAGTCGAAATGACTGGATCGCTTCCGCTTCCTGGCCCGGCGGATTTCCGCGATGCGATCAGCGTCTTCCTCTTGCAGATGTCGCCCGCGTTCCAGCAGTTCGAGCGTGTATTCCTCATAGGTCAGGCCCAGCCGCTCGGCCTTGTCCAGCCGCATCAGCATGATCTCGCGGCTCGGCACTTTCCATGCCTGGGCATGGGCGGTCCGCCAGGCAAGAAAGACATAGGGATCGCCCTTGCCCCAGGGCGGACCGTTATAGTCGTCGAGCGGCGGACCGCCATTGTCGGAGCGTTTCGGACGGCGCGCCTTCACCTCAGCTCCTGGCCAACGCAACCAGATAGTCGGCGGCGTCCGGGCCCGGAGCGTGAAAGACGCAATCGGATGGCGCGCCGAGCGCCAGGCAGTCGCCGGGTTCGAGGCTGTGAACGATGTCGCCCTCGGTGAATTCCAGCCGCCCGGAGATCAGCCAGATCTGTTGCCTGATGAAGGCATAGGACGCCGCCGGGAAACTTACCTTGGCGCCCACCGGCAGTTGGACTCGGATCAGTTCGAGCGGCATGTCCGAAACCGGCGAAAGGTGCCGCCGCACATAACCGGTAGCCGGATCGCTCCAGACCGGCTGATCACGTTCGCGAAGCAGGCCGCCGCCTTGCAATTCCGCCCTTGCTATCAAAGTGGAGAGCGTCATGCCGAAGGCGGCCGCAATGCGCACGAGGAGTGCCGCCGTCGGGCTCGTCATGCCGCGCTCTATCGTGCTCAGCATGGCTTTCGAGACATCGGACCGCTCCGCCAATTCAGCCAGGGACCAGCTGCGAACCACCCTTTCGGCATGTATTCTTCTGCCGATGGTCGAGGATATGTCGTTCGCTATATCATCCATTAGTCCGATATATCGAAGATTTTTCGACGAAGCAACGACCGTTTCGTCCAGTTTTCGTAAACTCCTTAATGTCCGCTAAACCATCCGGCCTCATCCCACCTTAACCCCGTTCGCCTAGGCTCATCACTCGGGAAAAGGGGACCGGCCTGTCCATGCTCGTTGAACGCGAAGCCTCCATTGGAGAATCGACTTTGCTGGAGCGCCGCAGGGCGGAGCAGAACGACAAGCGGATTCTGGGCAATGTCGTGCAATGCGACGGGGCGCGCGCCACCATCAGCGCCTATGCCGACGATATCGAAGGCACGGTCACCGGTCTGTGGAGCGTCGGCAAGATGATCTCGATCAATCTCGGCACATCACGAACCGTCGGCCTGGTCTACGAAATCGGCAAGTCGGATCGTGCCTGGAGCAGCGAGGGCCAGAATCCGATCGAGGTCAGCATCGAATTGATCGGCGAGGTGCGCGACGGTGCCGAACCCGGCGCGAAGCCGGTCTTCGACCGTGGCATCACGACCTATCCGCATATCGGCGCCATTGCCCATCGTATCCGCAGCCGCGATCTGCAGGCCGTCTACGATCTCGCCGGTCGTCATTCGATCACCATCGGCACGTTGTCGCAGGACGAGGCCATCGACGCCAATATCGCCATCGACGATACGCTGGCGCGGCATTTCGCCATTGTCGGCACCACTGGGGTCGGCAAATCGACCGCCGTCTCGCTGCTCTTGCGCAAGTCGATCGCCGCCCGGCCCGACCTGCGCGTGCTCATCCTCGATCCACACAACGAGTTCGCCGCGTCGTTGCCCGAATATTGCGTCAGGGTCGATTCGACGACGCTCGACCTGCCCTTCTGGATGTTCAAGCTCGAAGAATTTGCCGAAGTGCTGTTTCGCGGCCGCGAGACGATCCCGGAAGAGGTCGACGCCTTGCGCGATCTTATTCCCGCGGCCAAGAACCTCTACCGCAATCCTAACTCCGGCAACTTTCTTCGGCGCAGCACCGATGCGCTGACCGCCGACGCTCCGGTGCCCTATCGCATTGCCGACCTCATCAAGCTGGTCGACGAGCGCATGGGATTGCTGGAAAGCAAGAACGATCGCCCGACCCTCAGGTCACTGAAGACACGTATCGAATTGGCGGCATCCGATCCGCGCTACCGTTTCATGTTCAACTCGCGCCTGATCGAAGACACCATCCACGAGACGATCGGCAACATTTTCCGCGTGCCGCATCATGGCCGCCCGGTGACCTGCTTCGAAATGGCCGGCATGCCTTCCGAGGTTGTCAATTCCGTTTGCTCGGTGCTGGCGCGGCTGGCCTTCGACCTGGCGTTGTGGAGCGAAGGCCGCCTGCGGCTGCTCTTCCTGTGCGAGGAAGCGCATCGCTACATGCCGGCCGATCTGCGTCTCGGTTTCGCACCGACGCGGCACGCGCTGTCGCGCATCGCCAAGGAAGGCCGCAAATATGGCTGTTATCTCGGCGTCGTCACCCAGCGCCCGGGCGAACTCGACCCGACCATCCTGTCGCAGTGCTCGACGTTCTTTGCCATGCGGCTCGCCAACGAGCAGGACCAGGCGATCATCCGCTCGGCGATCGCCGACTCCTCGGCTTCGACGCTGGCGTTCCTGTCTTCCATGGGCCAGCGCGAGGCCATCGCCTTCGGGGAAGGCGTGGCGACGACGATGCGGATGAAGTTCGAAAAGCTCTCCGAGGATTTGATCCCCGGCACGGCCAAGCGCGCGGACGCCTTGCCGTCCGAAACCGGCGACGAGGTCGACCTCGTGGCGATCGTCGAACGGCTGCGCAACGTGCCTAAATCACAGCAGGCAATGCCTTTCGCGGAAGTCGTCGATCCGGGCCGCCAGGCCGGCGATTCGGACTATCGCAAGCCGTCGGCCGCACGCACCCAGCGGAACGACGATTTCGACTTGCGCTACGGCCTCAAGCCGGCGACCTTCGGGCTGCGTCCCCCAGAGTGATTGAGCCGAGCGACTTTTAGGCAGCGCCCGCAGATATCACAGCTGAGCTTCGATGGCTGTCTTGTCTATAACTGACCACACCTGGCGAATTTTCCCTCTCTGAAACTCATAGAATACGTTCTCGGCAAACGAAATTCTCTTCCCGCTTACATCGAGCCCAAGGAACGTTCCCCTTGGCGCGCAGTCGAAGCTTAGCCGGCTCGCTATATAAGGCGGATCGGCAACCAATAGCTGAATGTCGAAGTAAAGGTCCGGAATTTCGTCGAAGTCTCTCACCAACATTTCGAGATAGCCGGACAATCCGAGCTTGCGACCGTTGTGGGTCACTTCATCATGAACAAACCGCCACAGATTTGGCCAATCCTGCTTGTTCAGGCATGCAATGTAGTCCCGGTAAAGATCGGAGAGGTCGGATTTGGTCACGGCAACACCTCTATTTCCGGCAAGCTCCGCAAAGGCAGCATCTCAGCTTGACTGGATGACGTCGGTCTGCGTGCATCGGAAACGCAGAAAACGATACCAGACGGCCAGCATCACGAATTCAATGACGGAATTTCAGGCACAGACGCGGTTGCGACCTTGCCTCTTCGCCTCATAGAGCTGGCGGTCGGCGCGGCGATAGAACTCCTCGGCGGTCTCCTTGCGATCCCAGACGGCAAGCCCGACGCTAGTGGTAATTTTCAGTCGGACATTGCCTGTCAGCACCGACATGTTGGCGATCGCCTTGCGGATGCGCTCGGCAAATTTGGACAGCAGCTCGGCGTCCATATTGGGCGTGACCACCGCGAACTCCTCGCCGCCCAGGCGCGCCACCACGTCGTGATAGCGTGTCATGTCCTTGAGACAGTTGGCGACGGCCCGCAACACCTCGTCGCCGACATCGTGGCCGTGGCTGTCGTTGACCTGCTTGAAATGGTCAAGGTCGAGGATCATCAGCCCTACTGGTTTTTCGATGCGACGGAACTCTTCGAGATATTCCTTCAGCGCATCGTCGAAGTAGCGCCGGTTCTGCATGCCGGTGAGGCTGTCGGTGAGCGCCGCATGCTCCAGCGTCTCCGAACGCGCGCTGAGCGAAACGGTCATGGCGCGCAGCTTGCCTTCTTCCGTCGCCTGCTTTCGGATCAACGGGTAGATGAAGAAAATGCCGAAGAACAGCGCAGTCGCCAGCAGCACGCCGGTCGCAAACAGCAGCTTGTTGAGATAGATGATTTCATCGAGTTCCGAAGGCGTATTGCTAATGTCGGCGGCCAGGGTTTGCAGGAGCCCATAGGCGTAAAGCGTCACCAGGCCGGCGGCCAGGATCACAAAAATAAAGACGAAAAAGGCTGATTCCGCCTTGTGGAAACGCATCTGCTCCCCGTTGGAAAGTTCCCATCGATCTTATGGCACGCGGGAACTTACGGACAGTTAACCTGGACAACTTCAACGCGAAATGTTCCCTCGGTGTCAACTTTTCAGGTTGCGCTCGAAGGAGGGGGTGAGAGCATCGAGTCGATGCCCTCACCAGGACGCAATCTCTGCCATTCCGGGCCCAATTGGTGTCTGAACCAGGTCGCCTGCCGTTTGGCATATTGCCGCGTCGCGATTTTCGCGCGCTCGATGGCCTCGGGAAAACTGAAGGCGCCGGCCAGCGCGGCCTGAAGCTCGCGAACACCGATTGCTTTCATCGCCGGCAGGTCGGGATCGAGGCCGAGCGCTGAAAGCTGTTTGACCTCGTCCAGTGCCCCCTTGTCCAGCATACGGTCGAAGCGGGCATCGATCCGCTCTAACAGCGCCGCTCGCTCCGGCTCGATGACGAAAAAGCGCGCGCTGCTCCTGTCGATCAACGGCCGGCCACGCGCGGCCTGCCAGTCCAGGATGGAACGGCCCGACGCGTCGAGCACCTCCAGTGCCCGCACGATGCGCTGGCCATCCGTCGGCTTCAGCATCATGCCGGCCGCAGAATCCTCGCGCAACAGGATGCGGTGCAATCTCACTGCACCCTGTTCCTGGAGCTCGTAGCGCCAGCGATCGCGGATCGATTTCGGAATGTCGGGCATCTCCGAGATACCTTCCGTGAGCGCCCGGAAATAAAGCCCGGTACCGCCGACGAAAATCACTGGCCGCTCCGAGAGCGTGCCGTCGTCGATCAGTTTCGTGACATCACGCAACCAGGCGCCGGTGGAATACGCGGTGGACGGATCGACGTGTCCATAAAGAAAGTGGGGAACGCGGGCGAGTTCGGCAGGACCAGGCCGCGCCGTCAGCACGTCGAGCACCGAATAGCCTTGCATGGAATCGGTGTTGACGATGACACCGCCATTGCGCTCGGCGAGGTCGAGTGCGAGCGCCGACTTGCCGCTGGCGGTCGGCCCGGCTATCAGGATCGCGTTCTTCACGCGGCCTTCGCCCGCCTGTCCGCTGGAATTTTCGATGCCGCTGATCGCCACGCTTCTATCCCATCCCGCCAGCCGCGCATTGACGCCGACGCTAGCGAATATGGCCTCGCGGTCGGTCGGCGCAAGCGCTGTTCGCTGGCTGGCCGAAGGCATCGCCTGCGAGCTCGACTTGCCGGAGACCGCCGACGCATCCGAAATAACGGCGCGCCTGCATGCCGCGTTTGCTTCCGAACCGATCGACGTGGCCGTCCAGCCGGCTGAGAACAGGCGCAAGAAGATCCTGATCGCCGACATGGATTCGACGATGATCGACCAGGAATGCATCGACGAGCTTGCCGACGAGATCGGCGTCAAGGATCGTGTCGCCGCCATCACCGCGCGATCGATGAACGGCGAGATCGCATTCGAGCCGGCCTTGCGCGAGCGCGTGGCCCTGCTCGAGGGTCTCGATGCCGCAATCATCGACCGCATCATAGATAATCGCCTGACGCTTGCCTCCGGCGGCCGCACGCTCGTCCAGACAATGGCGGCCAATGGCGCCTGGACGGCGCTGATCTCCGGTGGCTTCGACATCTTCACCACCCGCATCGCAGCATTGCTCGGCTTTCACGAAAATCGCGCCAACCGCCTGATCGAGCAGGATCGCCGATTCACCGGCTTGGTCGCCGAACCGATCCTCGGCCGCGCCGCCAAGGCCGAAGCCCTTATCGAGATTTCCGCCCGCCTCGGCCTGACGCCTGCCGATGCCATTGCCGTCGGCGATGGAGCCAACGATCTCGACATGATCCGTCTTGCCGGCATCGGCGTCGCCTTGCATGCCAAGCCGGCCGTGGCAGCCGAGGCAAAGATCCGCATCGACCACGGCGACCTCACCGCCTTGCTTTATCTGCAGGGTTATCGCCGGGAGGAATTTGTCGAATGACGCCGATCCGCACCGAGCGCCTGATCCTGCGCAACTGGGAAGATCGTGACCGCGAGCTCTTCCATCGCATCAATTCCGACGAGCGCGTCATGGAATTCTTTCCGTTTCGGCGCGATCGTGCCCAGTCGGACGCCAAGATGGAGGAGTTGCGCGCGGCTATCGATCGCGACGGCTTCGGCTTCGCGGCCGCTGAGATCGCAGCCACAGGTGAATGCATCGGCTTCGTCGGCATAACCCGCACCGATCATTTGCCATTCCTGCCGCCCGGCACAATCGAGATCGGCTGGCGGCTGGCACCCGAATTCTGGGGCCGCTTCTATGTCACCGAAGCAGCCGAAGCCTGGCTCACCTATGGCTTTGAAAGACTTGGCCTCGACGAAATCGTGTCCTTCGCCGTCAAGGATAACAGCCGGTCCACTGCCGTCATGGAGCGCCTGGGCATGATCGCCGACCCGGCCTCCGACTTCGACCATCCCGGTGTTCCGGACAGCCACACCGCACTCAGGCGACATGTCTTTTACAGGCTGCCACGCACAGACTGGCAGGCAAGAAAAAGGGCGGCCCGCTAGCCGCCCTTTTTCTTTTCAAGATCAGAGTGTTACAGGCTCATCCGGACTCAATCCATCCGGATCGTCACAAACCTCAGCTCGCCGGTCTTCGACGCCAGCATCAAAAGCGCGTTCTTGCGCCCTTGCTCCTTCAGCGCGCCGATCCGGTCCATGACGTCCTTGGGCGTCGCGACCGATTCCTGCGCGATCTCGGTGATCACCTCGCCCGGCTGGATGCCGCGTTCGGCCGCCGCCGAATCCTTTGAGACGTCGGTCACGACGACGCCGGAGACGTCGGCGGCGATGCCGAACTTCGTGCGCGTCTCATCGTTGAGCTCGCCGATCGTCATGCCGAGCACAGCAGCCGTCGAAACTGCAGGCGCCTTGTCGGCATCGTCCTGGTCGGTATTGCCATTTTCACCGCCGCTGGCAAGCTTTTCGCCATCCTCGAGCCGGCCGAGCGTCACCTTGACCGTCTGCTCGACCCCTTTGCGTACGATGATCACGTCGACCGCCTTGCCGACCGGGCTCTCCGCCACGACGCGTGGCAGGTCGCGCATTTCGTGGATGTCCTTGCCGTCGAACTTGATGATCACGTCGCCGGCCTGGATTGTGCCGTTGTCGACCGGCCCGCCCTTGATGACGCCGGCAACCAGCGCGCCCTTGGCGGTCGCCATGCCCAGGCTCTCGGCAATGTCGTCGGTCACCGGCTGGATGCGCACGCCGAGCCAGCCGCGCCGCGTCTCGCCGAACTGGCGAAGCTGGTCGACGACGCCCGATGCAAGCTGCGATGGGATCGAGAAGCCGATGCCGATCGAGCCGCCTGACGGCGAGATGATTGCCGTGTTGATGCCGATGACCTCGCCGCTGCTGTTGAACAGCGGTCCACCGGAATTGCCGCGGTTGATCGCGGCATCGGTCTGGATGAAGTCGTCATACGGGCCGGAATTGATGTCGCGATTGCGCGCGGAGACGATGCCGACCGTCACCGTGCCGCCGAGACCGAACGGATTGCCGATCGCCATCACCCAGTCGCCGACACGCATCGTGTTGGAATCGCCGAACTTCACCGCTGTCAGCTTGTGCCCTTTCGGATCGACCTTCAGCACCGCGACGTCGGTCTTGGTGTCGGTGCCGACCAGCGTCGCCTTGAGCGTCACCCCGTCGGAGAAATTCACCTCGATGTCGTCGGCATCGGCAATGACGTGGTTGTTAGTCACCACGATGCCCTGCTCGGCGTCGACCACAAAGCCGGAGCCTAGCGACTGCACCTTTTGACCGCCGCCGCCCTTGTCGCCGCCACGGTTCTTGAAGAAATCGTCGAAGAAGTCCTGGAAGGGTGAGCCTTCCGGGAGTTGCGGCATCGGCACCGCGCCCGGCCCCTCAGTGCCCTTCACCGTCTGCGACGTCGAGATATTGACCACCGCGCCGAGCAGGCCGGCGGCGAGATCGGCAACCGAGGGCGGCCCGTCGGCTGCCACTGTCGGCGTCACGAACGACGGAACGGCAACGGCGCCGACCAGAAGCGCAGCGGCCCCGGCGATGAACGTCCGCCTCGCTGAACGCAGAAGGGTGGTGGATGTCATCGAAAGGCCTCCGGGTGTTCTAAAAACGCGCTTCGGCAAAAACGCCGCGTCGCGTCATGTTGGCAAGAAATAAGGCACGTTTGCGGCTACGGCTACCGCCAGAGGATAAATCCTCCGTTACGCCGGCTATCCCTGCACCGGCCCTACTGGCCGGTGCCTGGCTGCGCCGCCGGTGCGGCGGGAGCGGCAGGTGGTGCTGCCGGGGCTGCAGGCGTTTCCTTGCTGTCCGGGTCGCGAAAGAAGCGGAAGAACTCGGAATTCGGCGACAGCACCATCGTCGTTCCGGTGCTGTTCAGCGCCGTGCCATAGGCATTCATCGATCGATAGAAATCGAAGAAGGCCGGATCGCGCTGATAGGCCCCGGCAAACGTCGCGCTGCGCTGGGCTTCACCTTCACCGCGCAGGATTTCAGACTCTTTCTGGGCTTCCGCGACGATTTCGACCACTTCGCGGTCGGCGCGAGCCCTGATCCGCTGCGCTGCCTCATTGCCTCGCGCCCTCAGCCGCTCGGCTTCGGCGAGACGTTCGGCCTTCATGCGGTCGAAGGTCTGCTGCGAGACTTCGGCCGTGAGATCGGTGCGGCGGATGCGGACATCCTCGATCTGCAGGCCAAGCGAGGTGGCATCGGGCCTCAGCTGATCGCGCACCTCGCGCATCATTACGGCACGCTCTTCCGAGAGTGCCGCCTCGAAGTCGCGCAGGCCGTAGACGCGGCGCAAGGCGGCGTCGAGACGCGTCCTCAGCCGGGCCTCGGCCAGTTCGATCTGGCCGGAGACCGCGGCGCGGAACACACGCGGATCCGAGATGCGATAGGCGATGAAGGCATCGACCTCATAGAACTTGCCGCCCGAAACCTGGACGCGGATGTTGTCGAGGTCGAAGCGCAGGACCCTGTTTTCGATCAGCTGCACGGTGTCGGCATCGAAGAAGGAGAATGGCGCCTTGAAATAGATGCCCGGCTGGTTCTTGACGTCGACGATTTCGCCGAACCTGAGCACCAGCGCCTGCTGGCGCGCATTGACGACGAAGACCGACGAATAGAGCAGGAACAGGATGACCGCGGCGATGACCGCAATGACGGGAAGACGGTTGGCCATCACTGGTTTCCTCCGGTGGCCGGTGCCGGCGCCTTCTGCTGCAATGCCGGCAGCGGCAGGTAGGGAACGACCCCTTGCCCGTTGCCTTGCTCGACGATGACCTTGCTCGAATCCTTCAGCACCCTCTCCATCGTTTCCAGGTAGAGCCGCTTGCGCGTCACCTCCGGCGCCTTGGCATATTCGTCATAAACCGAGATGAAGCGCTGCGCCTCGCCTTCGGCCTCCTGCACGACCCGGTTCTTGTAGGCGGCCGCGTCTTCGCGGATCTGTGCGGCCGCACCGCGCGCCTGGCCGAGCTTCTGATTGGAATACTGATTGGCCTGCTCGACGAACTTGTCCTCGTCTTGCTCGGCGCGCTGCACCTCGTCGAACGCGTCCGCCACCTCGCGCGGCGGCGCGGCGTCCTCGATCGAAATGGCGTTGACATTGAGGCCGGCCTTGTAGCCGTCCAGCGTCGTCTGGATGATCTCACGCACCGACGCCGCAATGCCTTGCCGGTCGTCGCGGAAAATGTCCTGCGCCGGGCGCCGGCCGACAGCTTCGCGCATCGCGCTTTCGGCGACCTGCTGCAGCATGCCGTCCGGGTCGGACACGTCGAACAGATAGGCCTTAGGGTCGGAGACCTGATAGGCCACAGAGAACTGCACATTGACGATGTTCTGGTCGCCGGAAAGCATCAGGCCGTTGCCGCTGGAACTGCCGCCGCCGATACTGACAAGCTGCTCGGCAATGTTGGCGGTCTCGACCGTTTCGATGGGCCACCAATGGAAATGCAGGCCAGGCTGCGAGAGCTCCGCCTTCGGCTGGCCGAACCTGAGCTCGACCGCAACTTCGTCGGGCTGCACTGTGTAGACCGCCTTGAACGCCCATAGCACCACCAGCGCCGCAGCTATCAGTCCGAACACGGCCGGGCTCGCGCCACCGCCGCCCGGCAGTGCGCGCCGCAACCTGTCCTGCCCACGCCGGATGATATCCTCGAGATCGGGAGGCGAGCCCTGCGGGCCGCTGGGTCCCTTGGGTCCCTGTCCCCAAGGTCCCTGATTGTTGCCGCCGCCCCATGGGCCGCCGCCGCCGCTCTTGTCGTTCCAGGGCATGAATGTCCTTTCGCTTGGAATTCCCTCAAGCGCCGGCTCGCCGGCGCAAAATCCAATATTATTCTTCTATAGGGATGCAACGGCACGCTTTCAACGCGATCGGCTGCCGTCACGGTCCACCTTTGGGTCCATTTAGACCTGTCGCGACGCTTTGTCGTCTTCAATTCACGTCGCGGCGACGCTCGTAAACCGAATAGCGTGTCGCATGGCTGTCCTTCTCACCGGCCTCAACCTCCTGTGAGCGGACGATCCGCCATAGCGCCGGGTCGATCGGCGGGAAATGGGCGTCGCCGTCGACCGCGGCCAGAACATGGGTCACGTGCAGCCGATCGGCCAGCGGCAGCGCCTGAGCATAGATCTCGCCGCCGCCGATGACGCAGATCTCGTCGGCGCCGGCCATGCAGCGCCCGCGCACCGTCGCCAGCGCGATTGCGTCCTCGATCGAGTGCGCGACTTCGACGCCCTCGGCGCGCCATGCCCTGTCCCGCGTCACCACGATGTTGAGCCTGCCCGGCAATGGGCGGCCGATGCCTTCATAGGTCTTGCGGCCCATGATGATGGGTTTGCCCATCGTATCGGCTTTGAACCGCTTGAGATCGGTGGACAGCCGCCACGGCAACCCACCCTCGCGCCCGATCACGCCGTTCTCGGCGATGGCGACATAAATCGCGAGGTCCATCAGCCGCCGTTTCCGCCATCGGATGGCTCCAGCAGCAATATGTCTATGTCGTGCTCGGGGTAGAAGTTCTGCGCCTTCATTTCGAACGTCGTCGGTCCGACCTTCCTGACGTTTTCGCCGCAAAACGAGACCAGGTTCTTCGGATCGCCCTTGTCGACGGTCAGCTTGAACGTACCGATGTTTCCCGACGCCCAGTTGCCGCCCGTGGTCAGGATATAGGCGATGCGGTTCTCGAAATATTTGGGGTAGCCGTCGGGATCGTCCTTGGCTGCCTTGCGCACGGCGTTTTCGAAGGCATCGTCCATGCAGTAGCGTGTCTTGTAGGCGGCATACTGGCCCTGGAACTGGCCATCATAGAAGAAGCTGACCGAGGAGGTGCCGCCGACGCTCGGCTTGTAGCGATGCGAGACATGGACCGCCTTGTTGGCTGGAAAAGTCGAGCGCCACCAATAGGTCGATCGCAATTGCCAGAACGGCGTGTAGACGGTCTTCATGCCCGAACCGTCGTCGGCAGTGTCCTCGATGATGATGCCGCGGTTGACCCAGTCGTCGGTGACCGCTTGCGGAAGCTTTGCCAGCGCTGCCTTGGCCGCGTCGCCGAACGGATAGAACGGCACGCCCTGCGCCTTCAGGTCGGCGCCGATATCGATGCCGAGCGCGAACACTTTCTGCTCGAGCTGCGGCTTTGCCGGCACCCCGTCGATCGTCACTTCGAAGCCGAGGAAATTGTCGCTCTGTGCCTCCGGAATCGCCGGGATTTCTTCGGGGTCGCCTTCGATGTCGGGCATCGGAAAGGCGACGATCGCATCGACATCCTTGTCGGTGTTGTTGCGGAAGACATAATCGACCGTCACCTTTTCCGGCGAGATGTAGAGATCCTCGCTTTCCATCGCCACCGCATCGCTGCGCGAAAGGATCAGCCCACCGGTGCCGAGTTCGGCAACCGAATCATTGGCGAGCGCAGGCGTAGCCGAGAGCGCCAACGCTGCGGTCAGGACGTAACGGAACATGGAAACTCCCCCGGCGAAAATGCCAACATGACTCTAGCCGTTCAATGTGGCCTTTCAAAGCCTTTCGGCAAACGCGCCAGCGCCTGCCGGCATGTCATGTCGGTCTAGACACGCCGGTCCCGATCGGGCAGGAGTTCGCCCATGCGCAAGCTTCTTGTCATTGGCATCGGCGCCGGCAATCCGGAGCACATGACGGTCCAGGCCATTAACGGCCTCAATCGGGCCGACGTGCTATTCATTCCCGACAAGGGCGCCAAGAAGAACGATCTCGCCGAATTGCGCCGCCAGATCTGCGACCGCTTCGTCACTAACCCAAACTCGCGCCGCGTTGAATTCGATGTGCCGGTGCGCGCCGAGCCGGCGCCTTCCTACCGCTCGACTGTCGACGACTGGCACGAGGCGATCGCCGCGATCTACGAAGGCCTGATCCGCGACGAACTCCCCGAAGATGGCTGCGGCGCCTTCCTGATCTGGGGCGATCCGTCGCTCTACGACAGCGCGCTGCGCATCCTCGAGCGCGTGCACCTCAGAGGCAATGTCGCGTTCGAGCTGGAGGTCATCCCTGGCATCACCGCCATCCAGGCACTCGCAGCCAGCCACAAAATGGCATTGAACCGCATCGGCGACGCTATTTTGATCACCACCGGCCGCCGGCTCGCCGAGGAAGGTCTGCCCGAAAACGCCGGCAGCACCATCGTCATGCTGGACGGCAAATGCGCCTTCAATACGCTGGACGACAAGGACGTTACCGTCCACTGGGGCGCCTATCTCGGAACGCCCGACGAGATCGTGATCTCGGGCCGGATTGGCGACGTCGGCGACGAGATTGTGAGCACCCGTGAGGAGGCCCGCCGGAAAAAAGGCTGGATCATGGACACCTATCTGCTGCGCAAGCCCGGCGAGCCTGAGGAGTAGCAGAGATCGAGCGCGGCATGAATTCCGCCGAATTCACGCAGCGTCGATCTCGGCCTGCAGCGCCTCCATATGCGCCGCCGCTGCTGAAGACGCAGCCCGCTCGATCGCGCGGAAGCGGCTGACCACAGCAAGGCCGACCGACGTCAACTGGGCGCCACCGCCTTTCTTACCGCCCGTCTGTGCCGCAACCAGCGGTTTACCGAACACGCGGTTCATGTCTTCGACCAGATCCCAAGCGTGCTTATAAGACATCTCCATGCCGCGCGCCGCGGCCGAAATCGAGCCGAAGGCGGCGATCTGTTCCAGAAGCTCGATCTTGCCCGGCCCGATGCGGCCGTCTGGGTCGAGATTTATCCGCAAACTCAGCGACGGCATTTGCTCCTCCGCGGTCACGCTATTCTACAAGTTCTCCAGCGATACCGCTATTCCAAAACAATATAGCGTCTCATCGGCCGTTCACCCATCCGCCTCGGCCGGCAAGCCGGCGCCGGTATTCGCCCGGTCGAAGCTCACTGTCTTGACCACCGCGAAGACTGTTCGACCAGGCCGAAGCCCCAGCGTCTGCCGCGATTGTTCGGTGATGCGGGCAAGCACGGTTGCGCCATTGCAGTCGAGGCCAATCTCGACCGTAGGCCCTTCGCCCGGTTCTATCGCCACAATCGTGCCCGGCAGTATGTTGAGCGCGCTGAGGCCGACCGGCTGCTCGGTGGCGATCATCACGTCGCGGGCACGGATGCGGACGCGCACCGGCGCACCGACCGGCGTTGCCAGAAGCGGCACACGGATCTCGCCCGCCAATGAGCCCAGCACGGTCATGCCAAACGCCTCGTCGTGGCGCAGAACCGCGGCATCCAGAACGGCACCGCCCTCGCCGCGCTCTTCGGCCGGCAACAGATCCAGACGCTGCATGATCGCTCCGGTCGGACCGGAAGCGGCGACCTTGCCTTGCATCAGCACCACGACGTCGCTCGCCAGCCGCGCGACTTCGGCGATCGAGTGGCTGACATAGACGATCGGAATTTTCGTCTCGTCGCGCAGCCGCTCGATATAAGGCAAGATCTCGGCCTTGCGCGCCTCGTCGAGCGAAGCCAGCGGCTCGTCCATCAGCAGCAATTTCGGACTGGCAAGCAGCGCCCGGCCGATTGCCACGCGCTGCTTCTCGCCACCGGAGAGTTTTGCCGGCCGCCGGTCGAGCAAATGGCCGATCCCGAGCAGTTCGACCACGCTATTGATATCCGCATAGCGCTCGGCAGCCGGCGTGAACCAGCGGCCATAGCGCAGATTGCTCGCCACGCTCATATGCGGAAACAGCCGCGCATCCTGGAACACCATGCCGATCCGCCGCTTGTGCTTCGGCACGAACAGGCCTGCATCGCTATCGACTAGAACGCGGCCCTCGGCCGCGATACGGCCTTTGTCGGGGCGGATCAGCCCGGCAATCAAATTGATCAGCGTCGTTTTTCCGGAGCCGGAAGGCCCGAACAGCGCAGTCAGCCGCCCGGCGCTCTCAAAGCGGGCATTGACGACGAAATCGCCAAGCCGGTGGCTGATGTCGACCTGAACCGTCATTCGATGTCCATCCGCCGGCCGACGCGCCGCGCCAGCACTTCCGAGGCCACGAGTGCAGCCATCGAGATGACGATAGAGATCAGCGTCAGCCTGAGCGCGCCGGCGTCGCCGCCGGGAACCTGCGTGAACGTGTAGATCGCCGACGGCAGCGTCTGCGTCTCGTTGGGGATGTTGGAGACGAAGGTGATCGTCGCGCCGAATTCGCCCATCGCCTTGGCGAAGGAGAGGATCGCACCGGCGATCAGCCCGGGCAGTATCAACGGCAGCGTGATCGTGCCGAATACCCATAGCGGATTGGCGCCGAGCGTGCCGGCGGCCGCCTCGATTTTGCGGTCGACCGCTTCGATCGACAGCCGGATCGCCCGCACCATCAGCGGAAAGCCCATCACACCGCAGGCGAGCGCGGCGCCCGTCCAGCGAAAGGAAAAAACGATGCCGAAATGCTCGGCCAGGAAAGCGCCGGCCGGACCGCGCTTGCCGAAAGTCAAAAGCAGCAAATAGCCGGTCACCACCGGCGGCAAGATCAGCGGCAGATGCACCAGGCCGTTGAGCAGTGTCTTGCCCCAGAACTGGCCGCGGGCGAGCACAAGGGCGATTGCTACGCCCGGCGGCAGGCTGGCAATCATCGCCACGGTCGCCACTTTGATGGATAGCCGGACGGCATTCCATTCGTTGGGAGCGAGATCCAGCAGCCAGCTCATGCTCAGGGCCGTTCTTCAGTTGCTCGGCGCGAGGATTGTAAAACCTTGCGCCTTGAAGAGTTCGCCAGCCTTTGCGGATTGCAGGCATTTCAGGAACGCCGGGGTATGCTTGCCCTTCGAATCCGCAAGCTGGGCAACCGGATAGATGATCGGCGGATGTGTATTGTCGGGGAAAGCGCCGATCACCTTCACGCCGGGCTCCGCATGCGCATCCGTGGCATAGACGATGCCGAGTGCTGCCTCGCCGGTCGACACCAGTTTTAGGGCGGCGCGCACGTTCTCGGCCTGCGCCACCTTGCCTTCGACGGAAGACCAGACGCCGAGCGATTCGAGGGCTGCCTTGCCGTATTTGCCTGCCGGCACCGCCTTGACATCGCCCATGGCAAGTTTGCCGTCACCGACCAGTCCGGCAAGATCGAACCCCTTTTCAATCCTGGCCTCGACCTTGGAATCCTGCGGCGCAATCAGCACGATCTGGTTGCCAAGCAGTTTCACTTCGGTTTCGGGCTTGGTCAACTTCCTGTCGGAAAGATATTTCATCCAGTCGAGATCGGCCGAGATGAACACGTCCGCCGGCGCGCCGCTTTCAATCTGCTTGGCCAGCGCCGAGCTCGCCGCATAGGAAATGGTTGCCGCCTCGCCGACATCGGCCTCGCAGGCCTTGTTGACGGCATCGAGCCCGTCCTTCAGACTCGCCGCAGCAAACACGACCACCTTGTCATCGGCATGGGCAGCCGACACCGCGGCCATCAGCATGGCGGTGAGACCCGCGATGGCAATCGTCGTCGAACCTTTGCGCGCCAGCATGAAACTCTCCTCGTCTCGGAACGCCCGAAGCCGTCCATCGATATATCCATGTGAACATAACAAGGAAAGGCTCTTTACCGGCGACGGCATTCTGAGCTCAGGTTTCTCGGCGTGCGATAACCTCCGTTGGATACAGCGGTATCGAGGCCAAAGGAAATATCACATGAAATCAGTACCCGCGGCACGGGCAAACGAGGGCGCAGCCGCAGTAGGCAATTTCGATATGGACAGTCAGGTAGGTCCTAGACCGCGATCGGCGCCTTGATCGTCGCGTCGGCGAAATAGTTCTCGAGCCGGAAATCCTCGAAGCGGAAGGCAAAGAGATCCTTCACCTCGGGATTTATCCAGAGCGTCGGCAACGCCTTGGGCGTGCGCCGCAATTGTTCGCGCGCCTGCTCGAAATGGTTCGAGTAAAGATGTGCGTCGCCGAGCGTGTGGATGAAATCGCCGGGTTTCAATCCGGTCACCTGCGCCACCATCAGCGTCAACAACGCATAGGAAGCGATGTTGAACGGCACACCGAGAAAGATATCGCCCGACCGCTGATAGAGCTGGCAGGAAAGCTTGCCTTCAGAAACATAAAACTGGAACAGGCAATGGCAGGGCGGCAACGCCATGGCCTCCACCTCGGCCGGGTTCCACGCCGAAACAATCAGCCGCCGCGAATTAGGATTTTTGCGTATCTCCTTCAGAAGATTCGCAATCTGGTCGATGGCACCACCCTGGCCGTCCGGCCACGAACGCCACTGTTTGCCATAGACCGGGCCGAGATCGCCGTTCTCGTCGGCCCATTCATCCCAGATCGAGACGCCGTGATCGTTGAGATATTTGATGTTGGTGTCGCCGGCCAGGAACCACAAAAGCTCGTGGATGATCGACTTCAGGTGCAGCTTCTTGGTGGTGGTGACCGGAAAGCCGCGGGCCAGGTCGAAGCGCATCTGATAGCCGAATACCGAGCGCGTTCCGGTGCCGGTACGGTCGCCGCGATCGGCGCCGTTTTCCAGCACATGCTGCAGAAGGTCGAGATACTGGCGCATCGGCTCCGATCCGATTCGGGTTGTCAGTCATCATAGCCGAATGACCGTCGGCCGAACACAGCAAAGCGAGACGATTCCACCGGAGCCCACCGGCACCGGCGGCGAGTTTGTTCAGAGCGAGCCGAGCATGCCCAGATCCTTGGCGACGAGATAATAGAAGGTCACCCGGCTCTTGCTGTTGTCGGCCGCCATCGCCTTGCAGGTCTTTTCGATAGCCGCATCTGCCTTGGCGCCGTCGGTGACGCCGAGCTTGCCGGCGACCCAGCTGTTCCTGACGCGCTTCAGTTCCTCCGGGTCGGTGCAGGACACCAGCGAGGAATCGCGGTTCCTGAGCGCGATGCCCAGATGCTTGACGATCTTGGCGACCGCGTCGGCATCCGCCGCCGCATCATATTTCTTTACGTCTGCGAGATAGTCGGCCATCGAATTTCCCCTCGTCGGCGCCACGGGATCCGGTCGATGAGGATTGTGGCGCGCTGCCGCAAATTATGCGCTAGGTCTCCTCACCGCCACAAAGCTTCGGTTGAGACCGGCGGCAAGTCAACCCCTCGATGATCCACTTTGACACGGACGAAAGTGGCATTCCGGCCTTTCATTTTCCACCGCCAGTCCCTATATTCGCGTCGTCGGCTCGACCGACTATGGTGATAAACAGGCGATGAAATAAGCCGTTCGGACCCGGGGGCGGTACCCGGCGCCTCCACCAAAAACCGCTGTTCAGGAGCGGCTTTTGCTGGGGGCGAAATAGGATCGACGAAGGTGTAAAGATCGTACTTTTGCCCGGCATTGTACCACCGTTATCGGGCTAAACTTATAGTTGCCAACGACAACTATGCGGAAGCACGTCTCGCCGCGTAAGCGGTGCGATAGCTTCAATTCAAGCCCTAGTGGTTCGCACTTCTAGGCGGGGTTCGGAGGTACCTGGCAACAGAAACCTCCATTTCTCCCTTTTTGATATGTGCGGCTGCAGGCCTGGGCTTTTTATGCGCCCTGATGCGCCGAAGGCGCCGCGGCGTTTATACCAGTCCCTGGCTGACCGTATCGATCGCACCGGCGAATGTTTCACCTGTGGCCGCGTCGTCGGGCAACAGCATCTCATTGTGCCCCCTGCCCGTCTGGATCATCGGAAAACAATTGGCGAGCCTGGCAACACGACAGTCGAAGAGCACCGGCCGGTCCACATCGATCATTTCCTGTATCGCATCGTCAAGGTCGGCTGGTTTGTCGCAGCGCAGGCCGACCGCTCCGAACGCCTCGGCCAATTTGACAAAATCGGGCAAGGCCTCGGAATAGGAATGCGCGAGGCGGTTGCCGTGAAGAATTTGCTGCCACTGGCGAACCATGCCCATATATCCGTTGTTCAGGATGAATATCTTGATCGGCGCGTCGTACTGGACTGCAGTCGACATCTCCTTCATGGTCATCTGAACCGACGCGTCGCCGGCGATATCGATGACGAGGCTGTCCGGATGCGCGATCTGCACGCCCAGCGCCGCCGGCAGGCCGTAGCCCATCGTCCCGAGGCCGCCCGAACTCATCCAGCGGTTCGGCTTTTCGAAGCCGTAGAATTGGGCCGCCCACATCTGATGCTGGCCGACTTCAGTGGTGATGTATGTGTCGCGATCCTTCGTCAACTCATAGAGGCGCTGCACCGCATATTGCGGCATGATCACGTCCTTGTTCATCTCATAGGAGAATGAATTGCGCGCGCGCCAGCCGGCGATCTTTCTCCACCAGTCCTGGAGGCGGCCTCGATCCGGTTTCTGAGGCAATGCGCGCCATTGACGAACCATGTCATCCAGAACATTGCCGACATCGCCTTGTATGCCGATATCGACATGGACGTTCTTGTTGATCGAGGACGGATCTATATCGATATGGATCTTGCTGGAGTTGGGCGAAAAAGCATCCACACGCGAGGTCACGCGGTCGTCGAAGCGCGCGCCGATACAGATCATGACGTCGCAATCGTGCATCGCCATGTTCGCCTCATAGGAACCGTGCAGACCGACCATCTTGAGCCAGTTCTTGCCGGAGGCGGGGTAAGCCCCAAGGCCCATAAGCGTCGAGGTGACCGGAAAGTCGGTCAGTTGAACCAGCTCCCGAAGCAATCTCGATGCTTCCGGGCCGGAATTGACGATGCCGCCGCCGGCATAAATAACGGGACGGCTCGCATTGGCCATCAATTCTAGCGCCTGGCCGATCTTGCCGATATCGCCCTGCAGCTTCGGTTGATAGCTCTTCAGTGCGACAACGTCCGAAGGCGGCGTGTACACGCCGGACGCAAACAGAACGTCCTTTGGCATGGCGACGAGAACCGGCCCCGGTCGCCCCGACCTGGCGATGTGGAATGCCCTATGGATCGCTGACGCCAGGTCATTGACGTCTTTGACCAAAGAGTTGTGCTTGGTGCAGGATCGCGTGATGCCAATCGTGTCACATTCCTGAAAGGCATCGGAGCCGATCAATGTTGTCGGCACTTGTCCGGACAGACAGACAATCGGCACCGAATCCATCAGCGCGTCTTGCAGGGGCGTCACGGCATTCGTCGTGCCTGGGCCTGACGTGACCAGCATCACGCCGACCTTGCCCGTGGACCGGGCATAACCCTCGGCGGCATGGCCGGCGCCCTGTTCGTGGCGCACGAGGATATGCTTGATGTCGTCCTGCTGGAATATCTCGTCATAGATCGGCAATATGGCCGCGCCGGGATAGCCGAAAATATGCTCCACCCCATTGTCTTTGAGTGCGCGGAGAACGATCTCCGCTCCTGTCATGCGGTTGCTCGTATCCCGAATGGAATTATCGCTTGTCATGGTTCTGTCCCGTAGCGTGATGAGGATGGGTTGACGGGGCATCGCCGAAATCGGGCGTAAGAGGATTTTCGGGCATAAAAAAGGCCCCGTCGGGAGCCTGTTTGTCGCGCACGGGTGGCTGTCGCCGGATGGTTACACCATCCTGCCCGTGCGCTTTCCTACCACTGCAAGAACCATTGCGATCGTCATTATGATCGCTGCTACACAGAAAATCGCGCATCGTCAACGTCTCGGGCTGAGGCGTCTCAGGCTGAGGCGAAAGCCCAACAGCCTCCCATCATCGGAACCTCCGATGGCAGCATTCGTTTCTTCCCGTTTCCCTTCTTCCACGCCTTTGCGGGACAAGGCCTCAGTTTCTCGCCGCGTGTGGTCATGCCCGGCGAGCTGCCTCATGGAGATAAGATGAACCAGGAAACCACACCAAAACACGAACGCATCCTGATCGTTGGCGGCAGTTCCGGCATGGGGCTGTCGCTTGCCGAACAGCAGCTTGCCGCCGGGGCCGAGGTTACGATCGTCGGGCGCTCCGAGGACCGGTTGTCGGCCGCGCGGCAGCGCTTGCCTCATCCGGAAAGGCTGAGGACGATAGCAGCCGACGTCACAAACGAGGACGAGGTCCAGCGCCTGTTCCAGGATGTCGGCACGCTCGACCACATCGTCTCGACCGCCGCCGACGTTACCGGCGTCTATGTGTTGCTTCCCGAGATGGATATCTCGGTGGCGCGGAAAGTGATGGATTCCAAAATCGTCGGGCCGCTGCTTCTTGCCAAGCATGGCGCGCCTCGTCTGACGCCCGGCGGATCGATCACGCTGACCTCGGGCATCGCCGCCTATCGTCCGGCGGCGAAAGGCTCGGTGGTGGCAGCCGTTAATGGGGCCCTTGGCTCACTCGCCTGCGCGCTTGCCATCGAACTGGCGCCGGTCCGCGTCAACGTCGTTTCGCCCGGCTGGGTCGACACGCCGATTTGGGATGCCGTCGTCGGCAGCGGCAAGACGGCCGCGCTGGAGGCCATGGCAAAGCGCCTGCTCGTCGGCCGGATCGGCCAGGCAGCCGACGTTGCCCAAGCCATTACGTCCCTGATGCACAACGGCTTCATCACCGGAACCGTGCTTCATGTCGATGGCGGCCAGCGGCTGGTCTAGTGACGGCCAAATTTCGCGTACCATTGCGAGGAACAGCCGCAAGACCGGCGCTTGAATGCGCCGGTGGCGCCATACCATGGTGACCGGCGTCACCGGGCTGCTTCCGACCCAAGGCAGCACGACGATATTGGCGTCAGCGGCAGAAGCCACGAGACGCGGGACCAGCGCGCATCCCAGACCGCCTTCAACAAGGCTCCGTATCGCGCCCATGCTGGCGAACTCGCCAACCAGCCTCGGACGGTCGGGCAGCGTCGCTGCGAACGCTTCGTCGAACATCCGCCGATAGACGCAGCCGCGCTGGGTGACGAGGAAAGCCTCGTCAGCCAGATCGTCGGGCGTCATGGCAGAATGTCCGGCCAACCGGTGATTTGCCGGCATTATGGTGACGAGCTCTTCTACTGCCACTTGCTCGCTTCGCAGCTCCGGCGCCGCCGCCGGGACGGCCCCGAAATGGAAAGATACGTCCAGCGCCCCGCTTGTCACGCCGGCACGCAACCCACTGCTATCGTCCACCCTGAGGTTCAGTTCCACATCGGGATGACGCCGATGGAATTCCCCCAGCAAAGCTGGCAAGCGTGTCGAGCAAAGCGTCTCCAGGCCGCCGACCGTCAGGCGGCCGGCAAGCGTGCCGCTCGCGTCGGCGACAGCGGAACGGGCTTCGTCCGCGAGGTCGAGGAGATCGTTTGCGTAGTCCAGCAGGCGCTGTCCCGCCGCCGTCAGCTTCAAGCCACGCCGTGACCTGTCGAACAGCGACGTGCCCAGATCGGCTTCCAGCGCCTGGATCTGTTCGGTCACGCTCGATTGGGCAAGATGAACCCGCTCGGAGGCGCGCGTGATGTTCAAGGTGGTGGCGACCGCCACGAAGGTCTTGAGATGTCGAAGCTGCATGTCCTGAACCCGTCATATAGGCATAGGCTGCTTTGAACCGGGACCGCAAACGTGAAAAGGCCGGGAACATCGCCCGGCCTTTTTGTCTCGATAGGTGAAGCTTACTCCGCCGGCGCTTCCGCAACGTCCCGGCTGCGGCCGAGCGTTATCTTGGCCAGCGTGAAGGAGATCGCCGCGCAGAGCGTGATGCCCGCCACCATCGGCAGCGGCGTGCCGTCGAAAAACACGCCGGCGACGCCCATGGCGACCGCGCCGATGGCGAAATGCAGCGTGCCCATCAGCGCCGACGCCGTGCCGGCGATCTCGCCATGCTCTTCCATGGCCAGCACCGACGTGGTCGGGATGACCAGGCCGAGAAAGCCGTAGCCGATGAACAGCAGCGCCGCCATCACGTCGAGCCGGTCGACACCCGATGCCATCACCGCGAACAGCACCACCATCGTCGTCGCATAGCCGGTCACCGCGACACGCACCACGCGCTGCAGCCCGAACCGCTCGGATAGCAACCCGGTCAGCTGCGACATGCCGATAAAGGCAACCGCATTGATCGAGAAGAACACGCTGTAAACCGAAGGCGACAGGCCATAATGGTCGATCAGGATGAAGGACGAGCTCGACAGATAGACGAAGAAGCTCGCAATGCCGAAGCCGGCGATGGCCGTCAGGCCAAGGAAGTTGCGGTCGCCCATCAGGAAGCGGTAGCCTGAAAGTGCCGTCCCGAAAGACGACCCGGCGCGCTCCTCGACCGGCCGCGTCTCCTTGAGCGAGGTCGCCAGCAGGATGGTGGCGAGCACGGCCGCGCCCGTCACCGTCCAGAACACGGCGCGCCAGCCGAAGTTCTCGATGATCTGGCTACCGGTCAGCGGTGCCAGGATCGGCGACACCGAAAACACCAGCATCAGTAGCGACATCAGCTTGGCGGCCTCGGTGCCGGTATGCAGGTCGCGCACGATGGCGCGCGGCACGGCCATGCCGGCGCTGGCGCCGAGCCCTTGCAGGAAGCGGAAGGCGATCAGCCATTCGATCGAGGGAGCCAGCGCCGAGCCGACGCCGCCGACCATGAACAGCGCCAGGCCGCCGTAGAGCGGCAGCTTGCGGCCGACCATGTCGGAGATCGGTCCGACGACGATCTGGCCGAAGCCCATGGAAAGAAAGAAGATCAGCAGGCTCATCTGCACCGCGGCAGTGCCGGCATGCAGATCCTCGCCGATCGACGGCAGGGCCGGAAGATACATGTCGATGGCAAACGGGCCGATCGCGGACAATAGGCCGAGCACGACCGCAATGCGGAGGAATTTGGCGTTCATGATAGCAGGCTCTTTCGAATTCTGGTTGCCGCCGAGGACCGACGTGTAACCCTAGGACGTTCCATCCCGTGGAGTTCCGACTCTTCTGCGGACCGAAACCCCCTTCGTGCAAGTCCACAAATTTAGACAGGCTTGTCTAATTCGTCAACCACCTCTATATAGTTTTGCATGAAGGCCAACGTCTCTCCTGACATTTTCCCGCCGCGAGGCCACGAGGCCAAGCGCATGTCGATTGTCGATGCCGCCGCCTCGGTCTTCTGCCGCGAAAGCTTCGCCGGTGCCAATATCGACATGATTGCCGCCGAGGCCGGCGTCTCCCGCCAGACCATCTACAATCATCACGGCGACAAGGAAAAACTCTTCGTTGCCATCGTCCGTGACCTCACCGAACGTTGCAATGCCGGCATCTTTGCCACGATTTCCACTTTTCCCGATCAGCCGAAGGATCTCGAGGCCGACCTCATCGCCTTTGCTGTGCGGATGAATCACAACTGCATCTGCAACCGCGACGGCAAATTCCTGCGCAAGCTGATCCAGACCGAAGGCGGGCGCTATCCCGAGTTGTTCGCCGAATGGCGCGAAGAAGGACCGGGCAGGACATGGCCGGCGATCGCCGCCCGCTTCGCCCGCCTCGCTCATGCCGGCTTCCTTGATATCGACGATCCCGATGTCGCAGCGCGCCAGTTCATGGCGCTTGCCAATGCCGAGTTGCAGACGACCTTCATGCTCGGCGGTACACCAACCGAGGACGAGGTGGTGCAATCGGCGACAAATGGCGTGCGCACGTTCCTGCGCGCCTTCGGCAAGCGGCAGCCGGTGTTCCGGGCAAGCAAACAGGGCGCGCTCGCCAACGCTTGACGATCAAAGCCGTTTGACGATCAAATCGTCGCCAATGGGCTTCGCTTCCGCACGCCGGCGATCTATATCCGGTTTACGCCGCGCTCAAGCTTGATTACAGCTATCAGGACGATTCAACGGAACCCGACAGCCACATGGCCGACGACCACATCCGCTACGACATTCTGGCCCAGGAGGCGTTGCGCGGCGTCATGCGCAAGGTCCTGGCCGAGGTCGCGCGCACCGGTCTCCCGGGCAACCATCATTTCTTCATCACCTTTCTCACCGGCGCGCCGGGTGTGCGCGTGTCGTCGCGGCTGCGCGAGCGCTATCCCGAACAGATGACCATCGTCATCCAGTTCCAGTATTGGGACCTGAAGGTGAGCGACACCGGTTTCGAAGTCGGGCTGTCGTTTTCCGATGTCCCGGAAAAACTGGAAATCCCGTTCTCGGCCGTGCGCGGCTTTTACGACCCGTCCGTCAACTTCGAGCTCGAATTCGACGTCAAGACGGATGCCCCGGCTGAACAGGAGACAAAGGCCAAGCCTGCTCCCGAGCCGCTGGCCATCGTCGCAGAGAAAAAACCCGAGACGAAGAAGAAAGCCGCCGAGGCAGAAAAGAAGCCTGCCGCGGCCGACGCCGGCGCCAAGGGGGCCGACGTGGTGTCGCTTGACGCCTTCCGCAAGAAGTGACCCGACGGGCGGCGTGACATGGCCGAGATCGTCAATCTCCGTCAGGCACGCAAGCGGAAGGCGCGAGCCGAGAAGGAGCGCCTGGCCGAACAGAACCGGGCGCTGCATGGCCGTTCCAAAACCAGCCGGGATCGCGACCGCCTGATCGCCGACAAGGCGGATAAATTCGTCGCCGGCCATCGCCGCGAAAAATCGGGCGATCCGGACGAATCCGATGCTTGAAGTGTGAGTAGGATCGTCGCGTGAGCCCGGTGGAAAAGCGCTCGGTCACCATTCGTGGTCACCGCACCAGCTATTCGCTTGAAAAGCCTTTTTACGACGACCTGGTCGCTATTGCGGATGTGCGAAAATTGACGCTCGCCGCCCTTGTCGCCGAAATCGACGAGAGCCGCCCGCGTGATGCCAACCTCTCCTCGGCACTCCGGCTCTATGTGCTGGATTGGGCCAAGCGCGGCAGGTTGTAGCCTTCAGGCAACGCTATCCTGTTTCCTGCGCCGCGTGCCAAAGCCCAGCAAAGCCGAGCGGTCGCGTTCTTCGGCCTGTTTCTTCGATCTGACGCGCATCAGGTCCTTCCAGCCGACATAGCCCACCAGCCGGGCATTTTCTCGCGTGACGACCGGCAGATGGGACACGTTCGCCATCAGCAGCTTGTCGGAGAGGCCCTCGAGATACTCATCCGGATAGGCCAGCGTGACCTTGCTGCCGGCCAGCAGTTCGCCAAGCATCGTCGTGCGGTGTTTACCGGCGCGTCTCCAGCGCAGGATCGCCGGCGGGTCGATAACGCCGAGCACGTGGCCCTCTTCATCGACGACCGGAAAGCTCGGATGCCGCGTCTCGGGCGCCGTCAGGAACGCTGCCGCGCCGTGCAGCGTCATCGTCGCCGGCACGCTTTCGACCTCGCTGGTCATCACCTCGCGCACCCTTGTCAGGGCGAACGGATCGACACGGTATTCGCGAACCATGTGATGCCCTCGCCTCGCGATTTTTTCGGTGAGGATCGAACGCTTCATCAACAGCACAGTCACCGCATGCGCGGTGGCGGTCGCCGCGATCAGCGGCACCAAGACATGGGTGTTGCCGGTCAGTTCGACCGCAAAGAAGGTGGCGGTCAGCGGCGCACGCATGGTGCCGCCCATCGTCGCCGCCATCGCCAGCAGCGCCCAGAAGCCCGGATCCGCGGCCGGCAGGAAGCCAGCGAGGACCGCGCCCATCGCCCCGCCCATGATCAGCAGCGGCGCCAGCACACCTCCCGACGTCCCCGAGCCGAGTGCGACCGACCAGATGATCGCCTTCACCACCAACAGGGTGAGCGCAGCGGTCGCTATCGTGCGGCCATCCAGCATGTCGGCGATATTGTCATAGCCGACGCCGAGCGCCTGCGGCTCGATCAGCCCGCCAATGCCTACCACCAGGCCGCCGAGCATCGGCCACCACATCCAGTGGATGGGCAGCTTCTGGAAACCGTCCTCGCAGGCGTAGACCATCTGGGTCAGCAACCCCGATAGCAGCCCGGCTGCCAAGCCGACCAGCAGCCAGCCGGCAAGGCCGGGAAATGAAACCTCCATGCCGCCCTGAAACGGGAAGATCGGCCCAGGCAGATGCAGCATGGTGCGCTCGACCTCGGCAATGATGGCAGCGACCGCCACGGGAATGAAGCTGCGCGGCGTCCACTCGAAGAGCAGCAATTCCACTGCAAGCATGATGGCGGCGATCGGCGTTCCAAACACGGTGGTCATGCCGGCCGCCGCACCCGCCACCAGCAGTGTCTTGCGTTCATTGTCGCTGACCGGCAGCATCTGCGCGATCAGCGAACCGATGGCGCCGCCGGTCATGATGATCGGCCCTTCCGCGCCGAATGGCCCGCCGGTACCGATCGAGACTGCCGACGACAACGGCTTCAGGATTGCCACCTTGGCGTCGAGCCGCGAGCGTCCGAGCAGGATCGCCTCGATGGCTTCGGGAATGCCGTGGCCGCGGATCTTTTCGCTTCCGAAGCGAGCCATCACACCGATGATCAGTGCCCCGATCACCGGAACAAATACCGAGGCATAGCCAAGCGGCGTATCCTGCAGTTTCAGGTCGGCGAGCGTGAACTGGCCAAAATAGGCGATGTTCGTGGCAAGCCGGATCAGCTTCAAAAGGGCAATGCCGGCAAACAACCCCGCCGTTGCCACCACCACCGCGATGCCGGCAATGAGCAGCACCCTGGCATCGGTGGTAAAATCGCGCAGATGGCCGGGGTTGGAATGATCGGATTTCATTTGCAAACCTTGCTTTCTGGCGGCGTGCCGACTTGCGGATCGGTCGCTGGCCGTGCCACCGAAGATGGCGGGGACCAGCCACGTTGGTTCGCTCTGTATCGTAACACGATATAAATATTCAAGGCCCGTTTGCGGCTTTGTCGGAAAGGAATCGATGGCAGACACTTCGAAGCCACAAAAGCGCGGCGCCACGATCGGGCCGGCCGACTACCAGAGGCTGTCCGAATTTCGCTACCTGATCCGCTGCTTTCTCGAATTCAGCCAGATCCAGGCGCAGGAAGCCGGCCTGACGCCACGCCAGCACCAGGCCCTGCTTGCGATCAAGGGATTTCCCGGAGGAGGGCCGGTGACCATTGGTGACCTCGCGGAGCGCCTGCGCATCCGCCATCACAGCGCCGTGGAATTGGTCAACCGTCTTTGCGAAGCCGGGCTCGTCGCGAGAGATAACGACGAGGAGGACCACCGCCGCGTGCTGCTGCGGCTGACCGAGCGCGCCGACCACAGTCTCGCCGATCTGTCAGCCGCTCATCTCGACGAACTCGGGCGGATCGAGCCGATGCTCAAGCGCTTGCTTGCTGGACGCGACACATAAGGGAAGAGCCGTCACCCGCCATTCAGCGATTTTAGCAGATCGTCGATCGACGAGGGATCGAACTTGAGCTTTGGCGGCGTCGGCACTGGCGGTGGCACGTTATTTGCGGCCGGTGGCGCCCGTTCCGCTCGCTCCGCCGCGGCCTTGCGTTCGGCGTCGAGCCTTGCCTTCTCTTCCGAGGCGATCCGCAACGCCTCTACCGCCCTCTGGCGTTGCTGTTCTTCGGCCTGCGCTGCTTCCTCGGCAGCCTGTTGCGCCGCCTTGGCTTTGGCTTCGGCATCCGCTTCGGCCTTTGCAGCCGCCTCGGCTTTCGCCCTGGCCTCCGCTTCGGCCTTCGCCGCTGCATCCGCCTTCGCCTTGGCTTCAGCCTGCGCCCTGGCCTCCGCTTCGGCTTGGGCCTGCGCCTCAGCTTTGGCCTTTGCTTTGGCGTCCGCTTCAGCCTTCGCCTCAGCTTCAGCTTTCGCCTTGGCCTCAGCTTGCGCCCTCGCCTCCGCTTCGGCCTCCGCTTCGGCTTGGGCCTGAGCCTCGGCTTCAGCCTTTCCCCTGGCGTCGGCCTCAGCCTTCAGCCGCGCAGCTTCTTCCTGCTTGCGCCGTTCCTCCGCCGCTCTTTCACGCTCGGTTTGCAGGGCAGCGTAGTAGCGCACCTCCCGCCGCAGCCTTTGTTTCTCGAGCAGTGCGGCCTGCATGGCTTCGACCCGCTGCTGCTCCTTTTCCAGCGCACGCTGGGTCAGGAACTGTGCCAGCGGCTCGCTGTCGAACTGCCGTTTGGTGGCGCCGAACGGCCCGTCGACACTGAAATTCAAAACCGGTTCGGAGCCGACCAGCGCCTCGTCGCCGGG
The DNA here is from genome assembly GCF_055811495.1 of Mesorhizobium sp. WSM4830. Lineage (NCBI taxonomy): Bacteria > Pseudomonadati > Pseudomonadota > Alphaproteobacteria > Hyphomicrobiales > Phyllobacteriaceae > Mesorhizobium > Mesorhizobium sp. WSM4830. Next base: position 82,536 of record NZ_JBVVQI010000010.1, on the reverse strand, counting down.
CCGGTAGGCGATCTCGCCCTTGGCATTGACGGTGCTGGTGTTCAGATCGGCGGTGATGTCGGCGGACAGCGTCGCGCCCGGGCTTTCGAATTTGACCGGCGGCGCCCTCAGCGTGCCGCCGGCGATGGTGAAGGCAATATCGGTGTCCTGCGCCGGAAAACTGCCGGCCGCGGCGATCTGCGGCACAAAGTCGGCAGTCTTCGACGCGTCGATATTGCGCCCTATCGCGTCGGCCTTGGCGATGAAAGCGCCAAAGGCATCCGGATTGAAGCCGGCAATAGTCATGCCCTTGAGCGTTGCCGTGCCGGAACCGGACAGCGCCGCAACCATCGCGTCGACCGATTTGCCGCTGGTCGAAAGCGCCGTCGAGAACTCGCCGCTTCCGCTGATGCCGGCGTCCGGCAGCACGGCTATCAAATCGGCGCCGGCGAGTTTCATCTGACCGGAGAAGAGCCCGGTGCCGTCATTGTTCTTGAGCTCGAACAGGCCACTCAACGCGCCGCCGAGGAACTTTGCTTTGAGGTCGGAAACGCGGATGCCCTCCTGGTCGAGCTGCAGCGACAGCGCAGCGTCATAGGCGGTGGCAAGCGGGCCGGCGGAAAGCGACGCCGCCGTCAGATCGAGATCGGCGGTAAATGGCAGACTGGATTTCTGGCTGAACGGTGCTGTCGGCCAGGCCCCGTCATTGACAAGGAAGGCCTGGTCGCCGAACAGCATCACCGCCATCGGATCGAGGTCCAGCTCGTCCAGCGACAGCGCGCCGGCAAGATGCGGCAGCCCCTCTTTCACGTCGATATTTACGTCACCGGAAACCGCCGCTTCATTGACGGCGCCGCTGAGGCCGCTCAACACAAGGAGACCGTTGCCGTAGTCGGCATCGGCAGCAAGCGACGTCGACATACCGGTCCCCATGCCGGGCAGGCCGACGCCGGTCGTCATCAGCCATGGCTCGATGTCGGCCGTTTCAAGGCTGACCTTGCCCTTGGCGGCCGCGCCCTGAGGCGTGTCGGCAATTGTCCCGTCGAAACCAGCCTTGAAGTCATTGCCGGCCAGGCTGAATCGTGTCGCCAGGCCGCCGCCAAGCGTGCCTTTGGCCGAGACGTCGGTGGTCGCCTCGCCAAGCATGCCGAGTGGCAGCGCCGGCAGACCGTAAAGCGCCAGAAGCGCGGTGGCGTCGGCGTTCCTTGCGTTGAAGGTCAGCGTCACCGGCGCTTCGAAAGGCCGGTCGAGCGCCCCTTTGCCGGACAGCGATGCGGAAAAGGCCGAGCCACCGGCCTTGCCCTGTGCGCTCATTGCCAGTCCCGTCGTACCGTCGCCATTGTCTGCGGCACTCGTGACCGCGTCGATACGCGCATCCTGGAACAGCTCAGGATAGGCAGCAGCCCTCGCCGCCAGCCCCTTCAGAACCGCATTGTCCGGATAATGCCGGACGGCGACGTCGATCAGCGGCTTGAGGTCGACGGCGACCACAGAGGCGTCGAGCTTGCCGGTCGGGCTCGCCGGGAAATCCTTGATCCGGCCGGTGGCGCTGATCGAGGCGCCGGCAAGTCCGCCGACCGACAGCCGGTCGATCTCAAGCAGCCCATCGCGCAATCTAAGTGCGGTGTCGACGCTGTCGGCGGTCAGGCCGCCGGCGCTGACCGGCCCGGCCTTGATTCGGAAGTCGAGGTCGCGGTCGGAAAAGCGGTTGGCGCCCTTGTCGCTGACGAAGATCGAGGCGAAGGCGGCGAGCCCATCGACATCGAGTTCGCCGCCTTCCAGTTGCATCAGCACCGATGGCCTGGTGTCGTCGGGCTGGCTGGAATCGATGCGGCCGGAGAACTTCGCCTTGCCGAGGATGAGTTCGAGATCGCTGAAGGCCTGGCGCTTCTCGCTCAAATCCACCTTGGCCTTGAAGCCGGCGGCCGGCAAGCGGCGGATCGCCTCGTCGACGTCCTTCGACAGCCATGCGGCAAAGCCGGAGGGCTGCGCCACCGCCAAAAGCAGCGATCCGGTGAAACCGAAATGATCTTCGACGCTGACCATGCCATTGGCTTCCAGCTTGGCGCGGCCGGGCAGTGTCGCGGCCAGCGATTTTACCGCCCAGCCGCCCTCTGCCGGTTCGGCGGACAGGTGCACGTCGCGAACCGTGGTGTCGCCTGCCACCACCGCCGGCAGTTTCACCTCGACCGTGCCCGGTATGGTCGGCTTCGGCAGATCGAGCAGCGCCTGCTCGAGCGCCGCCACCCGCTCGGACAGCGTCAATCCGGCACCGGCCGCCGCCCCCACGGCCTCATCGAACTGCACCTGGGCACCATTGGCCTCGATCGAGAAATGCGGCTTCAGCCCAAGGTCGACCGTAGCCTTGCCGTCGGCGGTGTAGGGATTGTCGAGAGGCCCGGTCTCGAAGCGGAATTCGTCGACGCCGAGCTTCTGGTGGTCGAGCGAAAACTTGCCGTTCAGCCTGAAGCCCGGGTCCGGTTTGCCGGCGCTGACTTTCAGCGCCTCGCCGCCGGTGCCCAGCTGCCGCGCCGCAGTCCGGTCTGCGCCCGATATCTTGAACTGGCCCGAATAGACGGCGGCGCCCTCGACGAGGCCCACATTGCCGTCGGTCTCGATGGCCAGCGGATAGGCATCCGGATCGGCCTTGAGCCTGAGTCGCATTTGCCCGTCCGGTTCGGCCTTGCCGGTGGAAGCGGCGATCGCGGTCCGCAACCCGTCCAGCAACAGCGAACCGTCCAGTCGCCAGGGGCCGGCTAGCGACTTGGCCGAGATCGTCGAGTTGATCCCGGAAATAAGATGGCTGCGCCCGCCGGCGGCGTGGCTAAGCGCGATCTGTCCTTCCGTCACCGTCAGCTTCTCGATGGAGATCTGGCCGGGATCGAAGGGCGAGGACGGCCGTATCGTCCAATCGACCGTGCCGTCGGCGGCGATGTCGATCGTCGCCTTCGGCCGCACCAGGCGCATGTCGAAGATCAGCACTTCACCGCGCAGAAATGGCGCGAGTTCTGCATCCATCGAAAAGGTTTCGACGGTCATCGCCGGCTGGCCGTTGGGACCACCGGCAACGGCGACGTTGGAGAAGGTCACCGAGGGGAACGGCAACAGCCTTGCCGTTGCATCGCCTCGCACGGTCACCTTGCGGCCCAGGACGGCACTCGCCTCGCGCTCGAAATCGGCACGGTAACCTGTCCAGTCGACAAAGTACGGCACCACCAGCGCCGCACACAGCACCAGCACGAGAAGCCCACCGAAGATCACGAACAGGCGTGCGAGCATGAACTCCTGGATAGTTGATTGAAAGTCAGTGGCACTCTACCCGCATCAGCGTGTCGATAAAGAGGCAAATAGGGGCGCGCCGGCGGCCCGATGTCAGTCCTTTCCCGGCAATATCTTGCCGGGGTTCATTATGTTCAGCGGGTCGAGCGCCTGCTTGATCGTGCGCATGATGTCGACGCCATGACCAAGCTCATGCCGCAGGAAGCCGATCTTGCCCTGCCCTATGCCGTGCTCACCAGTGCAGGTGCCGTCCATGGCGATGGCGCGCATATTGAGCCGCGCCACGAATTTTTCCGCCAGCGCGATCTCCTTCGGGTCGTCCACGTCCATCAGCACCAGCACATGGAAATTGCCGTCGCCGGCATGGCCGACGATCGGTGCGATCAGGCCCATCTCGGCGATATCCGCCTCGGTCTCGGTGACACATTCGGCAAAGCGCGAGATCGGCACGCAGACATCGGTCGACAGGCCCTTGGCGCCCGGCCGCAGCGTCAGCGACGACCAGTAGGCATCGTGCCTGGCCTTCCACAATTTCGTCCGCTCTTCGGCGACGCTGGTCCACAGGAACGGCCCGCCGCCATTTTCCTCGGCGATCATGCCGAACGTCTCGGCCTGTTCGGCAACGCTGGCATCGCTGCCGTGGAACTCGACGAACAGGCACGGGCTCTCCGGATAGTCGAGCTTCGAATAGGTCTTCATCGCCCGCATCTGCAGCGCGTTGACCAGTTCGATGCGCGCCACCGGAATGCCCATCTGGATGGTCGCGATCACCGCGTTGCAAGCCGCCTCGACGCTGGGAAACGGGCAGACGCCGCCCGAAATCGCCTGCGGAATGCCCTGCAGCTTCAAGGTCAACTGGGTGATGATGCCAAGCGTGCCCTCCGAACCGATCAGCAGCCGCGTCAGATCATAGCCGGCCGAGCTTTTCTTGGCGCGCTTGCCGGTCGTCACTGCTTCGCCGTCGGCCATCACCGCCGTCAGCGACAGGACGTTCTCGCGCATCGTGCCGTAGCGCACCGCGTTGGTGCCCGACGCACGCGTCGCAGCCATGCCGCCGAGCGACGCGTTGGCGCCCGGATCGATCGGAAAGAACAGGCCGGTGTCGCGCAGGTGCCGGTTCAGATCCTCGCGCGTGACACCGGGCTCGATGGTGCAATCGAGATCCTGCGGATTGACCGCAATGATGCGGTTCATGCGTGACGTATCGAGTGAGATGCCGCCGCCCGGCGCATTGGTGTGGCCCTCCAGCGAAGAGCCGACGCCAAAGGCAATCACCGGCACGCGATGTGCCGCGCATGCGCGCACGATCTCCTGCACCTCCTCCGTCGTCTCGGCAAAGGCGACACCGTCCGGCGCCTGCGTCGGGATATAGGTCGTGGTGTGCGCGTGCTGGGCGCGGATCGCCTGACCGGTCTGGAATCGCTCGCCGAGCCGCTGCTTGAGGATGCCGAGTACGGCGGCGATCCCTTCTTCATTGCGCTCGACCGGATTGAGGTCGCTTAGAGCCATCGATTCCTCCGCGAATGGACCAGCGTCCACCCTTGTTCTGCATCTAGGGATGCGTAGTCTCACCAACCACGCTCTGTCCAGTCCACGCTCATCCCGGCATGACGAGAAGGAAGTTTCCGATGCCCATTCCCGCCCCTTTCGTCTCTCGCGCCATGGACGTCGAGGAGGCCTGGATCGACTACAACGGCCATCTCAACATGGCCTATTACAACGTGCTTTTCGACCGTTGTTCCGACGAAGCCTTCGAGATGATGGGGATGGGGCCGGATTATGTGAAGGAACGACGGCTCACCATCTACACCGCGGAGGTCCATGTCTGCTACGTCCAGGAACTGCATCTCGACCACAAGGTCACGGTCTCGTTCCAACTCCTCGACCATGACGAGAAGCGGCTGAGGGCCTATCAGGAAATCCGCCATCTGGATGGCTGGCTCGCCGCCACCTCCGAAACGCTGTCGCTGCATGTCGACATGGCTGGCCCGAAGGTCGCGCCCTTCCCCGCCGACGTCCTGGCCAGGGTGGAAGCGATGCGCGCCGCCCACGCCGCGCTGCCGATGCCCGAGCGCGCCGGCCGCTCGATCGGTATTCGTCGTAAGCCGGCTTGAACCGCGGTCCAACCGCCGTTAACCTTACCGAGGTTTTAACGTAAACAAGCCGAATTGAGACGTTGAACGACTCAGCGCGGCGTTGGAAAACCATCCGCATCGAATTGCGATACGGGCGGCGGAGCAGCAGCGGTTCGGGGAACGTGCATGAAAACCGACATCAAGGTCGAGGCAGACAGGCTGGCGGCTGATCCACGCATCACCGACTATGATTTCTGGCGCTCGCTGAAGAACCTCAACAACGAGATCTTCCACATCGCCAACAACAACGAGCCGATCCCCTTCGCCATGATCCGCTGGCGCGCCATCCTGAAGCAGGCGCGGATCAAACGCGGCCACGCCTAGCACCGCCGTTGTGAAATAGCTCTCTGCTACGCTGCCCTGTCCGCCTGCCGGCACCCCCTCTCCATCTCGCCGGCGCATTACCGTGATGGTTACAGCATCGGTGAGTTGGATTGTCTTGCCTCAGTGTAAGGAGATGAGGAGATATCGAGCGAAAGATCGGAGCCGAACTGTGCGGGTTGAGCTTTCCGGAGACTTCTATGCAGAGCCTGACGAAAATGGGGCGTACCAGTCGGGCAGTATTTACTACGTTGCTTACAACCGTAGCGGAGGTTCGCTCTGCACCCCGGTCGCGCTCTTCTATGTTTCACAGCCCCAGATCCCAGCCGAAGGCTACTTCAAACATTCAAGGCTGGACTGCTTTTTCAGCAACCGCACACTCGTTCGCAGCCCTGAAATTCTCGCGAAGAACCTCGCAGCGACGTTGATTGCACAGGGTGCCCTCTCCGAACCGTTCTGGCTTTCATGGCATCAGGCCGAGGAGTTGGCCGGGCAAGCCTACGGTGAGGTCTTTGATCTCGACTGACTCATTTGCGCTGGGAAATCCTCCACCTGCTTCAACTCCTCGAACATTTCCGACCCGAACACGATCTTGCTGCGACAGTTACAGCGCTAGTGAATCATATCGTATACTCCCTGCCGAAATGGATTGCTGGCGGATCGCGATGGAGATGCCGAATGGCGAATGACTCGCTGTCTGAAATCGAAGCAGACTTGCCGACATGGGCGGCGGCGATCGCTGATCGACTTGACTTCTTCCGGAGCCGGCATCTCAGCAAACACAGCATCAGTGAGTTGACGGTCGTTCTGGCTGCGCTTCGTCGCCGCGTCGCGGCACCAGGCGGTGGGATCAGGCTCTCCGCGCTTTTCTGCACGCCTGCCTGGCGCTGCTTGAAGAGGCAGCAGCCTCGCGAACAGACCTCGCGAGCATCTCCCGTGACTTGGCAACGATGTGCGACATGGCGCGAACATCCCTTGAGGGCGATTGCGACGATCGGCCATTAATGGACTATGAGGACGATATGAAAGGTTTGTCTGGTGCTTCACACTGGGCCGCCCGAGTCCCGAGTCGCGTGGTTTGGTTGGCCGCCGTGGCTGCCGAGGTGCTTGATGCGGAAGCCGAAGCCGCCGTTAGGCTGGTGAATGACCTGTCTGCCGTTGATGCGGACTTTCCTTTGCGCGCCCTTCGTGTGGCGTCCCGAGCTTAAGCGTCGTCTTGCGGCTCGTGCTTGCGACCGCTGCCGCCGCCCGATAGGGCTACGTGGCTGTTGCCTGCCCGCTCACGAATGATCGCCCCGCCCTTGAACATCAACCCTGCCGCTTTACCGCCTCCAGCGGCGATCGCGGCACCACCGGCGACGACTGGATGATCGCCGTGTTGGTCATCGCATAGGGAATGATGCGGTCGATCACCCGTTCGAGCTCGGCAACCGAGCCGACATGCGCCAGCGCGATGAAGCAGTCCTCGCCGGTCACCCGGTCGCATTGGGCGATTTCCGGCAGGTCGCGGATGATGTCGGCCACCACGGCGAGCTGTCCCGGCACCGGCCTGATGCGCAGCCACGCCGACAGCTTCATGCCGAGCGCGGCCGGATTGATGCGCACCGTATAGGCCTCGATCACGCCGCTTTCCTGCAGCCGCTTGATGCGCTCGGCAACGCTCGGCGCCGACAGGCCGACCGAGCGCGCCAGTTCGGCGGTGCTGGTGCGCGCATCCTTCTCCAGCAGGCGCAGGATTTTCAGGTCGGCCGGGTCCAGATCGCTAATTTCATTTCGAAGGCGTTTCAGCGGAATACTCCTTGCTTTCGGAAAGGAAATGGCCGCAATGCCAGGCCATCATCCATATCAATGGCAAAAATCGCCTGCGATACTGATCCCATGCAAGATCGGACGCAAGCCCCGGCAGCAAGTCCGGCACTCGCCGGCCCCGCCTTTACCTTGGCAAACGCGGTCCCGCCGCATCTCTGGTTCGGCGTCAGCGCCGTGTTCCACTATCTCGGACCGGCCTTCGCGGTGCTGCTGTTCCCGCATGTCGGCGTGCTCGGCATGGCTTGGCTGCGCATCGCCACCGCGGCACTCGTCTTTGCCCCATTGACCCGTCCATGGGCGGTCTTTGCCCGCGCCGATCGCTCGACGCGGTTGTTGCTTGTGGCTTTCGGCGCCTGCCTTGGGGTGATGAATTGCTCGTTCTACCTGGCGCTTGACCGCTTGCCGATCTCGCTGGTGGCGGCGATCGAATTCGTCGGCACCATCGGCGTCGCGCTTGTCGGCCTCAGAAGCCCGCGCAATCTCGTCGCCCTTGCTGTCGCCGTCGCCGGCACCTTGCTGCTGATCGACGTCAAATGGTCGAGCGATCCCGTCGGCCTGTTCTGGGCCTTCCTCAATGGGGCGCTGTTCGTCTTCTATATCGTGCTCGCCCACCGCGTCGCGCGCGCCGGCGCCGGCGACGGCATCGCCGGGCTGGGTGCCGCCATGGCGGTCGCCCTTCTCGTCGTACTGCCGATCGGTTTTGCCGATGCGCTGCCGGCTTTCTCGGTGCCGCCGCTGCTGCTTGCAGCGGTCGGCGTCGGCATCTGCTCGTCGGTCATTCCCTATGTTTGCGACCAGCTTGCCATGTCGCGGCTGCCGCGCTCCAGCTTCGCGCTGATGCTGTCTTTGCTGCCGGTCACCGCGTCGTTGATCGGCGTCATTGTGCTGCGGCAGGTGCCGAGCCTCACCGACTGCATCGGCATCGCGCTGGTGGTGGCCGGCGTTGCATTTCACAAACCGGCGCCCGCCTGATCAGGCCAGCTTCTCCTTGAGGAAGGCGATCGTCCGGCCCCAGGCGAGATCGGCCGCCTTCTTGTCGTAGCGGGCCGCCGACGTGTCGTTGTTGAAGGCATGGTTCGCGCCTTCATAGACATAGACCGAGTATTCGACATGGGCCGCGTCGAGTTCCTTCTTGAAGGCGTCGATGCCGGCATTGGTGCGGGTGTCGAGGCCCGCATAATGCAGCATGAGCGCGGCCTTGATCTTCGGCACGTCCTGGGCCTTCGGCTGCATGCCGTAATAGGCGACGGCGGCGCCGAGGTCCGGCGCGTTGACGGCCAGCATGTTCACCGTGCCGCCGCCCCAGCAGAAGCCGACGGCGCCGACCTTGCCGTTGCCGTCCTTGTAGCCCTTGAGGTAGGCGACCGTTGCCACGGCATTGGCGGCGACCTGTGCTGGATCGAGCTGGGAAAACAGGTCACGTGCCCTGTTTTCATCGTCCGGCGTGCCGCCGAGGGGTGTCATGAAGTCCGGTGCGAGGGCTACGAACCCTTCCAGCGCCACGCGCCGCGCCACATCGCGAATATGCGGGTTGAGGCCCCTGTTCTCATGCACCACGATGACGGTGCCGAGTTTGCCGGTCTGGTCCGCCGGCTTGACCAGATAGCCCTTCATCTGGCCGCCGCTGCCGGGATAGCTGATGTCCTCGCCTTTCACACGCGGATCGTCTTCCGCAACAATAGCCGCCTGGGCCGAGTTCGCCGCCAGCAGCGGCGCGATCGCGGCCGCTGCCGCACCCGATCCGGCAAGCCTGGTCAATTGCTCCATGAAGCGGCGGCGGTCGAGCGTCAGATGCGTGTATTCATCATAGGCATCGATCATCGCCTGAGTAATCACAGGCTCGGTGGAAGTGGGTCCGGCAGATGTTGTCATGGCGCGCTCCTCCTCGGCCCCCCGCGGCAACATAGAGCCGAAGCTTGCCTGGTCCAGTCACGGCTAAGTGAGGCTGCCATAAGTCCCTGCACGGAGGCCGTGATGCGCGCGTCTCACTGTCGTTAAATTTTGGTCCTTTGTGGCAATGCTAAATGCACGCACCACGATGTAAAAGAAGGGCTATGCGTTACTCGGGCCATTTGGCGAAGGAGAATGGCCATTTGGCGGGAAAAGAATGCCTGATTGACTACGAAGGAATACGCCAATGACCTTTCCCTCCGCGCTTCTGGCAAGTGGGTTCGCCCTCGCCGCTATGACTTTGCTGGCGCTGCGGTTCACCGCCTTCAAACGATCGTTGGTCAAGGTCCGCGCCAATCGGCACCCGCCCGCAAACACCAAAGCCTGAGGAAAGGTCATGGACGTTCAGGACATCATCAACACCGTCTCCCAGAAATCCGGTCTCAACCAGGCTTTAACGGAAAAGATCGCCGGCACGATTTTCTCGGTGCTCGAACACGAGGCGGAAGGCACGACCCTGTCCAGCTTCTTCGCCAAGATCCCGGGAGCCGACGCCCTGGCCAAGCAATATGATGTCATGGCTCCCGGCGCAGCTTCCGGTGGTGGCCTCCTGTCCTCGCTGGAGGGCGCGCTCGGCGGCGCTCTCGGTGACAAGACCGGCGCGCTGATCAACGGCGTCGCCATACTCAAGGCATCGGGCCTCACGCTGGCACAGATCAGCCAGGCCGGCACGATGCTGGTCCAGCAGGCCGAGACAGCCGCCGGCCCGCAGCTGACCAGTGAGGTACTTGCATCGGTACCCGACCTGAAGGGGCATCTCGGGCTCTGAAGGAACTTCTCTATTTCGGCAGCGTATAGGCCATCACATAATCGCCCGGCTTGGTGCCGACCGAGCCGTGGCCGCCGGCAACGATGACGACGAACTGGCGTCCGTCGGCTACCGTGTAGGTCATGGGTGTCGACTGCCCGCCCGCCGGCAGCCGCGCCTGCCACAGCTGCTTGCCGGTCGTCAGGTCATAAGCGCGCACATAGTCATCGACCGCCGCACCGAGAAAGGCGACGCCACCGGCTGTGATCATCGGCCCGCCAATGCCGGGCACGCCGACCTTGAACGGCAGCGGCAGCGGCGTCATGTCGTAGACGGTGCCGTTGCGATGCTTGTAGACGATCTTGCCGGTCCGAAGGTCGGCGCCCGCCACATAGCCCCAGGGCGGCGCCTGGCAGGGAATGCCGAGCGGCGACAGGAACGGCTTCAATATGACTGCGTAAGGCGCACCTTCATTGCGGTTCAGGCCCTGTTCGCTGCCCTTGGTGTCGCCGGGCGGCGGCACGTCGGCGCGCGGCACCAGCTTGGAGATGAACGCCAGGTATGTCGGCATGCCGAACATCACTTGCCGGACCGGATCGACTGCCACGCCGCCCCAGTTGAAGGTGCCGAAATTGCCGGGGTAGATCAGCGAGCCCTGCAGTGACGGCGGCGTATAGCGGCCCTCATAGCGCAGCTTCCGAAGCTCGATCCGGCAGGCCAGCTGGTCGAACATGGTGATGCCCCACATGTCGGCGCCAGTCAGCGGTTTCGGACTGAAGCTCAGGTCCGAGAGCGGCTGCGTCGGCGAGGTATGGTCGCCTTCGATCGCGCCGCCCGGCGCCGGTAGTTCCTTGACCGGAACGATCGGCTCGCCGCTGCGCCGGTCGAGCACGTAAAGGTCGCCCTGCTTGGTCGGCCCGACCAGCGCCGGCACCACGCCACTTTCCGTGGTGATGTCGACCAGCGCCGGCTGCGCCGGCACGTCCATGTCCCAGAGATCGTGGTGCACGGTCTGCCGCACCCAGCGCAATTGTCCGCTGTTGAGATCGAGCGCGGTGATCGACGAGGAGAATTTCTCGTCATTGGCGCTGCGCCCGGCGCCGAGCTGGTCCGGCGTCTTGTTGCCGAGCGGCACATAAAGTAGGCCGAGGTTCTCGTCGGCGCTTGCCGTCGACCACATGTTGGGCGAGTTGTTGGTATAGGTCTGGCCTGGCGGCAGCGGCGTCGTCTGGTCCGGATTGCCGGAATCCCAGTTCCACAACAGCGCGCCGGAGTCGGCATCGTAGGCACGGATGACGCCGGACGGCTCCTGCGTCGAATAATTGTCGTTGACCGCGCCGCCGACGATGATCTTGTTGGCGACGATCAGTGGGGCCGAGGTCGAATAATAATAGCCCGGCTTCGGATATGGCATGTTGGCGAGCAGGTTCAGCGTGCCACCTTCGGCGAAAGTCGGGCAGACTTGGCCGTTCGCGGCATCGAGCGCGATCAGCCGGGCGTCGGATGTCGGCAGATAGATGCGTGTGGCACAGGGCTGGCCGGCGGCGATCTTGGCGTCGGAATAATACGACACGCCGCGGCAGGTCTGGTGCTGGCGGTCCTTGTTGAGCTTGACCTGCGGATCGAAGCGCCATTTCTCCTTACCGCTCGCGGCATCGATGGCGATGGCGAAATTATGCGGCGTGCAAATATAGAGCGTGTCGGCAATCTTCAGCGGCGTCACCTGATAGGTCGTCTCGCCGATGTCGTCGGGCCCTTTCACGTCGCCGGTGCGATAGGTCCAGGCCGGCTGCAGATTGGCAACGTTTTCGGCGGTGATCTGGTCGAGCGGCGAATAGCGCTGGCCATATTGCGTGCGACCGTAATAGTGCCATTCGCCGGCCGGCACGTTGCCGCCGAGATCGGCCGTCGGCGTCACCTTGTCGGTGTTGAGTTCACCCGCAATATCCTTTGGATCGACCGTCATCGAATAGCCGGCGACGGCAAGCGAGGCCAGCACGGCGAGGATCAGCGGCGCGCGTCCGTCGGGACCGGTAAGCCCGCGCCGCGCCCATGGCGTCAACAGCCACAGCGCGACAAGCACGATGATGCCGCCGCGCGGGCCGAGTTCCCACCAGTCGAAGCCGGTTTCCCAGACCGCCCAGGCGAGCGTGCCGAGCACGATCGCGGCGTAGAGCCACAGCGCCGTGGATCTGCGCCTGTAGAGCAGCCAGGCGGCGACAAGGAAAGCTAGGCCGGCGATGACGTAATACCAGCTGCCGCCCAGCGTCACGAGCCAGATGCCGCCGCCGCCAAGCGCCAGGCCGATGAGAAAAAGGATCAGGGAGGTGATGACCACAGCCAAGACGGTGCTCCTTCGACTGGTGCGCTCCGCGACGCGTCCATGGGCAACCCCGCATTGCGTTCCTGCCCCCACGCAACTTTCTCCGGCCCGCCTTGTGTGTCAAGCGAGCTCGAAGCAATCCATGATCGGACCAACAACGACGCTGCTGATTTTAGCGCTGCGGGCAAACTCGAGGCCACACGCTAAAGTAACGATCTCACCTTGCCGGTAACCAGGTTTTCCACCAATCTGGCTTGAGCCACCAAAGCCTTGGAGCAACCAGAGTGACGTCATTCCTTGTGCCTACGACGCGAGCAGTGCTTATCGTATACGCTCTCCTTCTCGGGCTGGTCGCCGGGACAGTGGCCGCACCAGCACAGACGATCGGCGAGATCAACAGGGCAAACGGCCTTCACGAGATGCTGATGGGCATCGGCCCCAGTATCGCCAATGGCATAAACTCCATACCGGGACCTCTGTCGAAAAATTTTCAGGAGGCCTGGTCGGAGGCGATGGAAGGCTCCTTCGACGCGGCCAAAATGGAGACGGCCGTCGAATCGCACATGGCGGACAAGCTGACCGCTGCCGATCTATCCGATCTTGCCGCGTTCTACGCTTCGGCTTTGGGCAAACGCGTTACCGCTCTGGAAATTCAATCGTCTGGTTCTGAGGGTAAGGAAAGAAAGAGGACAGATGGCCACCGCATCCTCGCCGAGCTGCCATCCAAGGATCCGGTCCGTCTCGAGTTGTACAGGAAGATCATGGATGACATCAGCGCCGTCGACACGGGCGAAGCAATGGCGCTGAATATAGGCTACGCGATGTTTTCGGGCGTGGTGGGAGCGGCAGGAAAACCCCTCCCGGACGACCAGATCATGGCTCTGGTGCACCGGCAATACGCAAGCATTCGCCAGAAAATCGAACAAAACGTCATGGAAGGTGCCGCCTACACGTACAGAGATCTGCCGCTTGAAGATCTCAAGCTCTATTCGACATTCCTGGCGTCGCCCGCCGGCAGCCGCTACTACGATCAAATGCTGGCCGCTCTGAGCGCGGTGATAGCAGGGGAAGCGCGCTCGTTCGGACACCGGTTGTTCGTAGCACTGGGTTACCGCAAGGCCTGAGCAGGCGGGTATCGCACCGCTCGGGTGCTTTACCAGAACAAAACGGAGACACTTCTGGCCTTTCGCCGCCGAATCACTACATTCGGGGGAAATGTCCGGGTTTTCGGAAGACATGCCCTTTTTTGACGAACCGAACGCGCGGCCCGTGGCCCCGTCGGGCATTGCCGCGCGCGCCATGGCTGCCCGCAGCAACCAAAACAACGCGCCCGATTATCTCAACGGCCTCAACCCCGAGCAGCGGCTGGCGGTGGAAACCACCGAAGGCCCGGTGCTTGTGCTGGCCGGCGCCGGCACCGGCAAGACGCGGGTGCTCACCACCCGCATTGCCCACATCCTTGCCACCGGCAAGGCCTTCCCCTCGCAGATCCTCGCCGTCACCTTCACCAACAAGGCGGCGCGCGAGATGAAGCAGCGCATCGGCCTGTTGATCGGCGACGGCAATGTCGAGGGCATGCCGTGGCTCGGCACCTTCCATTCGATCGGCGTCAAGCTGCTGCGCCGACATGCCGAGCTGGCCGGGCTCAAATCCGACTTCACCATTCTCGACACCGATGATGTCGTGCGGCTGATCAAGCAGCTCATCCAGGCCGAAGGGCTGGACGACAAGCGCTGGCCGGCCAAGCAGTTCGCCCAGATGATCGACGGCTGGAAGAACAAGGGCCTTGGTCCCGCCGACATCCCCGAGGGCGATGCCCGTGCCTTCGCCAACGGCAAGGGCCGCGAGCTCTACAAGGCCTATCAGGAGCGGCTGCAGACGCTGAACGCCTGCGACTTCGGCGATCTGCTGTGCCACCCGATCCGCATCTTCCGCGCCAATCCCGACGTGCTGAAGGAATACCACAAGCGCTTCCGCTACATCCTCGTCGACGAGTATCAGGACACCAACACCGCCCAGTACATGTGGCTGCGCCTGCTGGCACAGCGGCCTCAATCCTCCCCCCTTGAGGGGGAGGTGCCCGCGAAGCGGGCCGAGGGGATTGCCGCAGAAGGCACCGCCGATGCGTCGAGCACTGCCGCACGGACCCCACCCGGCCGGGCTTTGCCGGGCCACCCTCCCCTCAAGGGGGAGGGAAATCCGCGCCCAGCCACCGTAAATATCTGCTGCGTCGGCGACGACGATCAATCGATCTATGGCTGGCGCGGCGCCGAGGTCGACAACATCCTGCGCTTCGACAAGGATTTTCCCGGCGCCACCATCATCCGGCTGGAGCGCAACTACCGCTCGACCGCGCACATCCTCGGCACCGCCTCGCATCTCATCGCCCACAATGAGGGCCGGTTCGGCAAGACGCTGTTCACCGAAAAGATCGCCGAGGACGACGAGAAGGTGCATGTCCACGCCGCCTGGGATTCCGAAGAGGAGGCCCGCGCCGTCGGCGAGACCATCGAGTCCTACCAGCGCCAGAAGCACAATCTCAACGACATGGCGATCCTCGTGCGCGCCTCCTTCCAGATGCGCGAATTCGAGGACCGCTTCGTCACGCTCGGCCTCAACTATCGCGTCATCGGCGGCCCGCGCTTCTACGAGCGGCTCGAGATCCGCGACGCACTGGCCTTCTTCCGCGTCGTCGCGCAAGGCGCCGACGACCTCGCCTTCGAGCGCATCGTCAACGTGCCGAAGCGCGGCTTGGGCGAGGCCACCATCCGCCAGATCCACGACACCGCCAGGGCGCTCCGCATCCCGATGTTGGAGGCCGCCGCCAAGCTCGCCGAGAGCGACGAACTGAAGCCCAAGCCGCGTGCAGCGCTGCGCGAAGTCGCGGCCAATTTCGAGCGCTGGCAGAAGGCGCTGGAAACCACGCCGCACACCGAACTCGCCGAGACCATTCTCGAGGAGAGCGGCTACACCGACATGTGGAAGAACGACCGTTCGGTCGAAGCGCCCGGCCGCCTCGAGAACTTAAAAGAACTGATCCGCTCCATGGAGGAGTACGAATCGCTGCGCTCCTTCCTCGAACATGTCGCCCTGGTAATGGACGCCGAGCAGAACGCCGAGCTCGACGCCGTCAACATCATGACGCTGCATTCGGCCAAGGGCCTCGAATTCGAAACCGTGTTCCTGCCCGGCTGGGAAGAAGGCCTGTTCCCGCACCAGCGTTCCCTGGACGAGGGCGGCCGCTCCGGGCTGGAGGAGGAACGCCGCCTCGCCTATGTCGGCCTGACGCGGGCCAAGAAGAACCTGCACATCTGGTTCGTCTCCAACCGCCGCATCCACGGCCTCTGGCAGTCGACCATCCCGTCGCGCTTTCTCGACGAACTGCCCGAAACCCATGTCGAGGTCGCCGAGAGCGGCAACTCCTATGGCGGCTATGGCAATGCCTATGGAGGCGGCTCGTTCGCCTCCGGTCGTGGCGGCCAAGGGGCAGGCAGGCAGAACCCTTATGGGGCGTCGCGCTTCGACAACCTTGGCGGCAACAACGGTGCTGAAAAATCCGGCGCTTTCTCCAGCACCTATGCGACACCGGGCTGGCAGCGCGCTCAGGCCAACCGCACCGAGGCGACCGACCGCAATTGGGGCACCCGCTCCGGCCACCAGGTCGAGCGCATCGGCTATGGCGAAACCGACTCCGGCTACGGCGCCGGCCGCACCAGCGTCAAGGGCCGCACCATCGACGGCGAGCTGGTCGCCAAATCCGTCGCCGACACGCCGTCCCCCTTCAATGTCGGCGACCGCGTCTTCCACCAGAAATTCGGCAACGGCAACATCTCCGCCATCGAAGGCAACAAGCTGACCATCGACTTCGACAAAGCCGGCCAGAAACGCGTGCTGGACGGGTTTGTCACGGGAGTGTGAGGTCGCCTATCGCTAGCGATACCGCGCCTGGTTCCACTTATGGCCGAGCAGCGACAGGATGATGATCAGGCCGTTGAAGAACTGGACGTAGAAGCCGCTCAGTCCCGCCGCCACCACGCCGGTCTGGATGAAGGAGACGGTGACCGCGCCGATCGCGCCGCCGACGACGGTGCCGATGCCGCCCCAGGTCGGGGTGCCGCCGACGAACACCGATGCCAGCACCGGTAAGAGATAGCCGTCGCCGGCCGTCGGCCACCAGGTGAAGTTGATCATCACCGAAAACGTGCCGGCGATTGCCGCGCCGATGCCGACGAAGACGAACACCTTCACCCTGACGCGCTTGACGTCGATGCCCATCTGCTGGGCGCTGTCGGGATTGTCGCCGACCACCTTGACCTGCGCGCCGAAGCGATGGCGGTTGTAAAGCAGCGCCGACAGCACGACGAAGCCGATGGCCCAGAAGATCTGCACCGGAATGCCGTAAAGCTGGCTGGAGAAGATCTTGTAGGCCCAGCTGTCGGCAAGGCCGGTCAGCGCCGTCGACCTGCCCTCGTTGATGATCTGGATCAGGCCGCGCAGCAGGAAATTCATGCCGAGCGTGGCGATCAGCGACGACAGCCCGCCATAGACGACCAGCGAGCCTACCAGGAAGCCGAGAAGCATGCCGGTGACCATTGCGGCGGCGATGCCGACGAACGGGTCGTAGCCCGCCTGCACGACCAGCGCGAACACCCATGAGGCGAAGCCCATCGTCGCTGGAAACGACAGGTCGATCTCGCCGCAGGTGACGACGAAGACCAGCGGCACCACCACGAACAGCGCCACGGGCAGCGTGGTCAGCACGGAACTATAGAGATACCAGCTGGTGAAGACCGTCGGATTGGCGATCATGAACACGGCCATCATGACGATGAACACCGCAAGCGTGCCGAGAGCGGCGCGGTTGTCGAGGACAAAACCGCGCATCCAGTAATCGGACGGGTGCTTCCATGCCTTCCGGGCGGCTTCGCCGCTCCCGAGAGGGGTCTGCAGATCGGGCTCCATTGTCTTGCTCATCGCGCTGCCTGCTCCCCGGAGTCGTGCAATCCCGCCAGTCCGCCGGGATGTGCCACGTCTTCCATGAAATTGATGAGGTCTTCGGCCGACTTGACCTCGCTCCGGTCGGCGCTGAGTGCGACCTTGCCGCGGTCCAGCACGACGAAGCGGTCGGCGATATCGAAGACGTGGTGGATGTTGTGGCCAATGAACAGGATCGACCGGCCGCTCGCCCGCACCTGGCGCACGAAATGAAAAACCTTCGCCGTTTCGGTCAGTGACAGCGCCGTCGTCGGCTCGTCGAGAATGATCAGGTCGGCTTGCTTGTAGATGGCGCGGGCGATTGCCACGCCCTGGCGTTCGCCGCCCGACAGCTGGCCGACGATCGACTGCGGCGTAAACACTTTCGAGGTGAAGCCGATTTCGCGCATCAGCCGGCTCGCCTCCGCGATCTCCTTGTTGACCTTCAGGAAGCCAAGCCAGCCCGTGAGCTCGCGGCCCATGAAGATGTTGCGCACGATCGTCTGCTGCACGGCGAGCGCCCGGTCCTGGAACACCGTTTCGATGCCGGCGCCGCGCGAGCGCGCGGCGCTCCACCCGGTCACCGGTTTGCCGCGAATGAGGATTTCGCCGCTGGTCGGCTTGACCACGCCGGAAAGGATCTTGATCAGCGTCGACTTGCCGGCGCCATTGTCGCCGATCAGCCCGACCACCTCGCCCCGATCGACGCTGAGATTGACGCCGCCCAGCGCATAAACCTGACCGTAGGACTTGCTGATGTCACGCAATTCGATGATGCGTTCGGCCATGGCGATCCTCGCTTGATTTCGTGCCGGCGTTCTCGCCAGCGGCCCCGTCGGCCGGGCTAATCCCGGACGACGGCTTGGGAGGTCAGCGCAGCGCCTGCTTGGCCAGTTCGGCGACGATCTCGTAATTCTGCGGCGTGACGAAGCCGGCGCCGGTGTCGACATTCATCGGCGCTAGCCCCAGCACCACCTGCTGGCAAAGGCTGAGGATCGGCAGATAGCCCTGCAGGAACGGCTGCTGGTCGGCGGTCAGCTGCACCCAGCCGCCCTTGAAGCCCTCGACGATCTGCGGGCTGGTGTCGAAGCCGAAATTGAAGATCTCGCCAGGTTTCCTGCCCGCCGCCTGCATGTAGGTTGGCACATTGCCCAGCATCTGACCGCCGGGATAGCCGACCGCCTTGACGTCGGGATTGTTGAGCAGTGCCGCGGTGATCACCGGAATGGCCAGGTTGGGATCGGAAGCCCATTCGCCGCTGGGCGGCGAGGAGAGCTGGATGACCTCGACCCCGGCCTCCTTGAGCGCGGCGACCGTGCCGCGCTCGCGCGCGCCGCGGCTTTCGTTCTCGAACGGGCCGATCATGATCGCCTTGTCGCCTGCCTTGAGCCCGGCCAGCTTGAGCGCCTCGGCGCCGAGCGCGCGGCCCTGTTGCTCCTGTTGGGCGCCGACATAGCCTCCGCCGAACGCCGCCGTGACCGTCGGCACCGGCACGTTCTGGTACATCATCTTGATGCCGTCCTTATGCGCCTGTTCGGCCAGCGGCATGATCGCGGCGTCGCCCGGGTGGCCCATCATGGCGATACCTTGGGGCTTGACCGCAACCGCCTCGCGCAATTGCTGCACCATCTTCTCGACGTCCCACTGGGAAAAGATGTAGTCGACTTTCGGCCCGAGATCGGCCGCCGCCTGCTTGGCGCCATTATAGACGATCGTACCGAAGGCATCGCCTTCCGCCCCGCCGACGAAGAAACGGATATGGACATCCTTGCACCACTGGGCGTCGAGCGCCTGCGCCGGCAAGGTCGAGAGTGCGGCGGCGAGCGCCATCGCGGCCGCCGCGACGGTCGAGCGCAGAACTGTCCTTCTCATCGTAATGCTCATGCACTTATCCTCCCTTTGTTCCCTCGCTAGCCGAGGGGTTTGACGATCGCTCGGCATTGCGCCGCAATCTTTCGCTGGCCGGCACCTCCCGCGGGCCGACTTCTCACACCGGGTTCGGCAGGTAGCTCGCGCCTCCCCGGCATTGTTGGAGATAATCCAGCGCACGCGCCTGGCCGGTGATCTCGAGATCGCCGCGGTAGACCGGGTCGTGCCAGCCCTCGATGTCGATGGCGCCCTTGTAGCCGGCCAGCCGCAGCTCGCTTATCACCCGCGTCCAGTCGCTGTCGCCAAAGCCCGGCGTGCGCATCTGAACGAATGGCAGGCGGCCGAACACGCCATGTTCGCGGATCACGTCCCAGCGCACCGTCGCGTCCTTGCCATGGACGTGGAAGATGCGCGGCGCCCATTTGCGGATCTGCGGGATCGGGTCGATCAGATAGACCAGCTGGTGGCAGGGCTCCCATTCAAGGCCGAGATTGTCGTCCGGCAATTCGTTGAACATCAACTCCCAGGCGTCCGGATTGTGGGCAATGTTCCAGTCGCCGCTGGCCCAGTTGCCGTCCATGGCGCAGTTTTCGAAGGCGATGCGCACGCCCTTGTCGGCGGCACGTTTTGCCAGCCTCCCCCAGACCTCGCGGAAGCGCCGCAGGCTGTCGGGCAGCGGCTTGCCGCGAATGCGGCCGGTAAAGCCGCTGACAATATTGGTGCCGAACAGATGCGCGTTGTCGATGATCGTTTCCCACGCCTGGAGCACGCCGCGATCGACTTCACCGCTCTCCAGCGGATTGCCGAACACGCCGATCGACGAGACGACGACATCGGCATCGCCGATCGCCTCGCGGATCTCGCCTGCCAGCCGTGGAATGTCCTTGCCGCCCAGCGTCTGCCAGAAGAACGGCTGGATGCTCTCGAAGCCGAGCGGCAAGATCTGCCTGACATAGGCGGCCGGGTCGTCGAGATTGGCCCGCACCATGGTGCCGATCCTGATGTCGAGCAGCGGGTTTGGCATCATGATCCTTCCTGTGCAGCGATGGCGACCCGGCGCCCGGTTTCGGCGCTCTCGATCGCAGCGAAAACCATGGCCAGGCTCTTGATGTTGTCGGCGCCGCGCGTCTCCGGCTCGGTACCGGTTTCGACGGCGCGGACGAAATCCTGGATGATGCCGAGATGGCCGCCGACGCGATCGGCCGGGTCGAGCGGCGGCACGGCTATCGGTTCGGTGCGATCGAACAGGCCTTCACGGACCGGCCGCACGACTTCCGCCTTCAGCCCGTCCTCGCCGTCCCAGACAATGCTGCCGCGCTCGGCGACGATGCGCCATGTACTGTCCCAGCTGGTACGGAAGCCGGCCGCGCACCAGCTGCCGGCATAGGTGAACAGCTTGCCGCCGCCGAGGTCGAAGCTTGCGGCTGCCGACGACCCTTGCCGATACCAGGAATTGGCCGGCTCCCACTCCTGGCAATAGACGCCGGCCGGTTCGCCGGCCACCATGTAGCGGGCGGCATCGAATGTGTGGATCGCCATATCGAGCAGCAGCACATGGCGCATCTCTTCGCGAAAACCGCCGAAATGCGGCGCTACGAAGAACTCGGCGTGGATGCTGGTCGCAGCACCAATGACGCCGGAATCGAGAAAGCGCCGGATGCGCCTGACGTTGGCGACATAGCGGCGGTTCTGCACGACGGCATGGATACGCCCGGCGCTGCGGGCGGCCTCGACAATGGCACGCGCATTATCCGGGCTGTCGGCCAGCGGCTTTTCGGTCAAGAGATGGCAATGGTGGGCAAAGGCGGAAAGCGCGACCTCGCGGCGGGCGGCGGGAACCACCACGTCGAATACCGCGTCGGGCCTGGTCTGGTCGAGCATGGCGTCGAGATCTGTTCCGATGATGGCGCCGGAAAGCTCGTATTCGCGCGCCCTCGCTCGCGCCCTTTCGGCATCGAGATCGACCAGGCCGACAATGGCGAGCCCGTCGATCTGCCTGGCCGTATCGAGCCAGGCCTTGCTCATCGCTCCGCAGCCGACCAGGACGACATTGATCATCCAGCACTCCTCCCTCTCGGCCCCTCCAGACCGATCGTCACGGCATTCACGGCAGGGCCGTAAACCTTTTTCCGTAAACGTTTACGAGAACACACCCGATGACGTACAATGTCAATTAGCCGGTGCGAAAAATCGTCCTGCCGCCTTGGCCCGAAGAGCCGCCGGTGCTAGCCAAGCAAGGGGGAGAACTGTCCTTTGGCGTCCAGTATTCACGACCTTGCGCGTCACCTGAACATTTCGATCGGCACAGTGTCGCGCGCGCTCAACGGCCGCGCCGATGTCAATGCCGACACGCGCCAGCGCGTGCTCGATGCGGCCAAGAAGCTGAATTATTCGCCGAACCAGTCCGGCCGCAGCCTGCGGCGCGGCGCCACCCATTCAATCGCCTTCATGCTGCAGCCGCATCCGGGCGACCAGGAATATGGCGAGCCGTTCTTCATTCCGTTCCTGACCGGACTGCAGGCCAAGCTCGCCGAAAGCGGCCTCGACCTGATCGTCGTGATGGGTGCGCCGGGCGACTATCAGCAGGAGCGCCTGCGCCGTGTCGTCGAGACACGCCGGGCCGATGCCGTGGTGCTGGCCTGGACGCGGCGCGAGGACGAGCGTATCGACTATTTGACCCAGGCCGGTTTCCCGTTCGCGACGCTCGGCCGCAGCCGCTCCGGCGGCGATTCCTACCCCTCGCTCGACCTCGACTTCGAAAAAGCCGGGGCTGACGCGGTCGATCGCCTCGTCGCACGCGGCCACCGCCGCATCGCCGCCATCCGCCCGTCGCTCGACCTCAATTTCGGCTATCTGTTCCTCGCCGGCTATCGCAAGGCGCTGCGGCGGCATGGCATCGAATTCGACCCCGAACTGATCGCTGACGGCTTCATCAACGAGGCCGGCGGCTACGCGGTGACGCCGAAGGTCATGCGCTCCAAGGACCCGCCGACCGCCATCATCTTCAACAACGACGCGATGGCGCTTGGCGGCTGCAAGGCTCTGGCCGAGGCGGGCATCAGGCCCGGCCACGACATCGCGGTGATCGTCATCGTCGACACGCCGCTCTGCCGCTATTTTTCGCCGGCTCTGACCGGCTTCCGCCCGGCGCTTGAACCGATGGGCGAGCGGCTGGCCGAAATGCTGCTGGCATCGATCCCGGCTTACGCCGGCGCCGAAGGCGCCCGCATCACCCGCGAGGTCTGGCCGCTGGAGCTTATCGCGCGCGACAGCGATTGAATCGCGGCAATCACTGAGCAGGCTGAGGTCGGTCAAGCCGGCCGCGCTCGCGCTCCGGCGTTGCGACCAGCGAGGCAGCGGCGGCATTGGCGGCGGCAAGTGCCGCCTCGACAGCCTCTCCACGCGCAAGCCCCGCCGCAAAGGCGCCGACGAATTCATCACCGGCACCGTGGGTGCTGACCACCTTCACCGGCATCGCCGGCAAGGCGAATGCCTGGCCGTCGCGGTCGCAATAGGCAACGCCCTCGCCGCCGGCCGTGACAATCGCAGCCGGATAGGAACCGACGAGCATACCGGCCGCCTTCGCCGCACCCTCGAGCGTGTCGACGACAGGAACGCCGGCCAGGAACTCCGCCTCGATGGCGTTGACGATGACGATGTCGGTCAACGCGATCAGTTCGGCTGACAGCTTTCGCGCCGGCGCCGCGTTGAGGACGACGCGGCTGCCATGCGCCTTCACCGCCCGCGCCGCGGCAATGTTGGCGGCGTCCGGCACCTCGTTCTGCAGCAGCAGCACCGTCGTTTGCGCGATCAGCTCACCCGCCTCGGCAATGTCCTTTTCGCCGAGAGTGAGATTGCTGCCCGAGACGATCACCGCGCCATAGTCGCCGCTGGCGTCGAAAATCGCGACGCTCATGCCCGAGCCGGCGCCGGAAGCCAGTCCCACGAAGCGCTGGTCGACGCCGTTGCGATCGAGATTATCGAGAAGCGCGCGGCCGAAATCGTCATCGCCGACGGCACCGATCATTGCCGCACGCACACCGGCCCGCGCTGCCGACACCGCCTGGTTGCCGCCCTTGCCGCCGCATTTTGGATGCCAGGCATGTCCGGTCACCGTTTCGCCCTTGCGCGGACGATCGGGGGCTTCGACCATGATATCGTAATGCAGGCTGCCGAATACGGTCACCAGCGGCGGGGAAGCCGTCATGTGCCCCTGTCTTTCCGTTTCGACGTCACCGCAGACATGGTGCGGCCGAGATTGCGCTCCGCCGCCTGGTAGTCGCGTTGCGCGACCGCGACGAACAGCGCGTCGAGAATGTTGAGCTGGGCAATGCGCGCCGCTGCGTTCTCACCCATCAACGGCGAGCCTTGCGCCGTCGAGCAGAGCACGATGTCGGCAACGGCCGCCAACGGCGAGTTGTCGTAGTTGGTGATGGCCAGCGTGCGCGCGCCGCTTTTGCGCGCAAGCTGGATGGCGTCGATGACGGCGCTCGTGTTGCCGGAATGCGAGAAGCCGACAGCAATGTCGTCGGCGCCGAGCAGCGAGGCCGACATCAGCATCATATGCGAATCGTCGTAGACAGAGGTGCGGATGCCGATGCGCAGGAATTTGTGCGAGACGTCGCGTGCGATCTGCGCCGAGCCGCCGACGCCGTAGAAATCGCGATTCCTGGCGCGGTAAAGCAGATCGGCGGCACGGTCGAAATCGTCCATGTCGAGAATCGCCAGCGTCTCCTCCAGCGCCTGGATGGAGGTGCGGAACACCTTCTGCACGATCTCGGCCGAGCTGTCGTCCACCGACAGCTCCTGATGCATCTCGGCGGTCGGCAGGCGGCTGTACTCATAGACGGCGGTGCGGAAATCGCGATAGCCGGAAAAACCCAGCTTCTTGGCGATCTTGACCACCATCGCCTCCGACACACCGGCCTCCTCGGCGATCTGCTTGAGCGGGATGGTCTCGTCGAAGCCGCGCCGTCCGAACACGGTTTCAACCACCTTCGCCTCGAGCGGCGTCAGATGCGGCATCATCATGCGGATGCGCGGTCCTACTGCTTTCAGGTCCAGGCCGGTCAAGGTCATCCACGTCCCCTCGTCACGCGATCGATAAGCATCGCGGCGAGGATTATAAGGCCAGTTGCCAAGAGCTGATAGAAGGACTGCACGTTCATCAGCGTCAGGCCGTTGCGCATGCTGCCGAGGATGACGGCACCCAGGATGGTGCCGACGACGCTGCCCTTGCCGCCCATCAGCGAAGCACCGCCGATCGCCGCCGCTGCTATGGCGTCGAGCTCCCAGAGATTGCCGAGAATGGGTTCGGCCGCACCCAACCGGCCGATCAGGATCTGTGCGGCAAGTGCTGCCAGCAGGCCCGAGATCATATAGGCGGCGATCTTGGTGCGGGCGATCGGCACGCCGGCTATGTGGGCTGCCTCCTCATTGCCGCCGACGGCGAGCAGATATTCGCCGAACGGCGTCTTCTTGAGGATGATCCAGGCAATCAGCGCGACCACGGCCACGATGATGACCGCCAACGGCAATCCGAACAGCGAGCCGTTGAAGATGGCGCGAAAGCCGGCAGGCAGGCCGAGCACCGGATTGCCGCCGGTATAGATCAGCGCCAGCGCCCGGTAGGTGCTCAGCGTGCCGAGCGTGACGATGAAAGGCTGCAGCCCGACATAAGCGACCAGCACGCCGTTGAGCAGCCCGCAGACAAGGCCGATGGCGAAGCCAGCGGCGATGGCGAGCGGAAACGGCACGCCGGCAACCAGCATCGAGGCCGAGATGACGGCCGAAAGGGCTGCCGTCGGCCCGACGGACAGGTCGATGCCGCCCGAGATGATGACCAGCGTCATGCCCAACGCCAGGCAGGCATTGATGCTCGACTGCTGCAGGATGTTGATCAGGTTACGCTCGGCAAAAAAGCCGGGGACCAGCGCCCCGAAGACGGCAAGGATCACCACCAGGCCGATCAGCGTGCCGGCGTCGCGCACTGAAAACCGGTGCAGGAAATCTGCCCTCGGGCGCGCTGCTGTGTGTTCGGTTATATCGGTCATCCGCTGGTCCTGTCCGTTATGCACCGGCCCGATGGCCTTGCGCCTTGCCGGCCTCAATCTCCGTTTGGGGTATGGCGTGCGCGGCGATCGCGTGTTCGCTGAGACTTGTGCGGCCCAGTTCGGCGGCGACCGTGCCGTCGCGCATGACCAGCACGCGGTCGGCGAGCCGGATCACCTCGGGGAGTTCGGACGACACGACGATTACCGAATGGCCTTCGGCGGCGAGTTCCTCGATCAGGTGGTAGATCTCCGCCTTGGCGCCGACATCGATGCCGCGCGTCGGCTCGTCGAACAGAAGGATCCGCGTTCCCGCCGCCAGCCAGCGGCCGATGATCGCTTTCTGCTGGTTGCCGCCGCTGAACAGCCGAATTGGCCGATCGAGCAGGAACGGCCTGAGATTGACGCGTTTCATTTTCTCGGCAGCCACGCGCTTCAGCCGGCGATGATCGATGACGCCGCGCGGCGCGAACACGCCCATCGAGGCCAGCGCCATGTTGCTGGAGATCGACCGCAACGGCACGATGCCTTCGCGCTTGCGCTCCTCCGGCACCAGGCCGATGCCGGCCGCAATCGCGTCGCGCGGACTGGAAAGCTTTACCGCCTTGCCGTCGATCTCTATTGCGCCTGATGAGGCCCGGTCGGCACCGGCCAGCAGCCGCAGCAGTTCGGTGCGGCCCGACCCGACCAGGCCGGCAATGCCCAACACCTCGCCGCGATGCAGCTCGAACGAAACGTCATGGACCTTGGTCGCCGAGGCAAGGCCACGCACACTCAGCCTGATCTCGGCGGAAGCATGCGAGCGGTGCTGTTCCTGGGCAAGCTCGCGGCCGACCATCATCGAAACGACGGATTTTTCCGAGACCTGTGCGAGATCGACGGACCCGACCACTGCGCCGTCGCGCATGATGGTGGCGCGCTGGCAGATGCCGAACACCTCGTCCAGCTTGTGCGAGACGTAAACGACGGCGACACCGTCGCGCGCCAGACCGGCAATCACCTCGGCCAGTCGTTCGAACTCGCTCGGCGTCAGGCTCGACGTCGGCTCGTCCATCGCCACGATCCTGGCGCGGTCGAGCAGCGCCCGGGCTATCTCGACGACCTGCCGCTGCGCCACCTTCAGGCTGCCGAGCGGGGCTGCCGGATCGATGGTCGGGTCGATGGCGGCCAGGGCTTCCGCAGCACGGCGTTCCTGCTCGCGCCGTGCGACGAAGACGCCGCCGCGCGTCAGCGGATGGCCGAGAAACATGTTCTGGGCGACGCTGAGGCGCGGCACCTGCTGTAATTCCTGATGGATCATCGCCACGCCGGCGGCGCGCGCCGCGACCGGGGTGTTCAGCATGGCCGGCTTTCCGTCGATGAGCACGCTTCCCGCCGTCGGCCGGTAGACGCCTGACAGGATGCGCAGCAGCGTCGACTTGCCGGCACCGTTTTCGCCAAGCAGGCCATGGATTTCGCCGGCGCCGACCGAAAAGGACACATCGCTCAGCGCCCGCACGGCCGGAAACAGCTTGGAAATGCCCTCGAATTGCAGCCGCGCTGACATTGCTTCAATTCTCCCGGCAAGGGTGCCGACCCAAGGCCGGCACCCGCCGCCCCTGCTCTATTGGCCCGCTGCCGCATCCTCGAGCAGCGCTTTGCGCACGGCATCGCCGACGCCGGAGTAACGGTCGGCATTGTCCTTGGTGATCAGCGCCTGCGGCGTGGCGACGACGCGCGGCAGCTTCTGCCCGGCCACCAGCCGCAGCGCCGATTCCAGCGCCACCTCGCCGGTCAGCACCGGGAACGAATCGACGGTACCGGTCAGCTCGCCGGCGCGGATCGAGGCATAGGCGTCGGAAATCCCGTCAGTGCCGAAGACGGCGACCTTGTCCTGCAGGCCGACGGCCTTGACCGCTTCGACGATGCCCAGCGCCATGCCGTCATTGTTGGCATAGAAGCCGATCAGGTCTGGGTGCTGCTGCAGGATGTTGGTGGCCGCGTCGTAGGAGGTCTGACGATCCCAGTTGCCGGGGACGCTGGCGACGACCTCGAACTTGCCGGCTTCGGTGATGGTGGTCTTGAAGCCGTCGGTGCGCTGGACGGCGGCGTAGACGCCGGCCTGGCCTTCGACGATGGCGACCTTGCCGCCATCCGGCCGGTTCTTGATGAACCATTTGGCGACACGCACGCCATTGTCGCGCTGGACATTACCAATATAGTGCTCGGCCTGCGGGATGACCGCGTCATTGACGTTGACCACCGGCACATTGGCTGCCTTGGCCTGTTCCATGATCGGCTGCAGGTTGGAGTCGGTCTGCGGCGAGACGAGAAGCACGTTGTAGCCTTGCGTGACCAGGCCTTCGGCGATGGTGAGCTGGCCGAGCTGGTCGCCCTCGCTTTGCGCCGCCTGGTAGACGACGGGCACGCCGGTGCGGTCGCCGAACGACTTGTAGCCCTCTCCCAGCGAGCGCCAGTATTCGTTGGTCAGCGTCTTGGAGACCGCACCCGCCTTGGTGCCCTCGGGCAGCTTGGGGAAAGCGCCGAATTTGGCCTCGAGCTGCGACCAGTCGATGCGATCCTTCTCGGTGTCGGAATTGAGCGGCGCGAGGTCCGCGGAAAACGACGACCCTATGGACAGCGCCATCAGGGCGGCGGTAGCGGTGGCAAGCAGAAATTTCATGGTCTTTCCTCCCTTGTTGAAAACAGTGATGGCCCCGGCCTCAGCTGTCCGGCCCGAGCATGGCTTCCTGGATGATGGCCTGCGAGGCAACCGCGTCCTGACGGTCGACGGCAATGGACAGGCGATTGTCCCTGTCCAGCCGATCGACGACGCGCAGCATGCGCTTGACGGTGGCGATGTTGACTTGGCATTCGTGGACCGGGTCGAGCCCGGTCATGTCGGGGAACGTGTCGAAGTAGATTGCCCCGGTATAGCCGTCGCGGCGGATCTGCCTGAGCAGCTCGATCGTCTGCAGCGTGTGCACTGCGCCAACCATCAGGCCGTCGTCGCGCTTGGCGTAGCCGTCGTTGAGATGCACGCCGAGCAGCTTGCTATGGCGCGCCACGAGTGCTGCGGCAAAGGCCGGCTGCTCGTCGGCATACAGCACATGCGCGAAATCGAGCGTCACGCCGAGATTGGGCAGGCCGATCTCGCGGATCGCCAGCAAAGTCGTCGCCGCATCGGGCATCAGGCTGTAGGAGCGCGGCTCGTTGGGTTTGTATTCAAGGCTGATCTGACAGCCCGGGTCATGCGCCGCTACTTCACGAATGCCATCGATTTCGTGTTGCCAGAGTGTTGCGTAGTTAGCCTGGAAGGCGTAGTCGAAGCCATCCTGCCCCAACCACAATGTCATCAGGCTAGCGCCGGCCTCGCGCGCGGCATCGATGCCGGCCTTGGTCAGGTCGATGGCCTCGCGACGAACGGAAGAATCCGGGTTGGTGAAGGCGCCGAGCTTGAAAGCCGGGTTAGAGTAGTAGCGCATGGCGAAGCCATTGATCGAAAGCCCGAAATCGCCGAGTTTGCGCGCCATTTCCGCAGGTTTTTCATCGACATGGTCGGGAAAGTTGAGGTCGAGATCGGTCAACTCCGCAACCTTCGCCGCACGTGCCGCCATTTGCAGCATGGACGGTTTGCCGACAAGATCGGGCCACTCGGACTGTGGCCGCGAGGCAAAGGAATTGAGGCGGGTGGCGAAACGATAGGCGGTCATCGGGGTCCTTTCATTGTCATAACTTTACACAAGAATGATTATTTGTAAAGTTGTTAATTGCTCGCTCGGCGACGGCGAATTCGCCATACCCAGGCCAGTTGCGACCACGGGGGGACAAGCAAGCGCGGCACTGTCACGCAAGTATCATGTTCGCGTCCTAGATCGCTTCTCCGAAGGCTTTCGCGGCATCCTTGATGCGACGCGACGCTTTTTCAGATCCCGGCAGCTTTGTCTCAAAGAGGATATCCATGAAAAACCTGCACCGAACCGCGTCCCTCGCCGTCGCGCTGGCGATGTTCACCGCCTTGACGCCGGCCTTGGCTGAAAACGCCGCGACCGTCGACGGCGTCAGCTTCGTCAACAAGGGCCTGGTCGGTGTCGGCCGCATCCCGGCCAGCCAGAAGGACAAGTTCGGCGAGACGTTTGGCTCCGGCTCGGGCATGGCGATCGACGCTGCCGGCTGGACGCATGGCGCCGATGGCTACAAGGGCTCGCTGTGGCTGCTGCCCGATCGCGGCTACAATGTCGTCGGCACCACCGATTACCGGCCGCGCCTGAACACGATCGCCCTCGAGTTCACCCCGATCGCGCCGGGTGCGGCACCGGCCACCGGCCAGGAACAGTCGGGCCTCAAGGCAACGCTAGCCGACACCATGCTTTTGACCGACGACAAGGGCGCCGACGCAACCGGCCTCGATCCGCTCAACGGCGTGCGCGCCGCGACCGACGACATGCCGATCCTGCCCGAAGCCAACGGCAAGCTCGCGCTCGACAACGAAGCGATCGCGCGGCTGCCCGACGGCACGATGTTCATCTCGGACGAATACGGTCCGAACATCTACCGCTTCTCCGCCGATGGGCGTCTGATGTCGGCAACGCAGCCGCCGGCGGCGCTTGTCCCGACGCGTCACGGGACGCCAAACTTTGCTTCCAACAATCCGGGACCTGGCGCGGCAGACCCAGATCCGAAGGATCCCGAAACCGGCCGCCAGAACAACCAGGGCCTCGAAGGCATGGCACTGACGCCCGACGGCAAGTTCCTGATCGCCGTGCTGCAGTCGGCACCCAGACAAGATGGCGGCGATTCGCCCTCGACGCGCCGGAACACGCGCGCGCTGGTCTACGATGCCTCGGATCCCGGCCAGCTCAAGCTCGCGCATGAATATGTCGTGCCGCTGCCCGTGTTCACCGATGCCAAGGGCAAAACCAAGATCGCCGCGCAGAGCGAAATCGTGGCGCTGTCGGACAAGACCTTCCTGATGCTGGCGCGCGACAGCGGCAACGGCCAAGGGCTGAAGGGCGACACTTCGCTCCATCGCGAGATCAGCGTCGTCGATGTGTCGGCGGCAACCGATATCGCCGGCACAGAGTTCGACAAGGACAAGCCGGTTGCGCCCAAGGGTGAGCTCGATGCATCGGTGACGCCGGCCAAGCTGACGCCGTTCATTGACATCAACGACAAGAGCGAGCTCGGCCGTTTCGGGCTGCACAATGGCGCGCCAAACGACCGCAACAACCTCTCGGAGAAGTGGGAGGCGATGTCGGTGGTGAGCGTCCTCGATCCAAAGCTGCCCGACGACTATTTCCTGTTCGTCGCCAATGACAACGACTTCCTCACGCAGGACGGCTTCCAGGTAGGCGCGGCCTACAAGGCCGAGGATGGCGCCGATGTCGAAACCATGTTCCTGGTCTATCAGGTCACGCTCCCAGGGCTCGCCAAGAAGTAGTGGCACCCATACAGGCGGACGCGCCGAACGCGTCCGCCTGAGCTGGCGCGATTGAACGGTCGCGTTTCTTCAGTTGCGGCGCGCCCGCGCAAGGGCGGTGCCCTAGTGTGCTGCAAAACCTGCGACTGACGATCCAGTCGAAGGCACTTACCTCAACATCTCCGCGTCCTTTGGGACGCCAGCATCGATCGGCTCGGCTGTCCTGCTCGAAACGGCGGCGATCTTCCCGGCGGCCGACAGGTTCGGGCGCACGAAGACCGGCGCGACGCCGTCGACGCGGCTGTAGAGGTCGATAATGTCCTGATTCATGAAGCGCACACAGCCGGATGAAGCGTTCTTCCCAATGGAATCCCACTCCGGTGTGCCGTGCAGCCGGTACATCGTGTCCTTGCCGTCGCGGAAGAGATACAGCGCGCGGGCACCAAGCGGGCTCTGCGGGCCGGGCGGCATGCCGTCCTTGTATTTCGCCAGTTCCGGCCGGCGCTGGATCATTTCCGGCGGCGGCGTCCACGCCGGCCACTTCTTTCTCGCCTGAACCACGGCACTGCCGGTCCATCCGAAACCGGCCTTGCCTAGGCTGACGCCGTAGCGAATTGCCTTGCCGCCGTCGCGCACCAGGTAGAGAAAGTGCTCGGAGGTATCGACGACGATCGTGCCGGGTTTCTCTCCGGTCGGGTCGGACACGATTTGGCGGACGAATTTAGGATCGATCTTGGCTACCGGGATTGCCGGCAGTTGATAGCCCTCGTCGACGCCCGCCGCATACATGCCTGCGGCATCGCCGAAAGCCGGCTCGCTTGGCGCCGCTGTCACCGGCGGCGCCGCCACGTCCGTCGTGGTGCACGCCGAAAGAGCCACGGAGGCCGCGCCCAGAGCCGATGCACCGAGAAAGGCGCGCCGGTTCAGGCGCTCAAAAAACAACGGAATATCGGACATGAGCACCCCGGCTTGCCCATGAGATCCAGGAAATGCGGCCCCACAAGGCCAGGATGAATATCCGATTCCGCCCGCTTTGAGAAATGATTAGATCAAGGCACGCCAGGCGGAATTTGCAGCACCGCATCGACCTGTTCCGTTAAATCGGCAATCATTGCGGACTCAAGACAAGCCTTCGCCGAGTTGCCTGCCATGGACGACAACATGCCCCCGCGCCGGCGGACCGGCGACCTCACCAGTGGGCCTATCCCGCGCACCCTTTTGCTGTTTGCCCTGCCGGTGCTCGGCTCCAATGTGCTGCAGTCGCTCAACGGCTCGATCAATGCCGTGTGGGTCGGCCGTTTCCTCGGTGAAGCGGCGCTGACCGCCACGTCCAATGCAAACCTCGTGCTGTTTCTCATCCTCGGCACGGTGTTCGGCATCGGCATGGCGGCGACCATCCTGGTCGCGCAATCCGTCGGCGCTCGTGACCTGCCCGAAGCCCGGCGCGTCGTCGGCACCAGCGCCACCTTCTTCTTCATCGTCTCGGTGGTGTTCGCGGTCTGCGGCTGGATCTGGGTCGATGCGATCCTCGATACGCTCGGCACGCCGGCCGATGCTTTGCCGCTGGCGCGCTCCTATCTGCGCATCATCTTCCTGGCCGTGCCGATGATGAACCTGCTGTCCTTCGTCATGACGGTGCTGCGCGGCGCCGGCGATTCGCGCACGCCTTTCCTTTTCATGGCGCTGGCCGTCGTGCTCGACGTCGTTTTGAACCCGTTGCTCATTCTCGGCATCGGGCCGTTCCCCGAACTTGGCATCGCCGGCTCGGCCGCCTCGACGCTGATCGGCCAGACGGTAAGCGTGGTTGCCATCCTGGTCGTGCTTTATGCGCGCAAGCACCCGCTGCGGCTGGCCGGCGCCAATCTTGCTCTGCTGCGGCCGGATCCGGCGCTGCTGCGCATCGTCGTCTTCAAGGGCGTGCCGATGGGCCTGCAGATGATCGTCGTCTCGGCCGCGGCGCTGACGGTGATGGGCATGGTCAACTCGTACGGCTCGCAGGTTGCGGCTGCCTACGGCATAGCCGCACAGCTCTGGACCTACATCCAGATGCCGGCGCTCGCCATCGGCGCCGCGGTGTCGTCCATGGCGGCGCAAAATGTCGGCGCCGGGCGCTGGGACCGGATCGGCCGCATCGCCGCCTCCGGCGTCGGCTTCAACCTTGTGCTCACCGGCGTGCTCGTCGCGCTGCTGTTCGTATTCGATCGCGCGGTGCTCAGCCTCTTCCTCGGCAGCGACAGTGCAGCAATCGACATCGCCACTCACATCAACAAGATCGCGTCGTGGTCCTTCATCCTGTTCGGCATCACCATCGTGCTCTTCGCCACCGTGCGTGCCACCGGCGCGGTGATGCCGCCGCTGATCATCCTGGTGATCTCGGTGCTGCTGGTGCGCACCAGCTTCGCCTATTTCTTCCGAAGCGTGATAGGCGAGGAAGCTCTGTGGTGGAGCTTTCCGGCCGGCTCGATAACCTCGCTCGTGCTGGCCGCGGCCTATTATCGCTTCGGCCGCTGGCGCAGCCTGCACATGATCGAGAGCCGGCCGGCTGCCGGCGAACCACCGGATACCGGCCTCGGCGTACCGCGCCAGCGCGCCCATCTTTCGCCCGAGACGTCGAACGGCTGAAAGGCCGGCTCAGCGCGCGTATTTCGCGCCAAAGCCGAGCGCCACCAGGGAAAAGACGACAATCATGCCGGCAAAGGCCAGGCTTGCCACGGTCGCGCTTGTCATGGTCGACAGGACGCCGATGCCGATCACCGGCAGCGCGTTGCCGCAAAAACAGCAGATGAAGAAGGCCGAGACGACTTCCGCGCGCCGGTCCGCCGGCGCGATCTCGTTCACCACTTGCAAGCCGCCGCGATAGCCAAGCGCTGCCGCCACGCCGCACAAGGCGGTCCCGGCAATCATTATGGCCATCGATGCGAAGACCTGCGCCGCAACAATCAGCGCGACGGTTGGGATCATCAGCGCAAGCGCCACGAACATCGCGGCTCGGCTCGAAAGTCGTGCCGTCGCTACAATGGTGGCGGCCGTCACGATCGCCAATTCAAAGAACAGAGCGCCGGCTTCGGCATGATTGGTTACCTGCAGCTGCTGCGCCAAAATGCTCGGTGCAAGTGCTGCATAAAAGCCGACCAGCGCCATTGCGCCGAAGCCGGTCACCGCCGGCGCAACGAAACCCGCGCGGATGTCATCGGGCACGGAAAGCCGCGGCCGCATCGAAACGTCAGCCAGTTTCCCCCGCCGCGAAACGGTTTCCCGCGTGCGCCAGACCAGCAGGGTTACAGTCGCGAGCATCGCAAGGTAGGCGACGAATGTCAGCCTGAGCGGCCAAGGCGCGTATTCGGCGAGCAACCCGGCTCCCAGCGCACCAAGGCCGAGGCCGAGAAAATTGGTGCTGGTGGCAATCGTCGCCGCCTGTGACTTGTCGTCGGTCGGGAGCAATTCGGCGAGCCAGGCGGTGCCGGTACCCGCGCCGACCCCGATTCCCAGTCCGCTCAGAATTCGGGCGACGTCGAGCCAGGCGACATTTTCGGCGAACAGGAAAACCACCGCGCTGACAACGGCCACCGCCATCCCGGCCAATGCCATTGGACGGCGCCCGATGACATCGGACACACGCCCCAACATCAGCAGCGCCGCCAGATTGCCGATGACATAGACGGCGTAGACCAGCGTCAAAGTGATCTGCGAGAAGCCGAAGACCTGCTTGTAGATGATGTAAAGCGGCGTCAGCGCCGTGCTGCCGGCGAAAAGAGCCGCGATCATGGCGGCCACGGCGGCCGCTGCAGCGCGGCCGCCGAGTTCGTGATCGCGCGTCATGACTCGAGCGTGAGCTGTCATTTTTTTCGACCTTTTGCTGTTCGGGATCTGACGTCCTAACGCCTTTTTCGCGTCAGCCGTTCCCCCTCCCCGGCTTGCTCCTGACAAGTTTGGCAGCTTTGCCGATGGCGCTGAGCGAAATCATCTTTTAACTTCAGCGGATTGTCAGGGGAGATTCATGGGCAAGGGACGGGTCGAGGCATTCACCGATGGCGTGGTCGCCATCATCATCACCATCATGGTGCTGGAATTGAAGGTGCCGCATGGCGAGGATTTTTCCGCGCTTGCACCACTCTGGCCGATATTCCTCAGCTATGTGCTGTCCTTCATCTATGTCGGCATCTACTGGAACAATTTGCACAACATGTTCCATGCCGTTCAGCGGGTCGACGGCCGCGTGCTGTGGGCGAACCTCAACCTGTTGTTCTGGCTGTCGCTGATGCCGGCGACGACAGCCTTCATGGGCGAGAACCATTTCGCGCCGGTGCCGGTCGCCGTCTATGGCATCGGCCTGGCGCTCTGCGCCGTCGGCTTCAACATCCTCACCATGGCCCTGCATCGGCTGCACGGCAGCGAGACCCTTTTCGCCAGGGCGTTGGGCAATGACCTCAAGGGAAAGATCTCGCTAGCCCTCTATATCTCCGGCGTCGCACTGACCTTCGTCAATCACTGGATCGGTGTCTCGATCTACGTTCTCGTGGCGCTGATCTGGTTAGTGCCGGACAGGCGCTTCGAGCGGCTAATCGAGAAATAGGACTCGTTTAGCCCCGCATTTCTTTCAGCTTTTCCGCTACTGATGCGGCAAGGTCGGCGTAGCGCTCCTCCAGCCGCTCGGCCGCCTTGATCACTGAAAAATCATGGCCGAATTTTTCCAGCGCCATACGCAGCTTTTCGACGAACTCCGCCTGTTTTTCGAGCGCCGAAAACAGCGTTTTCACTTGCGCTTCGCTGATGTCGGGATTGGCAAGCATTTGCGGCACTTCGCGGCTCATCTGGTCGCCGGTTGCGGTCTGTTCTTTCAGGATCTCGATCCAGTCGGTCAATCGTCAGTCTCCTTTTTCGATATCAGCATGCGCAGCGCCCGCCGACGCGGTCAACCCGAAGATGCCGGCATCGGCTTGCGCGAGCCTCGTTCCGCGCTAAGTTCGCCGCGGCCAGAACAGGAGAAATTCATGACCACCGACGCCGAGATCCAGACCGCCCTGCCCGCACTTGCCTCCGGTAATGTCGCCGTCATCACCGGCGCAGCCAGCGGCATCGGCCTTGCTGCGGCCAAACGGCTGGCGGCGATGGGCATGAAGATCGTGCTGGCCGATATCGGCGGCGCACGCCTCGATGAGGCCCGACACGCCATCGCCGCCATCGCCGGCGACAGCGCCGTGCTTGCCGTGGCCACCGATGTCTCGAAAGCCGACGACCTCGACCGGCTGGCCAAAAGGACATCCGCCACTTTCGGCGACGTGTCGCTGCTGATGAACAATGCCGGCGTCGGCAACAACCCCGGCAAGCCCTGGGAGAACCGCGACGCCTGGAAGCGGCTGCTGGAAATCAATTTCTGGGGTGTCGTGCATGGTGTCGAGGCCTTCGCGCCGCGCATGCTGGCGGCGGGAAGGCCGGGCCTGATCGTCAACACTGGCTCCAAGCAAGGTATCACCACGCCGCCCGGAAACCTCGCCTACAACGTCTCCAAGGCTGGCGTGAAGACCTATACCGAGGGTCTTGCACACGCTCTGCGCAACGAGCCCGGCGCCAACGTCGCGGCGCATTTGCTCATTCCGGGGTTCACTTTTACCGGCCTGACCGAAGGTGCGACCGAAAAGCCGGCCGGCGCCTGGACCGGCGAGCAGGTCATCGACTTCATGCTCGCCTCGCTGCGGCGCGGCGATTTCTACATCCTGTGTCCCGATAACGAGGCGACCCGGTCCATGGACGAAAAGCGCATGGCCTGGGCGATTGGCGACATCATCGAGAACCGCCCTGCCCTGTCGCGCTGGCACCCGGACTACAAGGAAGCCTTTGCGGCATTCATGAAATGATCCCGCGACCGTTCGCGTAAGCTCTGTTGGGAAGCCGAACAACAAGCTCGCTCACGCCGCCGTATGCTTCTTAGTGTTGCGCTTCTTAGCAACGGCTTTTGCTGCGGCCATGTCGGCGATCTGTTCGTCGTGCCGCTTCGCCGCTCGTTCACATTTGGCGCGGATTTCCTCGACTTCGGATTCGGTCAGGTGTTCGATGCCGATAAAGGTATTCTTGGCTTTGCTGACGCGGATCAACTCGTCGAGCTTGGCCTGGATCGCCGCACTGTCGCGGTTCTGGGTGTTCTGGATGAGAAACACCATCAGGAAGGTGACGATCGTGGTGCCGGTATTGATGACGAGCTGCCACGTGTCGGAAAAGCCGAAGACCGGACCGCTTACCGCCCAGACCACAATGATCAGGAAACAGACGGCAAACGTCGGTGGCAGACCGGCAAGATGGGCGACATAGTTGGCGATCCTGGTGAACAGCTTCTCGATCATGGCAGGGAGAAACAATCGGCAGCTGCCTCAAGTTCCCTGCGGGGGTGGAATTCACGGTCAAACCGCGGGCCGCGCTTGCAAAGATCAGGTGGCGTCGTTTTCCCAGCGGTCGAGGAAAGCTTCGATGGGCAAAACCTGCATGTCGGGGACTGCCCTGGCCAGTTTCTCGACCGGCCAGTCCCACCAGGCGAGACGTTCGATCCGGGCCGCAGTTTCCGCGCTGAAGCGCTGCCGCAATGGCCGGGCCGGAACGCTGGCGACGATTGCATAGGCCGGCACGTCTCGCGTCACCACCGCATTGGCACCGACGATCGCGCCATTGCCGATCACTACGCCAGGCATGATCACGGCGCCATGGCCGATCCAGACATCATGGCCGATGCTGACGGCTTTCGCCCGCCGCCGGTCGCGGAACGCCTGATCGACACCCAGCCAGCGGAAATATTCGTTGGGCCGATAGCTGATCTTGTGCTGCGTCAGCCGCTCGACCGGATGCTCCAGCGCATTGATGCGGCTGTTGGCGGCGATCGAGCAGAATTTGCCGATCGTCGTATAGATCGCCTCGGCCTGGCGCTCGAAGTAGGAGAAGTCGCCGACCGTCACCTCGCGCAGGATGACCCGCTCGCCGATCGACGCATAGCGTCCAAGCTTGCACGCCTTCAACTCCGCCGTCGGATGGATGCGCGGCTCGGGATCTTTCAGGACAAGGTGTTCGGGACGGTCCATGCGGACGCTTTACGCCCGCGCGCATAGTCTCGCAAGCCGAGTACAGCGCCGCGCATCCGTCTGGACGCGCCAAGGACCCTGTAGCACCTTCAGTCTCTATTTCGGCTTGCCGCTGGTCCACACCACGTTCTGGCCGTAGAGCGGCACGGTGGTGACCGACATTTTTGCCGAGCCATCCTGCACCTGGCGCGAATGCGAGAGGTAGATCAGCGTCTCGTTGGCCTTGTCGTAGATGCGGTTCACCACCTGCTTTTTCCAGATCAGGCTGATGCCTTGCTTGAACACCTCCTCGCCGGCCTCGCTCATGTCGATGTCGCCAATGGTGATCGGCCCGGTCTGGCGGCAGGAGATCGAGGAATCGGACGGGTCCTCGAACCAGTTGCCTTTCTGCAGGCGGTCGATCACGCCGCGGTCGAAATAGGAGACGTGGCAGGTCACGCCCTCGACCTTCGGATCCTTGATCGCCTCGACGATGATGTCGTTGCCGAGCCAATCGACGCCGACCTTGCCGACTTCCTCGGCGACGGCCGAGCCGGCACCAATGACCAGGCATGCGGCCAACGCGCCGCCAATCAGTTTTCGCAAAGAGGCCTCCTGCGGTTCGAATTTTGCCGACCTCAGGTGGGACGAACGGCAGCGCTTTGCAAGCAGATCGCCTCCCACAGCATTGCCGGTTGCGGCAACGCGACATCTTTGCGTCGGCGCGACCGAACCGCTAAGAGTGTTCGCCAAGCCAGGGCTTCGCGGCGCCAACCCGGCGCCCGATGGAAATAACGACGGACTTCACTGATGATGCGTTCAATTCTGGTCGGTATTCTCGTCCTGATGGCCGCAGGAATCGGTTGGCTCACCTTCGACTGGTACCGCGGACATTATGGCGGCGAGCCGTTCGGAGCACCTTTCACGCTGGTCGACCAGAAGGGCGCGCCGGTCACCGAAGCCGCCTTTCGCGGCCACCCCAGCGTCGTCTTCTTCGGCTTCACGCACTGTCCGGAAGTCTGCCCGACCACGCTTTTCGAGTTGGCCGGCTGGCTGAAGACGATGGGCGACGACGGCAAGAACCTGCGCGCCTATTTCGTTACGGTCGACCCCGAGCGCGACACGCCCGAAATCATG
This sequence comes from Mesorhizobium sp. WSM4830, assembly GCF_055811495.1. Lineage (NCBI taxonomy): Bacteria > Pseudomonadati > Pseudomonadota > Alphaproteobacteria > Hyphomicrobiales > Phyllobacteriaceae > Mesorhizobium > Mesorhizobium sp. WSM4830. The sequence continues at coordinate 43,521 of NZ_JBVVQI010000010.1, read as the reverse complement.
AACACCTATGTCAGCAATTTCTCCGATCGCATCCTCGGCATATCAGGCGATCCGGACAAGGTCCACGCCATGGCCAAGTCCTTCGGCATCTACTGGAAGAAAGTCGACACGAACGACGGCGACTATACGATGGACCACACCGCTTCGGTGCTGCTGCTCAATGCCAAGGGCGATTTTGCCGGCACCATTGCCTATGGCGAAAGCCCGGACGCCGCGATCGCCAAGCTCAAACGGCTGGCGGCGAAAGGTTGACATATCCGGTAATGACGCAGACGCGTTTGTATTTCACCGCGGGCAAGATCGAGGCTGATCGCATCTTCGCGGCGCTCGGTGCGGCGTTCGACGATGAGGGCCTGCCGATTGCGGTGCTCGAGGTCGACGAGGACCGCGACATCCACGAAGTATCGCTCTATGCCGACGACGACGTCGACGCGGTCGAGGCGCGGCTCAGGGACATCCTTGCCGGGCTGTCGCTGTCGAAACCGATAGCGCGCGAAGCGCTGCCCGACATCGACTGGGTGGCGCGCTCGCTGGAGGGATTGAAGCCGGTGCGGGCCGGGCGCTTCTTCGTCCATGGCGCGCATGACCGCAGGAAGCGCCACAGCGGCGAGCTCGCCATCGAGATCGAGGCCGGCCTTGCCTTCGGCACCGGCCATCACGGCACCACCGCCGGCTGCCTCGAAATGTTGGAGCAGGTCATACGGCGCGAGCATCCGCGCAACGCGCTCGACCTTGGCACCGGCAGCGCGGTGCTCGCCATCGCGGTGGCCAAGCTCGCGCATATTCGGGTGCTGGCGACCGACATCGACCCGGTCGCCGTCAAGGTGGCCGCCGCCAATGCGCGGCTGAACCAGGTCAAGGCGCTCGTCGAAACGGTGGCGGCGCCCGGTTTCCATCATCCGATCTTTGCCGCGCGCGCCCCCTTCGACCTGATCGTCGCCAATATATTGGCGCGGCCGCTGATGCGTCTGGCGCCGCAAATGGCCGGGCATATCGCGCTGGGTGGCTCGATCGTGTTGTCGGGCATCCTCGAGCGTCAGCGCGACGCGGTAATCGCGGCCTATGTCGGCCAGAAACTCCGGCACGTCCGCACCTTGCACCGCGAGGGCTGGGTGACGATTCACCTCAAGCGCTGAAGCGCGACGCTTTCAAGCGAAGCCGGAATTCGCCCAGATTTAGCGCGAGTTCGCCGCTTTCTTCAGCTCTTCGCGATCGTAGCCGTGAGCTTTCAGCGTTTCGTCATCAAAGCCAAGCAGAACGCCGCTCACATACCTGCTCGCCTCGCGCTGGCGAGCTTCGATCAGCGCGTTCACAGCGTTTCTGAAAAATCCGCGTCTGGCTGAAATCGTGGACATGACAGTCTCCTTTGCAGAGCAATAGGACTCTTCCTCCACGTGAAGAAGGTAAGCCCTGCTGACGCTTTTTGAAATCGCCGATTCTGCATGGCGTCCATGCGCAAAGAGACACGCAGCAACCGGGAATGATCGTTCCGAAAATCGATTCCGATTTTCGAAGTCATGCGCTACGGTCGCGCCAGCATTCGAGGAGAGCCGACATGTTCCAGACCTTCGATTCCGCTGGCGATCCGGCCGTTGGCAAGCCGCGCGTGGCAATGCTGCGCCAATGGTTGGCGGCGAACGGGCTGGATGGCTTCATCGTGCCCCGTGCCGACGAGCACCAGGGCGAATATGTCGCCGACCGCTCTGCACGGCTGAAATGGCTGACCGGCTTCAGCGGCTCGGCCGGAGTCGCCATTGTGCTTGGCGAGCGCGCCGTCATGTTTGTCGACGGGCGCTACACGCTGCAGGCGCGCCAGGAGGTCGATCTCGACATCTTTTCGATCGAGAGCCTTGTCGACAACCCGCCGGCCAACTGGATCAAGGACAATCTCGGCAAGGGCGTGCGGTTGGGCTTCGATCCGTGGCTGCATACGATCAGCGACGTCAAGGCCCTGAAGGCCTCGGCCGAGAAGTCCGGCGCGATACTGGTGTCGCTCGAAGAGAATCCGATCGACGCGATCTGGCAGGACCAGCCCGGGCCGCCACTGGCGCCGGTCGAGATCCACCCGATCGGCTTTCCCGGCGAACTGGCCAAGGACAAGCTGGTGCGGCTGGCGGCGGCCATCGAGAAGGACGGCGCCACCCATGCCGTGCTGACCGACCCCTCTTCCATCGCCTGGGCCTTCGACATTCGTGGCGGCGACGTACCGCACACACCGCTGGCGCTCGGCTTTGCCGTGCTTGCCGCTGACGGGTCGAATCTGCTTTTCATGGACCAGCGCAAGTTTTCGCGCACCGCCGCGGCCTACCTGACGCAGCTCGCCGAATTGCATGAACCCGGTGAATTCGAAACGGCAATCGTCACCCTGGCCAAGGGCGGCGCAAAAATCGCGCTGGACCCGGTTCTAGCGGCGGACAAGCTCAGGATGCTGGTCGAGGATAATGGCGGCACCGTCATTGCCGTGCCCGATCCGGCCCGCATTCCACGCGCAACAAAGAACAAAGCCGAGATCGCCGGCGCACGCGCCGCGCATCGCCGCGACGGCGCCGCGGTCGCCAAGCTGCTGTGCTGGCTCGACCGCCAGAAGCCCGGGACGCTCGACGAAATCGCCGTTGTCACCAGGCTTGAGGAGACGCGCCGTCAGACCGGCGAAGAAACACAGATGCCGCTGCGCGACGTATCGTTCGACACCATCTCCGGCGCTGGTCCTAACGGCGCCATCATGCACTACCGCGTCTCCCGCGCCACCAATCGCAAGCTGGGGGATGGCGAGCTGTTCCTGCTCGATTCCGGCGGGCAGTACCAGGACGGCACCACCGACATCACCCGCACGGTGCCGATTGGCGCGCCTACGGAAGAGATGCGCGAACGCTTCACGCTGGTGCTGAAAGGCATGATCGGCATCTCCATGCTGCGCTTCCCCAAGGGCACGCGCGGCTCCGAAATCGATGCCGTGGCCCGCCTGGCGCTGTGGAGACACGGATGCGACTTCGCCCATGGCACCGGACACGGTGTCGGCTCCTATCTTGCCGTGCATGAGGGCCCGCAGCGTATCGCCAAGACCGGCACCGAAAAGCTGCTGGCCGGCATGATCGTCTCCAACGAGCCCGGCTATTACAAGGAAGGTTCCTACGGCATCCGCATCGAAAATCTTGTCTTGGTGACGCCGGCTGAGACGATCGAGGGCGGCGACATCGCCATGCACGGCTTCGAGACACTGACGCTGGCCCCGATCGACAAGCGGCTGGTCCGGTCGGACCTTTTAACCCGCGACGAGTTGCATTGGCTCGACGAATACCACGCGCGGGTGCTGGCCGAGATCGGACCGATGCTCGACGGCGAGACGCTGGCCTGGCTGGAAAAGGCAACCGCCCCGCTGCCGCACGACCTCAAGCAATAGTCGCGGCCGCAACGCCGGTTGACAGGCTTTGCTCCGCAAGCAGTTCCTGCAAAGCCGTGACGTTGGGAGAGCCGGCTCCCTTGCGCCAGAACAACACCGTGACGGCGTTGTCTTCGTCAGCGGGCAGTTCGTGCAGCTTTAGCCAGCGGCTCTCCGGGAAACCCGAAAGCACGCTTTTCGGCATCAGCGCTATGCCCATGCCAGCCACCACGCAACCAAGGATGGCATGGTATGAACCAAGCTCGATGGTTTTCTCGGCCATGAACCCTCTGCGCGCATACCATTGTTCCAGCCGCTTTCGGTGCGGGCAGCCATGCTCGAAGGCTATCATGGTTTTGGGCATGTCCAGGCGGTCATCGATCGAAACGCGCGATGCCGCCGAGACAATGACCAGCTGCTCCTGGAATGCTGACTGCTTTTCGAACGGAGCGTCGGCGATCGGCTCGGCGGCGAAGGCTGCATCGAGTTCGCCGGCAAGCATGGCGGTCGCGAGAACCTGCGGATTGCCGGTGCGCAACTGGATTTCCACTTCGGGATAACGTGCGTGATAATCGGCGAGCAGACTTGGAAGCCGGGCCGCGGCGGTGCTCTCCATGGCACCTAGGCGAAGCGTGCCGCGCGGGCGTGGATCGAGCATCGCCATTCGCGCCTCCTCCGCCAGCGCCAGCAGCCGATCCGCATAGCCGACCAATTTGTGACCGGCCGGCGATACGTGCAGGCGCTTGCCCTCCCGGATAAACAGCTGCACGCCGAGATCCTCCTCGAGCTGCCGGATGCGTGTGGTCACGTTCGACTGCACGCGAAACAGTTTTTCCGCTGCCCTGGTGATTCCGCCCTCGCGCACCACCGTGCGGAAGATGCGCAGATCGGCCAAATCCATACATCTCTCCTGGAGAACATAACGATCTTAATTATTCATTTTAGCTGATTATGCCTTTCCCGTAAATCGCCGGTGTAGCTGCCGATCAACACGGCAAACCAGGGGAGATGGAAATGTCGCGTGAGCCCTTCGGCATCCAGCCGATCGATCTAAGCGCATTGACGCCGAAGCAGCGCGAAGCGCTCTATAGCGACGCCGTGCGTTGCGCCCGCCAGGAGAGAGCGGAGGCGATCCGGCTGAGCCTGTTGCGGGTCGGCGCGGCAGTAGTCGCTACGGCAAAGCGCATGTGTGCTCTCGCCGCCAAGGCAAGAGTCGATCAGCCGACGAGCTGCCGCGCGAGGATCAGCACGGCAGCACCCGCCAGGAACATCGCCATCAGCCCGCCGCGCAGCGAGACCAGGCCGGCAACGATCAAGGCTGCCCATTCCGCCGGTCCGGCGCTGAGCGCCGCCGGCGCCACCAGCGTGGTCAGCACCGCCGCCGGCACGGCGTTGAGCCCGGCCTCGACGCGCGGATGGATATGATCGAAGCGCGAGATCACCAGATGACCGCCGATGCGGGTCAGATAGGTCGCGATCGCAGCGGCGATGATGATCCACAAGGTCGTGCTCATGGCCGTGCCTCGACACCACTGTGGCGAGGCGGCAGGAGGACGGCGAGCAGCACGCCGGCCAGTGCACCTATGGAGACATGCCAGGGCGAGCCGACCGTCTTGTAGGCAATGATGGAGGCGGCAGCGCTGGTGACGACCACCGGCAGCCACAGCGGCCGCTTGCGGAAGCTCATGACAAGGCCAAGAAAATAGATCGGCAGCAGGAAGTCGATGCCCAGCGCATGGGTGTCGGGAATAAGCTTGCCGAACATCGCGCCGAGCGCGCTTTCGATGACCCAGAACACATAGACCGGCAGCCCAAGGCCCATATACCAGGCGAAGCCGAAGGTCTCGCCGGCCTCCGCCTTGCGCTCGGCCACCGCGAACTGCGGATCGGTGAGCACGAAATAGCCGATCGCCTGCTGGATCAGCGGCCAATGCGCGATGCGCCGGCCGATGCCGGCCGAATAGAGCACATGGCGAAAATTCACGGCGAAGATCGACAGCACGATCAGCCACGGCGCGACATGCTGGCCGAACAGCTCGATGCCGACCATCTGGCTGGCGCCGCCGAACACCGTTGCGCTCATCAGGAACACTTCGAGCACGGAAAACCCGTTGTCGACTGCGAGCGCCCCGAACAGCAACGCAAACGGCGCCGACGCGACCACGACGGGCATGCTGAGCCGCACGCCGTCCCAGAAATCGCTTTTCGCACTTTCGGAGATTGCTTCCGCCGACATCGACCGCTCCTTGGGAGGCCGTATGTAGGGAGGGCGGTCCGGCTTGTCACACCAATTCGCTTGACGCAAACGATCAGCGGAAGTGATGGCTGAGGCGTCGCGGCAAGGGCGCTTCCGTGCCTAGCGCGGCGAAGCCTTGCCTTCGATCGCCCTGCCCCAGTCGAGCAGCGGTTTTGCCCGCATGACGAAGTCGACGAGTTCGTCGACCAATCCAGCTCCGTAGATATCCGCGGGCTCGATTGCGTGCCGGACGGCAAAATGGCGGTTGCGGATCGCGGCAGCGAGATCGGGCTCGGCGATATGCTCGAAGCCACGCGGCGTGCGCTTCATGCAGCCGTCCGGGTCGAGCTCGAGGCCGTTCTTCTTCAGCGCCGCGACGAGGGCGCGGAATTCAGCGGGCCGTTTCGCGATCGCGTTGCGCAGCGCCAGCAATAGCTCGGGTCCGGGCTGCCACCAGGCAACGGCGGCAAAGCAGCGCTCGAGCCCGATATGGACGTAAAACACGCCCTGTTCCATCTTGGTGCCGTCTGGCGAAAGGATCGCCGACAAATGCCGGTTATAAGGCCGTTTGTCCTTGGCGAAACGCACATCGCGATTAATTCGGAACAGCGATTTCTTGCGGTCGCCGCGCAGGCCGAGCCCCGCGGCCGTGAAGCGCTCGGAGAGCGTTTCCACCAGATCGCCGAAGGGATCGCGCAGGTCGCGTTCGAAAAGGTCGCGGTTTTCCAAAAACCACTCCCGGCTCTGATGAAAATCCAGCGCCTTGAGGAAGGGAATGGCCTTTTGCCCAAAACCGTTGAACGCAGCCGCCATCACCCGCCCTTGCCGATCCGCTGCAGCCAGGTGTCCTCGTCGATCACCTCGATGCCGAATTTGGTCGCATCTTTCAGCTTGGAACCGGCGCCTGGCCCTGCCACGAGGAGATCGGTCTTCGCGGAAACCGAGCCGGCGACCTTCGCGCCTAGACGTTCGGCCATCGCCTTAGCCTCGGGGCGCGTCATCTTTTCCAACGTGCCTGTAAACACGATGGTCTTGCCGGCGACCGCACTATCGGCTGAGACGTTCACGATGTACGGCTTCGGGTGGACCTGTGTGAGCAGCGCTTCAAGCACGGCGTCGTTGCGTTCATTGCCGAAGAAATCGCGAAGCGCGCCTATCACGGTATCGCCGATGCCGTTGATCGAAGGAAAAACGGTGTGTGGATCGGCTGCCGCTGCTGTCTCCTTGCCAATGCGGATCAACTCCTCGATCGTCGAGAAGGTTCGGGCCAGCACAGCGGCCGTCGTTTCGCCGATATGGCGGATGCCCAGCGCAAAGATGAAGCGATCGAGTTCCGGTTCGCGGCGAGCGTCGATGGCAGCGAAGAGCTTGTCGAGGCCGTCGTAGTTGCGTTCCTCGACACTGCGTACATTCTTGCGCGTCTTGCCCGATGCGGCCTCACGCTGCCTGGCCTGCTCTTCCCGCCGCTCCGCCAGCGCCTTGGTGACGGCGGGACGGCGGTCCCTGAGAGTGAAGATATCGGCGGCTGTCCTGATCAACCCGGCATTGAAGAACAGGTCTATGTTTTCCGCGCCCAGGCCTTCGATATCCAGAGCGCCGCGCGACACAAAGTGGCGCAATCCTTCGATGGCCTGCGCAGGGCAGATCAGTTCGCCGGTGCAACGTCGGCGGGAATCTTCCTTGCCGGTCTTCTCGTTGATCTCGCGCGTCGCGGGTGAGCCGCAGATCGGACATTTGTGCGGGAATTCGTAGGGCATGGCATCTGGCGGACGCTTGTCGGCTACGACGCTCACGATCTGCGGAATGACGTCCCCTGCCCGCTGGATGACCACTGTGTCGCCGATACGCACGTCATAGCCGTCGCGGATCGGCTGGCCGTTGCTGTCCAGACCCTTGATGTAATCTTCGTTATGAAGCGTGACATTTTCGACCACGACGCCGCCGACCGTGACGGGCGCAAGCCGGGCAACGGGCGCCAGCGTACCGGTACGGCCGACCTGAATGTCGATCCTCAGCACGGTCGTCATCGCCTGTTCGGCCGGAAATTTGTGGGCGATGGCCCAGCGTGGTTCGCCGGTGACGAAGCCCCATCTGCGCTGCAATTCCAACTGGTCCACCTTGTAGACGACGCCGTCGATGTCGTAGCCCAGCGATGAGCGCTGGGTCTCGATTAGGTGATAATGCGCGACCAGTTCCTCGACCGACTTTGCCCGGACCATCAGCGGACTGACCTTGAATCCCCACTCCGCGAATTTCTGCACGGAATCGTATTGGGTCGGAGCCGGATCCTTTGTGGTATAGCCCCAGGCGTAGGCAAAGAATTTGAGATTGCGGCTGGCGGTAACGGACGGGTCCTTCTGACGGAGCGACCCGGCCGCCGTATTGCGCGGATTGACGTAATCCTGGCCGCCGATCGCCGCCGAACGTTGCTTCAGCGCCTCGAATTCCGCGTAGGTCATGTAGACCTCACCGCGTATTTCGATGACCTCGGGCCAGTCCGATCCCTTCAAGGTCTTGGGAATATCGGCGATGGTCTTGAGATTGGCGGTGATGTCCTCGCCGACGAAACCGTCGCCGCGCGTTGCCCCCTGTACGAACGCACCGCCTTCATACCGCAGGGAAGCCGATAGCCCGTCGATCTTCGGCTCAGCCGTGAAGGCGATGTTCAGATCCTTGTCGCGGTCAAAGAACCGCCGGCCCCGTTCTATGAAGTCCGCCACGTCCTGGTCGGTATAGGCCTTGGCGAGGCTGAGCATCGGCACCGCGTGGCGCACCTTGGCAAAACCTTCCGCCGGCGGCGCGCCGACCCTGCGTGAGGGCGAATCCTCGCGCACGAGATGCGGAAACCGCTGCTCGATGGCGAGATTGCGCCGGGTCAGCGCGTCATATTCCGCATCCGTGATTATCGGCGCGTCCTCGCCATGGTAGCGCCGGTCGTGCTCGGCGATCTCCTGCGCCAACCGCTTCAACTCGCTTGCCGCCTCGCTTTCGCTGAGCGAATCGACTGGTTTTTCGTCCATGCACTGCTCCCTCCACGGTGGCGCGACACAATAGAACAGGATTCTTTCATGAGGGAGAGACCAAACACGGAAAATCATTCCTGAACAGCAGGATGGCGCCAGACCCTGACTCAGGTCGCGAGCGCCGGAAACGAACTCGTCTAGAGCAATTCCAGGAAAAGTGTGAAACGGTTTTCCGTCCGGAATTGCGCAGAACGAAGAAATAGAGCGGTTCGGCGTTTCCGTGAAACGGTAAACCACTCTAGGCTGCCGCGGTGTTCTCCCGCAGCAGCCGCTCGGCCGCCGCGCGCGCCTCGTCGGTGATGGTGGCGCCGGCGAGCATGCGTGCGATCTCTTCCTGCCGCGCCGCCCGGTCCATCTCGGCGATGCCGGTCGAGACCCGGTCGGCCCCGCCCGATTTGGAGATCAGGAAATGCGTCGCCGCGCGCGCCGCCACTTGCGGTGCATGCGTGACCGAAAGCACCTGCACGCGTTTTGCCAGCCGCGCCAGCCGCTGGCCGATGGCGTCGGCAACCGCGCCGCCGACGCCGGTGTCAATCTCATCAAAGACCAAGGTCGGCGCCGAGCCCCGGTCAGCGAGTGCTACCTTCAACGCCAGCAGGAAGCGCGAAAGCTCGCCGCCGGAAGCGACCTTCATCATTGGGCCGGGCCTGGTGCCGGGATTGGTGCGCACCCAGAACTCGACCTGGTCGATGCCTTCTTCGGTGCGGCTTTCGGCATCGCTTGCGATCTCGACGATGAACTCGGCCCGTTCGAGTTTTAGCGCCGGCAGTTCGGCCACTACCGCCTTGGTCAGCCCCACGGCCGCCGCATGGCGAAGCGACGACAGCTGGGCCGCCGTAATGTCATAGGCCTGGCGCGCCGCTGCAGCCTGTTTCTCCAGCGCATGCAGGCGTTCCTCGCCGGCATCGAGATCGGCAAGGTCGGCAGCCATGGTGTCACGCAATTGCGCCAGGTCATCGACGGCGACGCTGTGCTTGCGCGAGGCGGCACGCAGCGAAAACAGCCGCTCCTCAGCCTTTTCCAGCCGCTGCGGATCATATTCGGTGGCGCGAAGTGCTGCTTCCACGCCCGACTGCGCCGCGTCGAGCGACAGCATCGCCTCGTCGAGCGATTTGACGACATCCTCGAGCAGCCCGGGCGCTTCGGTCACCTTGCGCTGCAGCCGCCTGAGCAGGCTGGCCAATTGCGGCAAGGGCGAGGACGGACCCGAGAGCACATCCTGCGCATCGTGGATTTCCGAGGCGATCTTTTCGGCTCGCATCATCGCGGCGCGCAGTTCGGCCAGCTCCGTCTCTTCGCCCGGCTGCGGATCGAGCCTGGTCAACTCGGCGACCGCTGCACGCAGATAATCGGCCTCGCGGGCAGCTGCTTCGACTTTGGCCCGGTGTCGTGAAAATTCCTGCTCGCAGGTACGCCAATGCCGCCACGCCTCGCCGGTTGCCCGAGCAGCGCCGAGATGGCCGCCGAAACTGTCGAGCAACTCGCGATGGGCGCCGGGATCGACCAAAGCGCGCTCGTCATGCTGGCCGTGGATCTCGACCAGCGCACGGCCGATGTCGCGCATCAGCGTCACGCTGGACGGCTGGTCGTTGACGAACACACGCGTACGGCCGTCCGCCGTCTGGACGCGGCGCAGGATGATGTCGCCGTCGTCCTCGATGGCATTCTCGGCAAGCAGCATGCGAGCCACGTGGTTGCGCGGCACGTCGAACACGGCGATGATCTGGCCCTGTGCCGCGCCATGCCGCACCAGCGACGCGTCGCCGCGGGCGCCAAGCGCCAGCGACAAAGCGTCGAGCAGGATGGACTTTCCGGCGCCGGTTTCGCCGGTAAGGACCGAAAGGCCGGACGAGAAGTCGATGTCCAGCTTCTCGATCAGAACGATATCGCGGATCGACAGCCTGGAGAGCATGGTGACGCGCCGCTCAGGCGCCGGTGATCAGCTTCCCGGCCTTGGAGATCCACGATCCGGCATTCTCGCGCGGCTCGAGCCCACCACTCTGCAGGAGCTTGTAGGAGTCCTTGTACCACTGGCTGTCGGGATAGTTGGTGCCGAGCACGGCCGCAGCGGTCTGCGCTTCCGACGTCAGCCCCATCGCATAGTAGCTCTCGGTAAGGCGCGCCAGCGCCTCCTCGACATGGCGGGTGTTGGAATAGTTCTCCACGACGTTGCGGAACCGTTTGACGGCCGCGATGTATTCGCGGCGCTCGAGATAGTAGCGGCCGATCTGCATCTCCTTGCCGGCGAGCTGATCGTTGGCGAAGCGGATCTTCTCCTTGGCATCGTCGACATATTCGGAAGTCGGCCAGCGCGTCACCAGGTCCTGCATCGTCTGCGCGGTAAGACGCGCTTCCTTCTGGTCCTGGGTGACGTCCTTGATCTGGCGGTAGTAGCTCAGCCCGATAATATACTGGGCATAGGCTGCATCGTCGGTCGACGGGTAAAGGGTCAGGTAGCGCTTGGCCGAACCGATCGCCTCATCGTAATTGCCCTGACGGTAGTCGGCAAAGGCACCCATCACCATCGATTTGCGGGCGAATTCGGAATAGGGATGCTGGCGGTCGACGGCATCGAACTTGCGGCTGGCCTCCTGCAGGCGCCCGGCATTCAGATTGGCGAGACCCTGATTGTAGAGCACGTCGGCCGGCTCGGTCTGATCGACATAGGTCGATAGATCGAGGTCCTTCTCGGACGACATGCAGGCCGACAGAAACAGCGATGGAACGACCACCGAAAGCGCCAGGAAAACAGCCCGCCGCAGCGCCTTCGATTGACCAACTCGCTTGAAAAACATGTTTGGATTCCGCCCTTTCGGCGTCATTTCAGTCAACGGCAGCAGCCATAAACCATAATTGCCTTGCCCGGCAACGCTATCCCCGGCCAATCGCACATTTTTGTGGCGGTTTGGCGCCACCTGGAAAGCTCTGTAATTTGGCCGGCCGGTGATGCATCCATGCAACACAGCTTGACCGCAACGTAGGCCGTAGGACCTTAAGAATCAGATCATCCAGGGCGCATAGAGGGGTGCGTTGACGGCGCTCATCTCGGCGGTACGCCCGCGCTCGCGGCGCGTCGTCTCGACGATCTCGAAAGCCGAACGATCCGACAAGAGACGGCGCAGCGCAGCGGCGTTCAGCCTGTGGCCACCACGATAGGAGCGGAAGCAGCCGATGAACCGGGCACCGGCGAGCGCCAGGTCGCCCATCGCATCCATCGTCTTGTGGCGCGCGAACTCGTTGGGATAGCGCACGCCGCCCATGTTGATTACGCGGTTGTCGTCGCCGATCACCAGGGAGTTTTCCAACGAGGAGCCGAGCGCATAGCCGGCCGCCCATAGCCGCTCGACGTCCTTCATGAAACCGAACGTGCGAGCCCGCGCGACGTCGCGGCGGAAAATGTCGGCATTCATGTCGGATGCAAAAAGCTGGCGCCCGATCGCCGGGCTTTCGAAATCGATCTCGATCTCGAAGCGCGTGCCGTCATAGGGCCTGAACTCCGCCCAGCAGGCGCCGTTCTCGATACGAACCGGCTTGACCACCCTGATGTAGCGACGCTTGACCGGCAGCGTTTCGATGCCTGCCTGGTCAATGGCCTCGACGAACATCACTGCGCTGCCGTCGAGGATAGGCACCTCATGGCCGTCGATTTCGATGACGAGATTGTCGATCCCAAGCCCGAAAAGCGTCGCCATCAGATGCTCCACCGTGGCAATGTGCTCACCTTGCGGATCGCCAAGCATGGTGGAGAGGTCGGTGGCGCCGACCTCGGAAACGAGCGCGCGAAATTCGTGGCTTCCGCTCGCATTCGAAAGCTGGAAGACGACACCCGTATCGGCATCTGCCGGCAGGAAATGGACGGTGACCGGATTGCCACTGTGGACGCCGATGCCGGTCAGCGTCGCACGCGATTTAAGTGTCGTCTGATAGTCGTGCAAAACAATCCCCATAGCCCGTACTGCCTAGGTCCGCTTCATCTGCCCTGAGGGCGCGGCTCTTGATTGATCGGCAGGCAGGGCCACTTCCCCGAGACTCCCAGCAAACCGACTTTGGTCGGTGGCGAAGATAATGGTCCCGCAAGGAGACTCCAAATCACGGTTTCTTACTCGTTGTAACCGCGGTCCAGCGCGGGATTGCCCCATAAGTCTTTGTTTTAAAATTGCTTTTAATATTAACAGGCGAACAGCTTCCTGCTCGCCTGTTAACAACTGTTACGAACCGTTAACAGATCAATTGGCCTGTCGGCGCAGGAAGGCGGGAATCTCCAACTGATCGTCTTCCTGGACAGCCCGGCTCTGCGGCGTCAGGCGGCCCTGCTCGTCCAGCTGGCCGCGGCGCGGTGCGTAAAGCTGCGGATCCTGGCTGGCTAGGCGGCGCACTTCCGCCGGCGCCTGGCGCAGTTTCGGTTCGCGCGGCTGCGCCGGCTGCAACCGTGCAGGCTCCTCTTCGCGGCGGGTCAAGCCGTTGGTCAGGCGCTTGAGCAAGCCCATGGGGCCGCTGTTCTCGTGGTCGGCCGGGCGGGCCTTGGCTTCCACTTCGGCCTTCACCTGCGGCGGGAAATCCTCGACCCGCGGCATGCGCTGGGGTGCCGCGGCAACCGGCTGCGGCATTTCACGATGCGGAGCGGGCTGCATCGCTTGCTGAACCGCTGGCTGCATCATCGGCTGCGGCTGAGCGGGAGGCGCCTGGAAAATCTTGCTCTGCGGACGGAAGTCTTCCGCATGGGCGACCGGTGCCGGGCGGGTCTGCGCCATCGCTGCCGCATTCGCCTCGGCGAGCTGAATGGCCTCGGCGACCGGATCGGCAGCACGTGGTTCATAGATCGGTTGCTGGACAGGCGCCGGGCGCATTTCCGTGACCTGGGCCGCCGGGCGGCTGACCGGCTTCGGCGGAGCCGCGCGGATGGCGATCGGCGCGGCAGCGATTTCGGCCGCCGATTTGTCGATGCCGGTGGCGACCACCGACACGCGGATAACGCCTTCGAGTTCCTCGTCGAAGGTAGCGCCCAGAATGATGTTGGCGTCCTGGTCGACCTCTTCGCGAATGCGGGTTGCCGCCTCATCGACTTCGAACAGGGTCAGGTCGCGGCCGCCGGTGATCGAGATCAGCAGGCCCTTGGCGCCCTTCATCGAGGTCTCGTCGAGCAGCGGGTTGGCGATGGCGGCTTCAGCCGCGGCCATTGCGCGGCCCTCGCCCGAAGCCTCGCCGGTTCCCATCATCGCCTTGCCCATTTCGCGCATGACCGAGCGGACGTCGGCGAAGTCGAGATTGATCAGGCCTTCCTTGACCATCAGGTCGGTGATGCAGGCAACGCCCGAATAGAGCACCTGGTCGGCCATGGCGAAGGCATCGGCGAAGGTGGTCTTGTCATTGGCCAGCCGGAACAGGTTCTGGTTGGGAATGACGATCAGGGTATCGACGCATTTCTGCAGTTCCTCGATACCCATGTCGGCCGTCTTCATGCGGCGCTGGCCTTCGAAGTGGAACGGCTTGGTGACGACGCCGACGGTGAGGATGCCCTTTTCGCGGGCAGCGCGGGCAACGACGGGGGCCGCCCCGGTACCGGTGCCGCCGCCCATGCCGGCAGTGACGAAGCACATATGCGTGTTGGAGAGATGATCGATGATCTCGTCGATGCACTCTTCCGCCGCCGCGCGCCCGACTTCAGGCTGCGATCCGGCGCCGAGACCCTCGGTGACATGCGCGCCGAGCTGGATCAGCCGCTCGGCCTTCGACATCGTCAATGCCTGCGCGTCGGTGTTGGCCACCACGAACTCGACGCCGCGCAAGCCGGCGGTGATCATGTTGTTGACGGCATTGCCGCCGCCGCCGCCGACACCGAACACGGTGATGCGCGGCTTGAGCTCGGTGATGTCCGGCTTCTGCAGATTGATGGTCATTGTCTTCGTCCTTTGCCTTTCCCGCCGCTTCGCCGCCGCGGCCGCCTATGGGGCTGTCCCCGTCAAATTAAAAACTGTCTCTCAACCACTGACTCATTCGATGCAGTTTTCCGCCTGTTCCGGTCATCCGAAGACCGGAAATTCCCTTCGCCGGGCGGCTCTCGAAGCTCGCCATCTGCGGGTAGATCAGAAGCCCGACGGGCGTCGAGAAAGCCGGCCCCTTGGCCGCCTCGGGCAGGCCTGCCACGCCAAGCGGGCGGCCAATGCGCACATTGCGGCCGAGAATGCGGCGTGCTGCTTCGGGCAGGCCGGCAAGCTGGCTGGCGCCGCCGGTCAGCACCACACGCTTGCCAACCGCGTTGCCGTAGCCGGATTTGTTCAGCCGGTCGCGCAGCAATTCCAGCGTCTCGTCGATGCGGGCGCGGATGATGCGCGTCATCACCGAACGCGGGATCTGCAACGGCACCTCGCCGTCCTCGCCGATCGGATGGATGGAAACCAGGTCGCGGTCGTCGGCACTGCCAGGCAGCGCCGAGCCATGCATCACTTTCAGCCTTTCGGCGGCATCGAGCGAGGTCGACAGGCCCTTGGCCATATCCAGCGTGACGTGGTTACCGCCGATCGCGATGGCGTCGCCATGGACGAACTTGCCTTCCGAAAACACCGAGATCGTCGTCGTGCCGCCGCCCATGTCGATGCAGGCCGCGCCCATTTCGAGCTCGTCGTCGACCAGCGCGGCAAGCCCGCTGGCATAGGGCGTCGCCACCATGCGCTCGACCGACAGGTGCGAGCGGTTGATGCAGAGCTCGAGATTGCGCAAGGGCGCTGCATCGCCTGTCAGCACGTGCATGTCGACGCCAAGCTGGTCGCCAACCATGCCACGCGGATCGCGCACACCGCGCTCGGCATCCAGCGAAAAGGCAACGGGAAGCGAATGGATCACCTCGCGCTCGGCCCGCAGCGCCTGCTTGGCACCGGCGGCAAGCACGCGCTTGATGTCGGCCTCGTCGGCCTCATGGCCGCCGAGATTGATGGTGGCCGAAAAAGCCTCGCTCTTCAGCCGACCGGCAGTCATGTTGACGATCAGCGAATCGACCGTCAGTCCCGCCATGCGTTCGGCGGCGTCGACGGCCAGACGGATGGCGTGCTCGGCGCGGTCGAGATCGATGACGACGCCCGATTTCACGCCTTGCGATTTCTGGTGGCCGATGCCGATCACCTGGACGCGATGCGAGCGTCCGCGCAGCAGCTTGCCATCATCGCGCGGCTTGAGTTTGGCCACCACGCAGCAGACCTTGCTGGAGCCGACATCCAGCACCGTCAGGATACCGGACCGGCGCGACGAGGCATCGCTATTGCCGCCAAGCCAGCTCATATCTTCGTCTCCGGCTTGCGCTTCAGCATCTTGGGCTTTTCGTCGAACGCGGCCTGGCGCTGTGTCGCCGCTTCCGGCGTCAACTGGACGACCAGACGATCAGAAAGGCGCATGTCGACGGCGGCGATGTCGCGCGTCAAAAGCCCGTTCTCGTGGTCCATCCTGACCAGGTCGGCAATCGCCTGGTCCTCACCGTCTTCGGGAAGCTTGATCGTGATGCCGTTTTCAAGCTTGAGATCCCAGCGCCGTTCGCCGATGCGGATATAGCCCTTGATCCGCGCGGCAAGCTCCGGATAATTCTTGATCTTGGCGAGGAAATCCGGCGCTTTAGCCGGTGCGCCGGTGCCGATGATCAGCGGCAGCAATATCTGCTTGCCGCCGGAGAACGGCGCAATGACGGTGCCGGATTTCTCGATGACCGAAAGCGCGCTGCCTTGCTGCCACAGCGCGAACGGCTCGCGCTCCTCGACGCGCACTTCCAGCGTATGCGGGTAGACCTTGCGCACTGCCGCGGCTTCGACCCAGGGTAGCGTGGTGATGCGTTCGCGCGCGGCTTCGGCATCGAAGCCGATCAGCGAGGTCCAGCCGTCGAGCTCCAGCCTGTCGAGAATATCGATCTCGGACGTTTCGCGGTTGCCGACGACCTTGACTTGGTCGACGGCAAAGCCGGTGCGGGCGGTGACACTCTGGACGATGGCGTCGGAATATCCGCCGAGATAGGCGCCATAGGCACTGCTCGAAACAAGCAGTGCCGCCGACAGCATGGCAGCGCAATAGGGAGGCGCTTCGAAGTCGCCTTCGCCGAGGCGCGCCAGCACGCGCACCGGCCGGCGGAGCAGGCGCGGCAGCACGAAATGGTCGAACGACAACGGCATGCCGAACAGCGCCGGCCCGGCCGCGCCCTTCCCCTTGCCCTGTCCCCACTTCAACGCAGACACGAAGCGTCCTCCACCATCCAACTCAACAAATCGCCGAACGAGTGTCCCGCTTGCGCGGCGATTTCCGGCACCAAAGACGTCGGCGTCATGCCCGGCTGGGTGTTGACCTCGAGCCAGACAATTTCGCCGTTTTCGGAGTGACGATCGTCATAACGGAAGTCCGACCGGGAAACGCCCCGACAGCCGATAGCTTGGTGAGCCTTGAGCGTCAGTGTCTGTATTTTTTGGTAAATATTCGGTGAAAGTTTTGCCGGGCATTCGTGTTTTGATCCTCCCGCGACGTATTTAGAATCGTAGTCGTAGAAGGAATGGCCGGTCGGGATGATCTCGCAGACACCGAGCGCCACATCGCCCATCACCGCGCACGTCAATTCCCGCCCGTGCACATAACGCTCGACCATCACCGTATCGCCATATCTCCACTCGGACGAGCCGATGATCTGCGGTGGATGCGACTGGCCTTCATGGACGATGACGACACCGAAGCTCGACCCTTCGCTGACCGGCTTGACGACATAGGGCGGCTTCATCGGGTGCTTGTTCTGGATGGCGAAGCGATTGGCCACCTTCGATTCCGCCACCGGAATGCCGGCCGCCTTGGCGACCTTCTTGGCCTGTTCCTTGTTCATCGCGAGCGCCGAGGCAAGCACGCCGGAATGGGTGTACGGAATGGCGAGGTACTCGAGGATACCCTGGATGGTGCCGTCCTCGCCGAAGGGGCCGTGCAGCGCATTGAAGACGACGTCAGGCTTGAGCGCGCTCAGCACCGAGCCGATGTCGCGCGAGACGTCGACACGGGTGACCTGGTAGCCCTCTCCCTCGAGCGCATCGGCGCAGGCTTTACCCGACGACAGGGACACGGGCCGCTCGGACGAGAATCCCCCCAGTAGGACGGCCACATGCTTGCTTGTCATTCCCCGTCATTTCCTCTCACAGCAGGCCTGCACCATCGTGCATGCCCCGAAAAGCATCGCGCGCACTCAAATGCGCCCGACCAACTTCGCTCCCTTGTTTCCGCAACATTGAGTCCGAGTCTCCCGGCAGGTTGCCCCCCAGACGGAAACGCGAGTAACGCGTCGAAACGACTCAAATCAGGAAACGCTTCAGGGCAGAGAATCAGAGAGTTGATTCGCTGGCAAGTGCTTACGATTCCGATGGATTCACTTTCCGCAAAAACGGCAGCAAAATGTGAATTCATGAGTCCGAGAGGCAACGGCGGTCGGCTTGCCTAAAGCAACTGCCCGAGAAATTCCTGGACGGCATGGCCCGGCCGAAAATTACCGATGCGCTTGATCTCCCACTGCAGCCGGATGCCCGATTTTTCGAGCACACGCGCGCGCACCGTCTCACCGAGATATTCAAGCTCGTAGCCTGTGGCCGTTCCGGTGTTGATCATGAAGTTGCAATGCATCGGCGACATCTGCGCCCCGCCGACCATCAGGCCGCGGCAGCCGGCCTTGTCGATTTCCTTCCAGGCCGAGGTGCCCTCGGGATTCTTGAAGGTCGAGCCACCGGTTTTTTCGCGGATCGGCTGCACGGTCTCGCGATGGTTCTGGACAGCATCCATCGCGGCCTTGATCGCCGCCTTGTCCTCGGGAACGCCTTCGAACAGCGCCGACGTGAAGATCAGCCCGGACGGCGCCGATGAATGGCGATAGGCATAGCCCATATCGGCATTGCTCAGCGTATGAACATTGCCCTTGCGGTCGAGTGCCCGCACCTCGACCACGCGCTCGCGCGTCTCGACGCCATTGGCGCCGGCGTTCATCCTCAGCGCTCCGCCAATGGCGCCGGGAATGCCGTGGTAGAAATGAAAGCCACCGATGCCGGCCTCGTAGGCGACGGCCGCAAGGCGCTTGTCGGGTGTCGCGGCGCCCGCCTTGATCGTGGTCGGCGCAATCACTTCGGTCTCGCCAAAGCCTTTGGCCGAAAGCCGGATGACAAAGCCCGCAATGCCGCCGTCACGGACAAGCAGGTTCGAGCCGACGCCGATGATGGTCAGCGGAATTTCCTCCGGCACCGCCTTCAGGAACGTGGCAAGATCGTCCTCGTCGGCCGGCTGAAACAATGCGTCCGCGAGCCCGCCGGCTCGAAACCAGGTGATCTTGTCCATCTCGGCATTGGGCGTGATGCGGCCGCGCAGTCCGGCAAGCCGGTCGCCAAGCTTCTCGATCAACGCCTGGCCGCGCATCATGAGATGGTCCCGCCGAGTTCCTTGGGCAGCGCATAGGCCCATTGGGTGATGTTGCCGGCGCCGAGGAAGACGACGAAATCGCCCGGCTTCGCCACCTCGCGCACGATCGGCGCTATCGCCGCCGGACCTTCGATGTACCGTGCGTCGCGATGGCCGCCGGAGCGGATGCGCGACACCAGTGCGTCGGACGTAACGCCATCGATCGGTTCCTCGCCGGCCGCATAGACGGGCGCCACCATTACCGTGTCGGCGTCGTTGAAGCAGACGGAAAACTCGTCGAACAGATCGCGCAGCCGGGTGAAGCGGTGCGGTTGGGTAACGGCGATGATGCGGCCCTTAGTAGCGCTGCGCGCCGCCTTCAGCACCGCCGTGATCTCGACCGGGTGATGGCCGTAATCATCGAAGATATCGACACCGTTCCACGAGCCGATGCGGGTGAAGCGCCGCTTGACGCCGGCGAAGGACGACAGGCCCTTCTTGATTGCCTCAGCCGAAAGGCCGAGCTCATGCGCGACTGCAATCGCCGCCGTCGCATTGGAGACATTGTGGCGCCCGGGCATGGGCAGCCGCAGACCTGATATCGTTATCTGGCCGTGCGTCTTGCGGTCGCGGATCACCACGTCGAATTCCGAGGTCGGGCCGTCCATGCGGTGATTGGTGAAGCGCACGTCGGCCTGCGCATTTTCGCCATAGGTAATGACGCGCCGGTCCTCGATGCGCCCGACCAGCGCCTGCACCTCGGGATGGTCGGTGCACATCACGCCGAAGCCGTAGAACGGCACATTCTCGACGAACTGGCGAAACGCCTCGCGCACTTTGTCGAAGGAGCCGTAATGGTCGAGATGCTCGGGGTCGATATTGGTGACGACGGCAATCTCGGCCGGCAGCTTGAGGAAGGTGCCGTCGCTCTCGTCGGCCTCGACCACCATCCATTCGCCGTCGCCCATGCGGGCATTGGTGCCATAGGCATTGATGATGCCGCCATTGATCACCGTCGGGTCGAGCCCGCCGGCTTCGAGCAGCGTCGCCACCATCGAAGTCGTCGTCGTCTTGCCATGCGTGCCGCCGATCGCGACCGCCTGCCGGAAGCGCATCAGCTCGGCCAGCATTTCGGCGCGCCGCACGATCGGCAGCAACTTCTCTCTCGCCGCCTTCAGCTCCGGGTTTGATTTCTTGATTGCGGTGGAGACGACGACCACTTCGGCCTCGCCGAGGTTCTCGGCCTGATGGCCGACGAAGCATTCGATGCCCTTGTCGCGCAGCCGCTGCACATTGGCGCTGTCGGCCTGATCGGATCCCTGCACCTTGTAGCCGAGATTGTGCAGCACCTCGGCGATGCCGCTCATGCCGATGCCGCCAATACCTATGAAATGCACGAGGCCGATCGTCTGTGGCATCTTCATGCGTGCGTCTCCTTCCTGAATTCCGAAACGGATTTCCTGGACGCAATAGCCTCTGTCAGATCGGCGAGCAACCGCGCGGCATCCGGTTTACCGGACGATTTCGCCGCCGCAGCCATTGTCGCCGCCCTGCCTGGATCATCCATCAGCCCGCCGACAAGCGCAGCGATCCGCTCCGCCGAAAGCGTGGATTGCGGATGCACCTCGGCGCCACCCGCTGCGGCAAGGGCCGCCGCATTCGCCGCCTGGTCGTGGTCGAGCGCGTGCGGATAAGGCACCAGCAGCGCCGGCCTGCCGATCACCGCGATTTCCGATACGGTCGACGCGCCGGAGCGCGACATCACCAGATGCGCCGCCGCGAGCCGCGCCGCCATGTCGGTGAAGAAGGGCGACACCTCGGCCTCGATGCCAAGCGCGGCATAGGCGGCTTTCACCCGCGCCACATCGTCGGCGCGGGCCTGCTGCGTGATCGCCAGTCGCCCACGCTGGGCATCGGAAAACCGGGCGATCGCCGCCGGCACCGCGTCGGAAAAGAACTGCGCGCCCTGGCTGCCTCCAAATACCAGAAACCGGAACGGCTCTTCGCCGGCCGAAGCAGCATAGGGTGTATTCGCGGCCTCTAATACTTGCGGCCTGACCGGATTGCCGGTGGTCACCGTCTTTGCGCCAGTGGCACTGATGTCTTCCGGCAGGAACCCGCCGGCAACGGCGTCGACGCGGCCGGCGAGCGCCCGGTTGGCGCGGCCCATGACCGCATTCTGCTCGTGGATCAGCGTCGGCACCTTGCGCCGGGTCGCCGCGTAAAGCGGCGGCAGTGTCGGATAGCCGCCGAAGCCGACCACGATGGCGGGCTTGATGCTTGCGATGACGGCCGATGCCTGCCTAACCCCACGCCAGATTTTCCAAAACGCGGTGAGCATAGCAAAGGGATTCTTCGAGCCCATCGTCGCCGACTGGATCGGATGGATGGCGGCCGCCGGGAACTGCCCGGCAAAGCGCTCGGCGCGGTCGTCCGTCGCCAGATGCACCGTCCAGCCGCGCTTGGTCAGTTCATGTGCCAGCGCCTCGGCCGGGAACAGATGTCCGCCCGTTCCGCCTGCCGCCAGAAGGATAACCCCCTTCGCCATCTCACTCCGCCGGCATCGCACGCGGCGACGGCATGAAGCCCAGCTGCTTGCGCTTTTCCGGGCGCTTGCGCGTCAGCGCCAGCACCATGCCCATCGAGATGGCGATCGCGATCTGCGAAGAGCCGCCGTAGGAGATGAACGGCAGCGTCATGCCCTTGGCCGGCATCAGCTGCAGATTGACGGCCATGTTGATGACCGACTGCAGGCCGAAGACCGTAACCAGGCCGCCCACCGCGTAGCGGGTGAAATCGTCCTGCTCCCTGAGTGCCGTGTTGAGACCGCGCAGCACGATGAAACCGAAGATGGACATGATGAAGAAACACATGATCAGCCCGAATTCCTCGCCGGCGACGGAGAAGACAAAATCGGCGTGGCTGTCGGGGATGACCCGCTTGACGGTACCCTCGCCCGGCCCGACGCCGAACCAGCCGCCATTGATCAGCGCCTCGCGGCCCATGTCGACCTGGAACGTGTCGCCCTCGCCGGTCATGAAGCGGTCGATACGGCCGGCAACGTGCGGGAATACCGCATAGGCGGCGAACACGCCGCCGACGCCTGCAGCACCCAGCGCGACGATCCACAGCCACGGCAACCCGGCCATGAAGAACATCACCCCCCAGGTGCCGAGCACCAGCATGGTCTGCCCAAGGTCAGGCTGCGCCACCAGCAGCGAGATGACCAGTGCAAGCAGCAACATGGCGAACAGATTGCCCGGAATGTCGGGCTGGCGCTTGTGCTCGGCGAACAGCCAGGCGCAGATGATGACAAAGGCCGGTTTCAGGAACTCGGACGGCTGGATCGACAGGCCGGCTAGCGACACCCAGCGCCGCGCGCCCTTCACCTCGACGCCGATATAGAGCACTGCCACCATCAGAAACAGCATGATGCACAACATGACCAGCGCCATGCGCCGGATCTGCCTGGATTCAAGGAACGAGACGGCCAGCATTACCCCAAGCGCCGGAATGGTGAAGATAATCTGGCGTGTGGCGAAATGGAAACTGTCTAGCCCGATGCGCTCGGCCACCGCCGGGCTTGCGGCGAAAGACAAAACGATGCCGAGCCCCATCAGCGACAGGAACGCCGCCAGGAACCAGCGATCGATCGTCCACCACCAGGTCGCCACAGGGCTTTTGTCGAGACGGCTTTGCATTATCGTGTCCCTCCGATGGGCTTCACGCCATCAATGGCGGTTGCGGCTTGCCTGAACGCCTCGCCGCGGACTTCGAAATTCTTGAACTGGTCGAAACTGGCGCAGGCCGGCGACAGCAGCACCACTGCCTCGCCGCTATTATCCCTGGCCGCATCGAGGGCGGCGTGTTCGACCGCCGCAGCCAACGTGCCTGATATCTCGTAAGGCACCGCTTCGCCCAGCGTCGCCGAAAAGGCCGGTGCGGCTTCGCCGATCAGATAGGCCTTGGCGATGCGCGGGAAGAAGCCGCGTAACGGCTCGATGCCGCCCTCTTTCGGCAGGCCGCCGGCAATCCAGTAGATACGCGCAAAGCTCGACAGCGCCGGTGCAGCCGCATCGGCATTGGTCGCCTTGGAATCGTTGACGAACAGCACATGACCTTTGCGGCCGACCTGCTCCATGCGGTGCGCCAGCCCCGGGAAACTCTCCAGTCCGGATTGGATCTCGCCGAGTTCGAGCCCGACCTTGAGACAGGCGGCGGCGGCAGCCAGTGCATTCTGCGCATTGTGCTGGCCGCGCAACGAGCCGATGCCTTCGAGGAAGGCGACACGGCTGTAGCGGCCGTGCACGGCTTCCATCAGGTTGGTGCCGTCGGCGAAATAGCCGTCGGTCAGCGGCAGGCGCTTGGAAATCCGAATGACCTGCCGGCCGGCTCGCTCCAGCCGATCGGCGATCTGGGCGCACCAGGAATCGTCGACACCGATGATTGCCGTCTCGCTGCCGGCCACCAGCCGCTCCTTGATCGAGGCGTAGTGTTGCATCGTGCCATGGCGGTCGAGATGGTCCGGCGTCAGATTGAGCAGCACACCGGCCGTCGGATTGATCGAGGGGGCAAGATCGATCTGGTAGGAAGAGCACTCAACCACATAGTGCCGCTCCGGCTGCGGCGGATCGAGCGTCATCACCGCGCGGCCGATATTGCCGCCCATCTGCGTGTCGCGACCGGTCGATTTCAGGATATGCGCGGTCAGCGCCGTCGTCGTCGATTTGCCGTTGGTGCCGGTGATGGCGATGAACGGCGCTGCCGGCGACAGCAAGGTCCGCTCGCGGCAGAAAAGCTCGACGTCGCCGATGATCTCGACGCCCGAGCCCCGCGCGAGCTCGACGGTCCAGTGCGGCTTGGGATGCGTCAGCGGCACGCCGGGCGACAGCACGAAGGCGGAAAACCTCGCCCAGTCCGCGCCGCGCAGATCCGCTGTCGTGATGCCGACCGCGCCGGCCTTGGCGACGCTGTCGGGATTGTCGTCCCAGGCCAGCACATCCGCGCCGCCCTCGATCAGCGCGCGCGCCGTAGCGATCCCCGAGCCGCCGAGCCCGAAGAGCGAAACGCGCTTGCCTGAAAAGGATGCGGCGGGGATCAAGCGGCCTCCTATCTGAGCTTCAGGGTCGACAGGCCGACCAGCGCCAGGATGACGGCGATGATCCAGAAGCGGATCACCACCTGGCTTTCGGTCCAGCCGAGCTTTTCGAAATGATGGTGGATCGGCGCCATCAGGAAGACGCGCTTGCCGGTCATCTTGAAGTAGCCGACCTGGATGATGACCGAGAATATCTCGACGACGAACAGGCCGCCGACTATGACCAGCACGATCTCGTGCTTGGTTGCCACCGCGACCGTGCCGATCAGCCCACCCAGTGCCAGCGAGCCGGTGTCGCCCATGAAGATCGCCGCCGGCGGCGCATTGAACCAGAGGAAGCCAAGCCCGGCGCCGATCACCGCTCCAAGGACCACTGCAAGTTCACCGGTGCCGGGCACGAAATGGATCTGCAGATATTCGGCGAACACCGCATTGCCGGAGAGATAGGCGATGACGCCGAAGGATGCGGCGGCGATCATGATCGGCACGATCGCCAGCCCGTCAAGGCCGTCGGTCAGGTTCACCGCATTGCCGGCGCCGACGATGACGAAGCACGAGAATGGGATGAAGAACCAGCCGAGATTGACGAGAAACTCCTTGGCGAAAGGGAATGTCAACGATGACGAGAAGGGCGCCTGGCCGTTATGCATGATCACCCAGGCGGCGATGCCTGCGATGACGAATTCGAGCCCCAGCCGCGCCTTGCCGGAAAAGCCGAGATGCGATTGCTTGGTTACTTTGAGATAATCGTCGTAAAAGCCGATTGAGCCGAACCCCAGCGTCACCAGCAGCACCACCCAGACGTAGATACTCGACAGGTTCGCCCACAGCAGCGACGAACCGACAATGCCGGACAGGATCATCAGTCCGCCCATGGTCGGCGTTCCCGCCTTCTTGAAATGCGTCTGCGGCCCGTCGGCACGGATCGGCTGGCCCTTGCCTTGCCGCAGCCTCAGCGAATTGATGATGGTCGGTCCGAAGATGAACACGATCAGCGCCGCTGTGATCAGCGCTCCGCCGGTGCGGAAAGTTATGTAGCGGAAGACGTTGAAGACCGAGATCTTGTCCGCAAATTCGACGAGCAGTGTTAGCATGCGCTTGCGTCCCCCGGACCGATCCTAGGTCTGTCTGCTGGTTGCGGCTTCCGCCGGAAACTTGCCGAGCAACGCCTCGACCAGCTTTGAAAAGCCTATGCCCTTCGACGATTTGATCATGACCACGTCGCCGGGCTTCAATTCCGATAGAAGAACCGGCTTCAGATCTTCCGCGCCGGCGCGGTACTCCGTCCTGATCTCGCCGGGCAAAACGTCGGCCAGCGCCCGCATTTCCGGGCCACCGAGAAAGACCGTGCGCGTGTCGGTGCCGACGATCAGGTCGGCAAGCGCGGCATGCAATTTCGCCGAATGGCTGCCGAGCTCGAGCATATCGCCGAGCACGGCAATGCGCCTGCCTTCGCCCGACACCGGCGTCGTGTTGAGCAGTGCCATTGCTGCGCTCATCGACGCCGGATTGGCGTTGTAGCTCTCGTCGATCAGCGTGATCGGCCCCTTGGGATGACGCAACACATAGCGCTTGCCGCGTCCGCGTTCGGGCGAAAGATCGGCCAGCGCCTGCGCAACCCTGGTGACGTCGGCGCCGACCAGATGCGCGGCGCCAAGCACCGCGAGCACATTCTGCACCATATGGCGGCCCGGCGCGCCGATCCTGGCGACAATCTCGTGCCCGCCAATCTTGGCGGTGATGACCGAGTGATCGGCATTGAGCTCGCATTTGATCAGTTTGAAGGTCGCCCGGGCATTCTCGCCGAACCCGTAGACATGCTCGACGCCGGCCTCTTTCGCCATCTTCTCCAGCAGCTTCCAGCGCTGGTCGTCGCGGTTGAGAAGGGCGGCGCCACCGGGCTCCAGTCCCTCGAAAACCTCTGCCTTGGCCTTGGCGATCTCATCCAGGTTGCGGAAGAAGCCGAGGTGAGCGGCCGCGATCAGCGTAACGATGGCGACATGCGGCCGGACCATCTTGACCAGAGGCCGGATCTCGTCCGGATGGTTCATGCCGATCTCGAAGACGGCATAGTCGCAATCCTGCGGCATGCGCGCCAGCGTCAGCGGCACGCCCCAGTGATTGTTGAACGACTGGGCCGATGCATGCACCGTACCGACTGCGGACAGAGCGTGGCGTAGCGCTTCCTTGGTGGTGGTTTTGCCCGCCGACCCGGTCACGGCAATCACCCTCGCCTTTGAGCGTGCGCGCGCGGCAACGCCAAGCTTTTCCAGAGCGACAAGCACGTCCTCCACGACGATCATCGGTGCCGTCAGCCGCCCCAGCGACGGCAGCTTGCCCTCGGCGACGACCAGCACGCCGGCACCCGCCTTGATGGCGGCGGTGACGAAATCATGGCCGTCCATGGCCTCGCCCTTGATGGCGAAGAAAGCGTCTCCCGGCTGCAGGCTGCGGCTGTCGATGGAAATGCCGGCGATGCCTTCAGGCATCGGACCGAGCGGCCGGCCATCCATGGCGGCAACCAGCGCCTCGGAGGTCCACAGATAGCTCACGCTGCTTGCTCCCTGAGCGCCGAGCGAACTTCCTCATGATCGGAAAAATGCAGCGTCTCGGTGCCGATGGTCTGGCCTTCCTCATGGCCCTTGCCGGCCACGATCAGCGTGTCGCCAGCGTGAAGCATCCCCACTGCCTCGTGAATGGCCTTGCGCCGGTCGCCGACCTCGATCGCACCCGGTGCGGCCGCCAGAATCGCGGCGCGGATCGTCTCGGGTACTTCCGAGCGGGGATTGTCGTCGGTGACGATGACGACGTCGGCCAGTCTTGTGGCGATCTCGCCCATGATCGGCCGCTTGCCCCGGTCCCGGTCGCCGCCGCAACCGAATACGACGATGACGCGGCCGGTGGTAAAGGGGCGCACCGAAGCCAGCACGTTTTCCAGCGCATCCGGCTTGTGCGCGTAGTCGACATAGACCGGCGCGCCATTGGCGGCCGTCCCAACGAGGTCGAGCCGCCCCGGTGCACCCTTCAATTTCTCCAGCGCCATCAGCGCTTTGGCAACAGATGTTCCAGTCGAAATGGCGAGGCCGGCCGACACCAGCGCATTTGCAATCTGGAAGTCGCCGGCCAGCGGCAAGTCGACTTCATGGAGAACGCCGTCCGCTTCGACCTCGGCGCGCTGGCGGTGGCGCTCGTGCTCGACCCGCTTCAGCCGCAGGAAATCGCCGTGGCGTCCGACCGTCAGCACGTTCAGTCCCGCTGCATGCGCCGCCTTGATCGTCGGCTCCGACCACGGGTCGTCGGCAAAGATGATGGCCGGCGCGCCCTTCGGCAGCAGCGCGTCGAACAGACGCAATTTGGCGCGATGATAGTCCTCGACCGTCGGATGATAGTCCATATGATCGCGGCCGAGATTGGTGAAGCCGCCGGCCGCAAGCTTGACGCCGTCGAGCCGGCGCTGGTCGAGGCCATGGCTGGACGCTTCCATCGAGGCGTGGGTGACGCCGGCCTCCGCCAACTCCTTGAGCAGCCTGTGCAGTGCCACCGGATCCGGCGTGGTCAGCGAGCCATATTCGTTGCGGCCCGGCGCCACCACGCCGGTCGTGCCGATCGAAGCGGCGGCGAGGCCCGCCTGCTCCCATATCTGCCGGGTGAATGCGGCGACCGAGGTCTTGCCGCTGGTTCCGGTCACCGCGACCATGGTTTGCGGTTGCTTGCCGAAATAACGGGCCGCACTCAGCGCAAGCGCAAGGCGCGGATCGTCTACGACAAGAACCGGAACTGGCAGCCCGGCGACCGTACTGCCCTTGCCGACCACGATCGCTGCAGCGCCGCGGCTCGCGGCCTCGGCTGCGTAGGCTGCGCCATCCGCCTTGGAGCCGGTCAGCGCGAAAAAGACGACCCCCCGTGTTACCTGGCGGGAATCCGACGAAATCCCTGTAACCTCCATGTCGAAGGAAGCTGTCCCCTCGACAGGCAGGATACCGGCTAGATTTTTCAGCTTCATCGAACCCCGTTCATCGCAACAAAATAGCGCGCAGTTGCCGGCGCGCCCCAAGAATCACTGATAGGAAACCAGCGTTGCACCATTTTCATGGCTGAAATCTGGCTTCACGCCAAGCATGGAAGCCGCACGTCGGATGATGTTTGCAGCCATGATGCCCGCGTTCGAGGCGGCCGTAGCACCCATGCCGGGCTTTTCCGGCTTCGGTTCGTCGGCGATCGTAAGCACTATGTATTGCGGATCGTCCATCGGGAAAGCCGCGACGAAGGCGTTGAAATTCTTTTCCTTCGAGTAACGGCCGTTGACGACCTTCTCCGCCGTTCCCGTCTTGCCGCCCACCCGGTATCCTGGCACCCGTGCATTGCGGCCGGATCCCTTTTCGGCATTGAGTGCATAGAGATAGCGCATGCCCTCGACAGTCTTGTCGTTGACCACTTTCTTGGCCACCGCCATCGCCTGCTGCTGCGTGCGCGGCAGGAAGGTCGGGTCCATCAGATAGCCGCCATTCATCAGCGCGGCGCAGCCGACCGCCGTCTGCAGCGGCGTCGTCGACACACCGTGGCCGAAGGCGATGGTGATCGAATTGACCTGCTTCCAGACCTTGGGCTCGGTCGGCCGGGCGACTTCCGGCAGTTCGGTTTGCATCTTCTCGAGGATTCCCAGGCGATGCAGGAATTCGCGGTGTCCGTCGATGCCAACCGCTTCGGCTTCCTTGGCTGAGCCGATATTGGACGAGTAGATGAACACTTCCGGCACCGACAGTACCCGGCCCTTGCCATGGAAATCATGGATCGTTTGATGGCCGATCCTGATCGGGCGCGACGCATCGAAACGGCTTTGCAGCGTTATCTTGCCGGAATCGAGCGCCATTGCGGTGGTGAAGCTCTTGAAGGTCGACCCCATTTCGTAGAGGCCAGCCGACATGCGGTTGAGCCGGTCCTTGTCCTGCGCGTTATAGGGGTTGTTCGGATCGAAATCCGGAACCGAGGCCATCGCCAGCACCTCGCCGGTCTTGACGTTGAGCACGACGGCGCCCGCGGCGATAGCGTGGTATTTTTCCATGCCGGTGGCGACCTCGTCGCGCACGATATGCTGGACGCGCAGGTCGATCGAGAGCTGCACCGGCTTCAAATCCTTGGCCACCGCCAGGCCCGACGCCTGAAGGTCGCTCAAACCCTGTTCGTCGATGTATTTCTCCATGCCGGAGATGCCCTGATTGTCGATGTTGGTGAGGCCGACAATGTAGGACGAGGTTTCGCCGGCCGGATAGAACCGGCGCTTCTCGGTGCGGAAGCCGAAGCCGGGGATGCCGAGCTGCATGATGTCGGCCTGCTGCTTCGGCGTCAGTTGCCGCTGCAGCCAGACGAAGCCAGCGCCGCTCTTCAGCTTGTTATATGTCTGCTCGTAGTCGATCTCGGGAAGCACCGTCGACAGCTTTTCGATCGCCTCGTCGGCATCGACGATACGGCGCGGCTCGGCAAACAGCGACGCCGTCTTGATGTCGGTCGCCAGCACTTCGCCGTTACGGTCGACGATGTCTGGTCGCGACGCCGTCACCCGGCTCTGTGGCCCGCCCGACAGGTCGGGATTCTGGAAACCCAGATAGACCAGCCGCCCGGCAATGGTCGAATAGATGCCGAAGAACACCGCCATCGTCATGACGATGCGGGTCCGGCCCTTGCCACCGGTCGCCTTGCGGGCGCCTTCGACCACGATCGATCCGCCCGCATTCGGCTTCGAGCCGCGCTTCAGCAGCCTCACAATCTTTGGAAATCTGGCGGCGATTGGAAATCCGGTGATCATTGGACGATGCCTCCGGTCACCACGGGATCCTTGCCGCCGACATCGGCCATGCCGCCCAGCCGCTGCGATGAAAGGTCCTCGATGTTGACGGGTTTCGCCGGCAGATCGTCCAGCCCAACGATCTGCCGCGCATTGACCGGCTCGAGTCCGAGTTGCGATTTGTAGATTTCGGTGAGCTTCTGCAGGCGCGACGGCTGGGTAAGCAGGCTCCAGTCCGCCTTGAGCAGGTCGATCGTGTCGTCTTCATAACGGATCTGCGCCTGGATCTTGTGCACTGCCGCCAGTTGCTCCTCGGCCTCGCGCTTGGTCTTGTAGGTCAGGGCAGCCGCCGAAACCATGACGGCGATCAGGACTATGTCGCTGGTACGAAACACGTGCTCACCTCTCTCCCGGTCGATCGGCGCCGGGAAGCTTTGGGCCAGGCAGTTTTGGCAGGCCGAAAATCGAAAAATCGCCGGCACGCGCCGGCGCCTCTGTACGGATCGCAGCGCGCAGCCTTGCCGAGCGCGCTCGCGGATTTGCCGATATCTCGGCATCGCCAGGCGTCACGCCGCCGCCCTTCTTGGTGAAGGTGGCGGCGCGCGCCTGCGCCTCGGGCAGATGCCGCGATCCGGTCGCTGAATCGGCCCTGTCTGCGATGAAGCGCTTAACGATGCGGTCCTCGAGGGAATGGAAGGTCACCACGGCAAGCCGGCCGCCCGGTTTCAGCACGCGCTCGGCGGCAAACAGTGCCTTGGCAAGTTCGCCGAGTTCATCATTGACGAAGATGCGCAGCGCCTGGAAAACGCGGGTAGCCGGATGGATTTTGTCTTTCGGCGCGCGGCCGATATGCGTCTCGATGGCATCGGCAAGGTCGAGCGTGCGCTCGAAGGGGCGTTTTTCGCGACGGCTCTCGATCATTCGGGCGATGCGCCCGGCATGGCGTTCCTCGCCGAGAAAGCCGAAGATGCGGGCAAGATCGCCCACCTTGAAGGTGTTGACGACGTCGGCGGCGCTCAGGCCCGCCTGCGCCATGCGCATGTCGAGCGGTCCATCGGCCCGGAACGAAAAGCCGCGCTCCGGCTGGTCGATCTGCATGGAGGAGATGCCGATGTCGAGCACGACGCCATCGGCACTTTCAACCTGCTCGTCGAGCGTCGAGAACGGTGCCTGGACAAGCCTGAGCTTGCCGCCGAACTGCTGTTCAAGGGCCCGCCCCGCCACGATCGCATCCGGATCGCGGTCGATGGCGACGACCGAGGCTCCGCTTGCCAGAATGGCCTTGGTGTAGCCGCCGGCACCGAACGTGCCGTCGACGATCACCTCGCCTTTTGTCGGCGCCAGCGCCTCCAGAACTTCGGCAAGGAGGACCGGAATGTGACGGGCTGGTCCGCCAACGGCATGAACTTCATCGCCGTCGCCCGCCATCATTCCGGCCGCTCCCCGGGCTTCGTCCGCTGCCGAAGCTGCAAAAGCCGGGCGCGTGCTTCCGTCCCATAGGCGCTGAGCCGTCCCGGCTCCCAGATCTGAAAGAAATTGCCGCGGCCAACGAAGGCCACTTCCGCTGAAATGCCAGTATGCTCGCGAATGAAATCGCTCATCGTGATACGGCCGTCCTGGTCGAGCTTCAGAAACGTTCCATCGCCATGGCAGAAGAACGACATGTCGTCCGCCGTCTGCAGGAACGGGTCTTCCTGGGCGATACGCTGCTCGTAGCGATCGAGCAGGTCGAGCCCACCGACATCCATCGCCGGGCGATCCAGGCAGCGTAGCGCATAAAGTTCCGAATAGCCGCGTTTCTGCACAACGGCACGGAAATGCGCCGGCACGGACACCCGTCCCTTCGCATCGATCCTGTTCACCGCGTTCGACAGAAACCGGTCCATTACGCGTTACGGCCGCTTGCGCCGCCGCACCCCTCTGCATCTTCCTGTCCGCGCCGCCCCGGCCCGGTCGACGTCCAAAACCCGCTTCATCATGACGGGCGAACGCAGGCAAACGCGCAGCCGCCGCGGCTGCCCGATTGGCGTACGCTTCACCCTGACACGGAACGAAGGCTTGAGTATCGGAATGGGATATCATGGGGTGTTATGGGCGTCAACGGGAACAGTCTTCAAAACGCGCCTGCCACGACTGGGGAGAGCAGCTTTGACGGCACTCCGGTCTTTATCCTCCATTAAGCCTAACGAAGCGTTTAGGGCCGTGTGGTCCAACCGGAGGCGGCTTGCTGCGGATCGCTGCCGCGCTTAGCCTCGGCATCTTCTTTTCCGGTCAGCAACGAGGTTTGAAACCATGTCCGAAACAGCCAAGTCGCGCGCCGCGGCACTTCCCCATCTGCGTCGCGGCAGGCTTGCCAAGGGCGACCCGATCCCCTTGCCCCTGACCATGGCCGCCATTTTCCACGCGCCGGGTGACGCCACCGGATTCGATCAATATGGCCGCTTCAGCAATCCGACCTGGGATGCGGTCGAGCACATGCTGGCGCATCTGGAAGACGCCCCATGCGTCGCCTTTCCCTCGGGGATGGCTGCCATCTCGGCGGTATTTTTCGGCCTGCTCAAAGCCGGCGACCGTATCCTGCTGCCCTCCGACGGTTACCATACGACACGAGCGCTGGCAGAGCGCTTCCTGAAATCCTTCGGCGTCGCTTATGATGTCCGGCCGACATCGAGCTTCCTCGACGGCGGCTTCGACGGATATCGGCTTGCCTTCGTCGAAACGCCCGCCAACCCGGGACTGGATATATGTGACATCGCAGCCGTCGCCGAGGCCGTGCATAGAGCAGGTGCGGTGCTTGTGGTCGACAACACGACGATGACACCTTTCGGCCAGCGCCCGCTCGATCTCGGCGCCGATATCGTCATTGCTGCCGACACCAAGGCGCCAAATGGCCATTCCGATGTGCTGTTCGGCCATGTCGCCAGCCGCGACGCGGACATCATCTCGAGGGTGACCGACTGGCGCGAGACGTCAGGCGCCATCCCCGGGCCGTTCGAGGCATGGCTGGTGCATCGCGGCCTCGAAACGCTGGACGTGCGCTTCGACCGCATGTGCACCTCCGCCGAAATGATAGCGCGACGGCTGAAAAACCATCGCGCGATCAGCGGCTTGCGCTTTCCGGGACTGGAGAGCGATCCATCGCACAATCTTGCCTGCGCCCAGATGGAGCGCTTCGGATTTCTCATCTCGTTCGTGCTCGCCTCGGAGGACAAGGCCGAGGATTTCATCAACAACTGCGACTTGATGCAGGCAGCGACATCGTTCGGCGGCGTACACACCTCGGCCGAACGGCGATCAAAAAGGGGAGACGCCGTTCCGCCCGGCTTCGTTCGCCTGTCGGTCGGCTGCGAGCCGGTGGAAGAGCTTTGGCAGGCGATCGAGGCGTCGCTAGACGCAATCGGTGGCTGAATCGGCAATCACGAATTCAGATCGCCGGCGTCGATCTTGCGCCGGCCGTGCAGCACGCGAACGATTTCGATCGCCTCTTCCCTGACATGGTACAAAGTGAGGTATTCGCCGACGATCAGGTGACGGATGCCCGGCGCGATGTCTTCGCGCGGTGCACCTGAGAAGGGATAAGTGGCCACTTGCTGCCAGCGGGCTTCGATCCGATCGAGCAACCGATCCGCTGCAGCCTCGCTGTCTTGCGCAACGTAAAGCCAGATCGCGATCAAATCCTCTTCTGCATGTGCAGTTCGGATGATGGGCAGCAAATTCATGCCGCGCTGTCGGGTTTCAATCGTCTCCGCGCTTCGGCCTTTATTTCGTCGATCGACGCAAACCGCCCCGGCCCGCTGTCGATCCCCTCCTGCACCAGTCTGCGCAACTCCTCGACGGTGTAGCCGAGCAGGTCGCGCCGATCCTTCCATTGCCGCAGCGCGTCGCGGATCACTTCGCTCGCCGAGGCATATTCGCCGGCGGCCACCACGTCGTCGACCGCCGCGGCCAGTTCCGGCGACAGCGTGATGCTGCGTTTATCGACCTGTCCCATGAGGCTCTCCTGATAGTCTTGTCCAAATGGTACGATTTAATCGCACCATTTTCAAGGAAATGCCGCGCTCGATTGCGGGTCGAAAAGTGAATCAATGGCTGCGCCCGAAGGCGCAGCCTACTGATTTCAAAGATTTTTCTTCGATATGGGAAACTGCCAGCTGGCCTGTAAGCCGGGTTCTGTATGGCCCTCGCCCCTTGCGGGGCGAGAACGTGGCGGCCATTCATCTTGGGCGCATGTTGCCATGCGCCTCACGCAACCTACCCGGACGGTGAGCCGGAAACAGCCCTCGAGGGTTTCCCCTCGCACCGCCCCTATTCGGTCTTGCTCCCGGTGGGGTTTACCGTGCCGCTCCTGTTGCCAGTCGCGCGGTGGGCTCTTACCCCACCCTTTCACCCTTGCCACGATTGGATCGTGGCGGTTTGCTTTCTGTGGCACTTTCCCTGGGGTCGCCCCCGCCGGCCATTAACCGGCACCGTGTCTCCATGGAGCCCGGACTTTCCTCACCCGCAGCCTTTCGGCTTCGCGGGTGCGGCCGCCCGGCCAGCTGGCAAGGCGTATAAAGGGGTTCAGGCCCGAAAAAGCAAGTTATCCCTTGTCAGGCGGGCGCTCCAAGTGCTGCCAGTTGCACCTTGACCTTGCCGCAATAGGCTGCGGACACCGGGTTCATCCGTGTGGCGCCGTGGCCGGCATTGTATTTCAGGATCGTGCCACAGGTCGTGCCGCCGCCGAGATCCTGCGCCATGGCAAGGTACTTCATGCCGTATTTGATGTTGGTATCGGGATCGTAGAGACCCTGAACCGAACCGCTATAGCCCATCATTCTTGCCGTCGCCGGCTTGATCTGCATCAGGCCGATCTCGCCGGCGCTGCCGACCTGGTTCGGCTGGTAGTTGCTCTCGATCTTGATGACGGCGTTGGCGAGCGATATCGGCACGCCATAGCTGGCGGCGTAACGCGCAATGATCGCCGAGTACTGTCCGTTGCCGCCGACAACCGCCGCCTGGGGCACTGGCCTGCTCTTCGGAGCGACTGACGCCGTTACCATGTGGTCGATGCGTTTGCGGTTACGCTTCACATGCTGTTTGGCGATTGTCTTTCTGGCAGCGGTTGGCTTTCTGGCGGAGGCTGGCTTTTTCGACTTTACCACGGCCGCTTTTTCCACTTTTGCGGTGGCGGTCTTCTCTACTTTTGCAC
Organism: Mesorhizobium sp. WSM4830; assembly: GCF_055811495.1. Classification (NCBI taxonomy): domain Bacteria; kingdom Pseudomonadati; phylum Pseudomonadota; class Alphaproteobacteria; order Hyphomicrobiales; family Phyllobacteriaceae; genus Mesorhizobium; species Mesorhizobium sp. WSM4830. Next base: position 8,432 of record NZ_JBVVQI010000010.1, on the reverse strand, counting down.
CACCTTTCGGCACGGCGGTTTTGCCGGCTGCAGCACTGAAGCCTTGATCGGCCCGCTGGCTCAGCGGTGCGCTGTTCGCCGCACTGAAGGCAAAAGTCATTACGCCGGCAGCAATGGCTGCCGTTAAAACGGTCAATTTCTGCATGTGATCCTGTTCTGTTTGATCTGCACAAAGAACTTCGCGCAGATACCCTCAATCAACATCGGAACATCTGGGGGATAGAGGTCCGACAATCTGTACGGATCGCCTTTGACGACGGAATTGGCGCCAAAGAAGGCGACGCAAGTCACTTTGGGTAACAGATTGTAACTTTGAAGCTTGGGAAAGACTATTTGAGAGAGGCTATCCTTGCGGAAGCGAGCAGCCTTTCCAGCGTGCGGATCGTCGATCCGTCAGCCATGCCATCGACCAGGCGCTGCCGGAAATGCCGCTGAAATGCCTCGACCACGATTTCGGTCTGCCGGTCGAAAGCGCCGGTGATCTCGACGCCATAACCATAGAGCGCCAGCATCGACTGCAGCGCCTCGACCTCGGCTCCGGTATCGCCTGGCTTCAGCACGGCGCCACGCCGGATCGGCGCTGCCGGCACAACATGGCCGACACCGGCGGCAAACAAGGCCTTCCATGGAAATTTCTCGCCCGGATCGACCTTGCGCCCCGGTGCCACGTCGGAATGCGCGAGCACCCGCTGCGCCGGAATGGAATGGCGCTCGACGATGCCCGCGCAGAGGCCGATCACCGCGTCGATCTGCGGTTTTGGAAAGTTGCGATAGCCGAGCGTATGCCCCGGATTGACGATCTCGATGCCGATCGAACAGGAGTTGATGTCGCTCTGTCCGAACCACGAACTCTTACCGGCATGCCAGGCGCGGTCGCTTTCCCTTACCATCTGAACAATGCGGCCGTCCTCATGGACCATGTAGTGCGACGAGACCTCGCTTGCCGGATCGCACAACCATGCCTCGGCACCGGCGCCGGTCGCCATGCCGGTGTAGTGCAGCACGATCATATCTGGTCCGAGCGTTCCGCGTCGTGGCCCGACATTCGGCGATACCCTGACCTCGGCGCTCGGCTCGTCGGGCGGAAAGCCGCTCATGCGTGCCGCAGGCCTCGCTCGATCATTTCATAGGCCGCGTTGATCGCCGCCAGCCTGGTCGTCGCGATCTTGATGAATTCCTGCGGCAGGCCGCGTGCGATCAGCCGGTCCGGATGATTGTCGGAGACCAGCTTGCGGTAGCGCCTGCGGACCTCCTCGAACGGCTTCCCACGCTCGATGCCGAGCACGACGTAAGGATCGGCGGCACCCAGATCGACATGCCGGGCCAGGATGCTCTGGTAATGCGCCTCATCGATGCGGAAGATCTCGGCGATGCGATGCAGGAACTGGCCCTCGCGCTCATGCACTAGCCCGTCGGCCTTGGCGATGTGGAACAGCCCGTCGAGTATGTCCTCGAGCATCAGGCAATTCGAATGACCCGAACCGCAAAGCTGCGCCATCCGCTCGGCATAGGTCTCGAAACCGGCGATGTCGCGTTTGGCCAAATCGTAGAGCCGCGCCACATTGCGCCTCTGTTCCTTCGGCACCTCGAATATTTCCTGGAAGGCGCGCACCTCGTCTTGCGTGACGATGCCGTCTGCCTTGGCCATCTTGGCCGACAGGGCGATCATCGCCACCGAGAAGGCGACGCGCCGGCGCAGATCGGCGTCGCCGGAGAAAACCGTGCGCACGGCCTCGACCACTTCGGCGACGCCTGACGACGCTGAAGATGAAACGCGTGTGACGAAGTCGCCGAGGCGGTCCCAAATCGACATGAGGGCTTCATAGGGCCAACCGCCCATCGCTATCAAGCCAAGACAGTGCCGCAGGGGCTGGCCCAATCGATTTGGCGCAATGCCTGAGGCGGCTGCCGCTAGTGCTTACGCATGGAAATCGGCCGATGGAAGCCGCTGCGAGCAAACCCGCGTCGTCGCACTCGGCCGCGAGGCGCGGATATCGCAAGCAGCAGAAAGGCCGGCGTGTGAGCCGGCCTTCCTTGGCTGTCACATTGACTACTGCGACTACTGCGCCGGGGCAGCCGGCGCAGGCGCCGGAGCCGGAGCCGGCTCGGCAGGCTTGTTGGCGTCAGGAGCAGCCGGCTTCATCGTCTGGTCGGATGCCGGCGGGTTGGTGCTCTGCGTCGTGGTGTTGTCGGTGCCACTGTTGCTGCAGGCGGCAAGGCCAAGCAACGCAAGCGCCGACACCGACGCAAGAATGAGTTTCTTCATGATATCTCTCCTCTAATCACGCCTCCGTTACCGGCGGCGGTCGAGGACACAATGCGTAAGCCGCGCATGAGTTTCGTAACGTTGCATTTCTGCCTGTAACATATTCCAATCACTTGACGATTGCCGGTCAGGGCCTCGCGAGCTAACAGATCGAACAGGGAAAATCCCGGGAGCCGCTGCCATGACCGCAAAATGGGATTTCTGGATCGACCGCGGCGGTACCTTCACCGACGTCATCGGCCATGACCCGGAAGGCGGGCTGCATCCCAGGAAACTCCTTTCGGAAAATCCCGAAGCCTATGCCGATGCTGCCATCCAGGGCATTCGCGAGCTGCTCGGCGTCCAGCCCGGCGCTCCAATCCCCTCCGCTCTGATCGGCGATGTCAAAATGGGCACCACGGTTGCCACCAATGCGCTTCTCGAGCGCAAGGGCGACCGTGTGCTGCTGCTCATCACCAAAGGGTTCCGCGATGCGCTGAGGATTGCCTATCAGGCCAGGCCCGATATCTTTGCCAAGCAGATCATCCTTCCCGAACAGCTCTATGAGCGTGTCGTCGAAATCGACGAAAGGGTTCGCGCCGACGGCAGTGTCGAGCACCTGCTCGACATTGCTTCCGTACGCCCGGCTATTGAGCAAGCCAAGGCGGACGGCATCGATGCGGTCGCGATCGTCTTCATGCATGCCTGGAAACATCCCGAGCACGAAAAGGCGGTCGCCAAAGTCTGTCGAAAGCTCGGATTTTCGCAGGTCTCGGTCAGTCACGAGGTCTCGCCGCTGATCAAGCTAGTCGGCCGCGGCGACACCACGGTGGTCGACGCCTATCTGTCGCCGATCCTGGCAAGGTATGTGCAGAAGGTGGCGGCGGAACTGGGTGCCGCGCCAATCTCCCCTCTCGAGGGGGAGATGGCTGCGCAGCTGCCAGAGGGGGGCGCTGTCCCGCCAACATCTCAGTCTGTCACGCCCCCCTCTGCCCTGCCGGGCATCTCCCCCACAAGGGGCGAGATTGGCCAATCCCCTCGCCTCATGTTCATGATGTCGTCGGGCGGCCTCACCGCTGCCGACATGTTCCAGGGCAAGGATGCGCTGTTGTCCGGCCCGGCCGGCGGTGTCGTCGGCATGGTCGAGACGGCAAAACTCGCCGGTTTCGGCAAGGTCATCGGCTTCGACATGGGCGGCACCTCCACCGATGTCGCCCATTACGATGGCGACTACGAGCGCGCCTTCGACACCGAGGTCGCCGGGGTGCGCATCCGCGCGCCGATGATGCGCATCCACACCGTCGCCGCCGGCGGTGGCTCGATCCTGCACTATGAGGCCGGCCGCTTCCGCGCCGGGCCGGATTCGGCCGGCGCCAATCCCGGCCCGGCCGCCTATAGGCGCGGCGGCCCGCTGGCCGTCACCGATGCCAATGTCATGCTGGGCAAGCTGCAGCCCGAGTTCTTCCCGGCCATTTTTGGGCCGGGCCAGGACGAACCGCTCGACGTGCAGACGGTTCGCGAAAAATTCACCGCACTTGCCGCCGAGATCGGCGACGGCCGCCCGCCGGAAACCGTCGCCGAAGGGTTCATCACCATCGCCGTCGAAAACATGGCCAATGCCATCAAGAAGATTTCGGTGCAGCGCGGCTACGACGTCACCGAATACCTCCTGAACTGTTTCGGCGGCGCCGGCGGCCAGCACGCTTGCCTGGTCGCCGATGCGCTCGGCGTGGAGGCGGTGCTGATCCATCCGTTCTCCGGCCTGCTGTCGGCATACGGCATAGGACTATCCTCGGTGTTTGCGTCACGCCAGCAGGCGCTGCTGAAGCCGCTGGCGGACAATTCCGGGCCAGCAATCGATGAACTCATCGCAACGCTGCGCAAAGCCGTCATCGACGAACTCGCCGCGCAAGGCATCAGCGAAGACGCGGTCGCCTCGAGACCGGTGCTGCAGATCCGCTACGACGGCACCGATACCGCACTGCCTGTGAACTTTGGGCACGGCTCGATCGCGCAGGCCAAGGCGGACTTCGAACTGGCGCACAAGGCGCAGTTCGGTTTCGTCTACGAAGACAAGCCGATGATCGTCGAATCGGTCGGCGTCGAAGGTACCGATACCGGCGGCACCGGCCGCGACGAAAGCGATTCAGTTGTTGAAGACGTGGCCGCAAGTCCTTCCGGGACCCGGAAAATCTTTGTCGACGGCGTCTGGCGCGACGCCGGCATTTTCCCTCGCGAAACGCTGAAGCCCGGTAACAAGATCGCCGGCCCCGCTTTGATCATCGAGCCTAACCAGACCATTGTCGTCGAGCCGGGCTGGCAGGCCGAGATCACCGCCAAGGAGCACGTATTGATGCGGCGCGTCGAGAAGAAGTACCGGCACGCCGCACTCGGCACCGAAGCCGATCCGGTGATGCTGGAGGTCTTCAACAACCTGTTCATGTCGATCGCCGAACAGATGGGCGTAACGCTGCAAAACACCGCCTATTCCGTCAACATCAAGGAACGGCTCGATTTCTCCTGCGCCGTTTTCGACCGGAACGGCGCGCTGGTCGCCAACGCGCCGCATATGCCGGTGCATCTCGGCTCCATGGACCGCTCGGTGGAGACCATCATCCGGCTCAATTCCGGCGACATTCACCCAGGCGATGTCTTTGCGCTGAACGCGCCTTACAATGGCGGCACGCATCTGCCTGATATCACAGTCGTGACGCCTGTCTTTTCCCTCCCCCTCGAGGGGAGGGTGGCCGCGGAGCGGCCGGGTGGGGTCCTCTCAGAAGGCACCGCAAGAACGTCGAGCACTGCCGCAGCGACCCCCTCCGCCGCCTTCGGCGGCACCTCCCCCTCAAGGGGGGAGGAAATCCTCTTTTACGTCGCCTCGCGTGGCCACCATGCCGACATCGGCGGCACCGCGCCCGGCTCGATGACGCCGCTTGCCACAACCGTCGACGAAGAAGGCGTGCTGTTCGATAATTTCCGCATCGTCGATCGCGGCCGGTTCCGCGAGAAGGACCTCGAGACGCTGCTCACCGACCATCCCTATCCGGCGCGCAATCCGCACCAGAACATCGCCGACCTCAAGGCGCAGATCGCCGCGAACGAAAAGGGCGTCGCCGAGCTGCGCAAGATGGTCGCGCATTTCGGCCTCGATGTGGTCGAAGCCTATATGGGTCACGTCCAGGACAATGCCGCCGAAAGCGTGCGCCGTGTGCTGGAGCGGCTGCCCGACAGTTCCGAATACGAATATCCGACCGACACCGGCCAAAAGATCAAGGTGAAGATGACTATCGACCGGGAGAAGCGCGAAGCGACCGTCGACTTCACCGGCACGTCGCCGGTGATGAAGAACAATTTCAATGCGCCGGAGCCAGTCGCCCGAGCCGCTGTGCTTTATGCCTTCCGCGTCATGGTCGAAGACAACATCCCGATGAATGCCGGATGTCTGCGGCCGATCAATATCATCATTCCCGACGGCTCGATGCTCAAGCCCGCCTATCCCGCGGCGGTTGTCGCCGGCAATGTCGAGACCTCGCAGCACGTCACCAACGCGCTGTTCGGGGCGATGAGGGCGATGGCCAACGCGCAAGGCACGATGAACAACCTCACCTTCGGCAACAAGCAGTACCAATATTACGAGACGATCTGCTCGGGCTCGCCGGCCGGCCGGATGAACGACGGCCGCGGCTTTGCCGGCACCTCCGGCGTCCACACCCATATGACCAATTCGCGCCTGACCGATCCCGAAGTGCTGGAACTGCGTTTCCCGGTACTGCTCGAGGATTTCCATATCCGCGAGGGCTCCGGCGGCAAAGGCAAATGGAATGCCGGCGACGGCACCAAGCGCACCGTCCGCTTCCTCGAAAAGATGGAATGCGCGATCCTGTCCTCGCATCGCAACCGCCCGCCGCAAGGCCTCGGCGGCGGCGGCGACGGCGAGGCCGGCTCGACTAAGGTCCGCCGCAAGGATGGCCGCGTCGAAATCCTGAAGGCCTGCGACCAGACGGTGCTCGACGCCGGCGAGGCGGTCATCGTGACGACGCCGACCCCTGGCGGATTTGGCCAGACATAGGAACCTGTCACCGGCCTGTCATGACCCTGCGCTACCCGCTTGCGGCAAAGCAAACGGGGAATCGCCTTGCCATGACGGACATTTCTGGGGAACTGGTTTTTCGCCGCGGCAAGGAGGTCGGCAAGGCCGTCTACCAGAACCGCCCGCTGTCGAAGGCTGGCATCTCCGAACGCTTGTTCGCCTTCCTGTTCTCCGGCCTCGTCTATCCGCAGATCTGGGAAGACCCCGAAATCGACATGGACGCGATGCAACTCGGCAAGGGCCACCGCATCGTCACCATTGCCTCCGGCGGCTGCAACATCCTCGCCTATCTCACCTGCTCGCCGGAAAGGATCGATGCCGTCGACCTCAACGCCGCCCATATCGCGCTGAACCGCATGAAGCTCGAAGCCGTGCGTCACCTGCCGTCGCAGGGCGACCTTTTCCGTTTCTTCGGCGCGGCAGAGACCGGGCACAATTCGCAGGCCTACGACCGCTTCATCGCGCCGCATCTCGATCCGGTCAGCCGTCATTATTGGGAGCGGCGCAACTGGCGCGGCCGTCGCCGCATCGCCGTCTTCGACCGCAATTTCTACCAGACCGGCCTGCTTGGTCTGTTCATCGCCATGGGCCACCGCACCGCAAAGCTCTTCGGCGTCGACCCGGCCGGCATCATGGACGCCAAGAGCATCGCCGATCAACGCCGTTTCTTCGATGAGGAGCTGGCGCCGGTCTTCGAAAAGCCGCTGCTGAAATGGGCAACTTCGCGAAAAGCTTCGCTGTTCGGCCTCGGCATTCCGCCGGCCCAGTACGATTCGCTGATCACCTCGGGCGACGGCACCATGGCCAGCGTGCTGAAGGCCCGGCTGGAAAAGCTCGCCTGCGATTTTCCGCTGAAGACCAACTATTTTGCCTGGCAGGCCTTTGCCCGCCGCTATCCCAACCCGGGCGAGGCCGCCCTGCCCGCCTATCTCGAAAAGCGCAACTACGAGACGATCCGCAACAATGTCGATCGCGTCGCCATCCACCACGCCAATCTGATCGAGTTCCTTGCCGGCAAGGATGCCGGTTCGGTCGACCGCTTCGTGCTGCTCGACGCACAGGACTGGATGACCGACGACCAGCTCAACGGGTTGTGGGCCGAGATCACCCGAACCGCCTCCACCGGCGCCCGCGTCATCTTCCGCACCGCAGCGGAACCCAGCCTGCTGCCCGGCCGCGTCTCGAATTCGCTGCTCGACCAGTGGCGCTACGAGAACGACGCCTCGCGCGAGTTTTCGGCGCGCGACCGCTCGGCCATCTATGGCGGCTTCCACCTCTATGTGAAGCGGGCCGCATGAGCACGACCGACTTGCCGGCCAGCCATGCCGAGCTGATGGACGGCGTCTATCGCTGGCAGCGTCATGTCTACGACCTGACCCGCAAATACTATCTGCTCGGCCGCGACCGGCTTATCGACGGACTGGATGTGCCGGCCGGCGGGACCGTGCTCGAGCTCGGCTGCGGCACCGGCCGCAACATCATCCTCGCCGCCCGCCGCTATCCCGGCGCGCGCTTCTTCGGCCTCGATATTTCGGCCGAGATGCTGGAGACGGCCACCGCCGCCCTTGCCCGCGAAAGCCTCTCCGGCCGCGTTACGCTGGCGCGCGGCGACGCCACCGATTTCGACGCGAAGGCGCTGTTCGGCGTCGAAAGTTTCGACCGGATATTCGTCTCGTATTCGCTGTCGATGATCCCCGGCTGGGAGAAGACAGTGTCCGCCGCACTTGCTGCCCTGTCACCGGGCGGCTCGCTGCATGTCGTCGATTTTGGCCAGCAGGAAGCCCTGCCCGGCTGGTTCCGCACGCTGTTGCGCAGCTGGCTGAAAAAATTCCATGTCGAGCCACCTCAATCGCTGCGCGCGGTTCTGGATTCGGAATCTGCAAGAGTTGGCGCAAGCTTCCGTTTCCAAACGCTTTATCGCGGCTATGCCTGGCTGGCCGTGATCAAAATCGCCTCCTAGTTCCCTTCACATCGTCATCCTGGGGCGGAGCAAGGAGCGCAGCGACGCGGCGCAGACCCCGGGATCCATATGTGGACGGCCCCCTGCTTGCAAGGTGTGGCTCAGGTCTGATCGGATCGCTTGCATCCATATGTCCG
>NZ_JBVVQI010000009.1:223419-228192 GCF_055811495.1 Mesorhizobium sp. WSM4830 | reverse complement strand
TAACCCTTCGCCGTCATCAGGCTGGGTAGAGGACTTGCACCTCCAAGCTGTCGATCATGCTCGGCACACAACAAAAAACCCGCCTCGCGGCGGGTCGTTGGGGCGAATGATCACCATATCCAGATTAGTAGCATAGCTGCCGGCACAAAGCAAGAACAAAATAGCTGCCCAAGACAAATCCCTTCAGGTTCGCCGCCGCCGCCTCACTGCCCCGCTAAGGCTTGCTATGCCGCTGTCCCGTCGGTCCGGCGGAGATACGCGGTGGCGATCTCGCGCATCCGCGTGCCGTCGAAGCTCGGTCCATGACCGCCGTGGCCGATACGGATCGGCAGCTCGAGCAGGCGTTGCATCGTGCGGCGGTAGGCGGCGCGATCGGAATCCGGCAGGTCGTCGATCAGCATGGCGTCGTAGATGGCGTCGCCGGCGAAGAACAGGCCGTCTGCCTCGTCGAACAGCGCGATCGAATCCGGAGAGTGGCCGGGCAGATGCAGGACGCGCAATTGCCGGTCGCCAAGATCAACCACATCGCCCTCGTCCAGCGTTCGGGTTAGCGCCGCCGGTGGAATCCTGTAGTCGGCCGCCTTCCAGCCCTTTGCCGGCAGCCTGGAGACGGCGCCTTCCAGATCGTGGAACATGTAGGCGTAGGTCACCGCCTCATCCATGCTGTCGAACTGCGCGGCGCTGTGGCTCGGCCCTGCTCGCAACGGAAACTCGTGCAGCGAGCCGACATGGTCGAGATGGATGTGCGTGGCGACGACGAGCAGCGGCTTGCCGGCCGGCGTGTCGATCTCAGGCGCCAGCGGGCAGATCCCCATGCCGGTGTCGACCAGCAGGTCGACGTCGCGGCCGCGCAAATGCCAGATGTTGGCGCGCACGAATTCGTGCACGAAGGGCTCGGTCAGCATCGTCGTCTCTGCATCGACGATGGTTTTGCTGAACCAGCTGTCCATCAGATCAAGCCGCATCAGACGAACGGCTTGCCGACCTTGTACTTTTGCGGAACCAGCCGCTTCAGATAGGCCATGCCCGCATCGGACAGCCGGTTGACATCGGGCAGCATGAAATCATCCGGCATATGGCGCGTCTTGCCGGCGACGTTCTTCAGCGGCACCTTCTTCAGCACGGTTTTCTTGCCGTCATATTGCAGCGCCACCGAACCGCCGCCCTCGTCGGCCACCGTGACCGCGAAGGCGCCGGCATCGAAGGCCTCCTGCGCGTCGACCGCGCTGATGGCGCCGACATAGCCGCGCGGCATGTAACCGAGCGCATCGACGCGCGCCCGCTTGCCCGGCAGCCCTTCGGCGAGCGCGCGCTCCAAGGCTGCCGGCAGGTCGCTGCCCGACAGCTTGACGTTGCCGTGCTGGTCGCGCTCCAGCTTTTCGGGCGGCACCAGGCTTTCGACCAGCGCCTTGCCGTCGGCGGTGCTGACGCCTTCGGAGACGGCAACGATGCAGCGCTTGTGGCGGTCGAGCGTGGCGCGCACGTCGTCGATGAAACCGGCCGCCGAGAACGGCCGCTCCGGCACGTAGACGAGATGCGGGCCGCTGTCCTGGTCGAGCTGCCATGCCGCGGACGCAGCCGTCAGGAAACCGGCATGCCGCCCCATGACGATGCCGACATAGATGCCCGGCAGCGCGCGGAAATCGAGATCGACCGAAAGGAATGCCCCGGCGACGAACTCCGCCGCCGACATGAAGCCGGGCGTGTGATCGTTCTCCTCGAGATCGTTATCGATGGTTTTCGGCGCGTGCACGAAGGCGATCTTGCCGCCGGCGGCGTCGGTCAGGATCTGCTGCGTGCCCGACGTGTCGTTGCCGCCGATATAGATGAAGGCGTCGGCGCCGGCCTTCTTCAAGCCATTGAGGATGAGGTCGCAATAGGCGGCATCCGGCTTGTCGCGCGTCGAACCAAGCGCGGCGCTCGGTGTCGCCGCGATCAGCCGCAGGCGGTCCTCGGGGATGGCGGAAAGATCGACGTAATTACCGTCACGAATGCCGCGCACGCCGTGGATGGAGCCAAGGACCTTGGCGCCGGGATGCCGCTTGCGGAATTCGAGCGTGGCGCCCACCACCGTCTGGTTGATGACGGCGGTCGGGCCGCCACCTTGCGCGATGACAAAAGTTCCGGCCATTGTTCACGTCTCCCGGGCGATGAAAATCGCAGGCACATTCGCCTGTCTTGCGGCATCGCGCAACGGCAGAGTGATCACTGAAAGCGAAGCCGCCGTTCAGACGACGACGACCGGGTTTTTCTTGGAGACGCGGCTGTAGAGATCGATGATGTCCTGGTTGATCAGGCGCACGCAGCCCGACGACATCGCCTGTCCGATGCTCCACCATTCGGGCGAGCCGTGGATGCGGTAGCCGGTGTCGCTGCCGTTCTGATAGATGTAGAGGGCACGCGCGCCGAGCGGATTGTCGAGGCCGCCCGGCTGTCCGCTTTGCCATTTCACCAGTTCCGGCCTGCGGGCGATCATTTCGGGCGGTGGGGTCCAGACCGGCCATTCCTTGCCGTACTGGATGTTGGCGCGGCCGGACCAGCGGAACCCGTCCTTGCCGATGCCGACGCCGTAACGGATCGCCTCGCCGCCGGGCTGCACCAGATAGAGCAGCCGCTCCTGCGAGTGAACGACAATGGTGCCGGGCTGCTCGCCGGTCGGATCGACGACGATCTGGCGGCGGAACTCCGGCTTGACCTTGAGATAGGGCACTTCCGGCACGTTGAAGCCACCGTCGGTGAGCGAAGCGTACATCACGTCGGGGCTGGTGATGTTCTTGTCGACGCTGATGCTCGGACGGACCGGCCGGATCGAGCCGGTGGTGACGTCGTCGAGCTGGAGCGACGGAAGATCCAGCGTCTGGCTGCAGCCGGCGACTCCGAGCAGCGCCAGCGCACCGGCGCCGGACAGCACCGTGCGGCGGGAAAGCTGTATTTCGGTTTCGATTGCGTCGCCGGTGTGCGGCAGCGACAGACCTTGCGGCAACTCACGCATTTACCCAAACCCTACGCTATCGGCGGGAAACACGGTCCGGCCGGATAGCAGGCATTTTCACCAATCATGGTTGAAAAAGCGTGAAGGCCGGCCGCCTGGCGTTAACGAGGGGCTTTTTCGATTTTTGCCTCTTTACATCTTCACGAGGCCAAGGATTTATCCTCTTCTTTGAGCTCAAGGAGGAGAAAATGTCTTTCGAAAACTGGGCCGCGTTTGCCGCCGCCTCGGCAATCCTTCTGGTCACCCGGGCCCGACCATCCTGCTGGTGGTGTCCTATGCGCTCGGCCAGGGCTGGCGCACCGCGCTGCCGATGGCAGTCGGCGTGGCGCTCGGCGACTTCACCGCGATGACACTGTCGATGCTGGGCATCGGCGCGCTGCTGGCGGCGTCGGCCACCGTATTCACGGTGCTGAAGGTGATCGGCGCCTTCTATCTGATCTATCTCGGCATCAAGCTGTTTCGCGCCGGCGGCGCGCTCCGGGCCGAACCGCGCACCGATGCGGTGTCTTCGGCCAAGATGACGGCGCATGCCTGGCTGGTCACCGCGCTCAATCCGAAAAGCATCACCTTCTTCGTCGCCTTCCTGCCGCAGTTCCTCGACCGACACGCGGATTTCTGGACACAGATGCTGATCTTCGAGACGACCTTCCTGACGCTCGCCTTCGCCAATGCCTTCGGCTACGCGCTGATCGCGGCAAGAGCGCGCAACGTGGTGCGCAACCCGAAGGCGATCGGCATCTTCAACCGCACCGGCGGCACGCTGCTGGTCGGCGCCGGGATCGCGACGGTGGCGATGCGATCGGGCAACTAAGGACAGACCATGGCGGTCAGCGACGCATTCGGCTTGACACTGTCCGGCGCGACGGAGGCCGGGCTCTCGTCCTACAGCCGGGCTGTGCGCGAATTGCAGTGCTTCATCGGCGATCCGGTCGGTTCCATTGACCGGGCAATCGCCGACGATCCCGGCTTCGTCATGGCGCATGTGTTCAAGGGTTATCTCTTTGGCCTCGCCACCGAGCGAGAGGCGACGGCGGTGGCCAAGGCATGTCACGAGGCAGCGCTGCCGCTTGCCGCGACGACACGCGAGCAGGCGCATGTCGCCGCCCTTGGGTACCTTGCGGACGGACACTGGCACGAGGCCGCCCGCGTGCTGGAGGACATCGCCATCGAGTTTCCGCTCGATGCGCTGGCGCTGCAGACCGGCCACCAGATCGACTTCTTCACCGGCAATGCCCGTATGCTGCGCGACCGCATCGGCCGCGCGCTGCCGTCCTGGCAGAGCGGCATGCCGGGCTACCACGCCATACTCGGCATGCAGGCCTTTGGGCTGGAGGAAATGGGCGACTACGCGCGCGCCGAAAGGCTTGGCCGCACGGCGGTCGACATCGAGCCGCGCGACGGCTGGGCCCAGCATGCGGTGGCCCATGTCATGGAGATGCAGAGCCGGCAGAAGGACGGCATTCTGTGGATGCGCGCCAATCCCGAAGCGTGGACGCGGGAAAGCTTCCTGCAGGTGCACAATTGGTGGCATCTGGCGCTGTTCCATTATGATCTCGGCGAGACCGACGAGGTGCTGGCGCTCTACGACGGGCCCATCTATGGCGAGCGCTCGACGCTGGCGCTCAACATGGTCGATGCCTCGGCGATTCTGTGGCGGCTGCATCTCGGCGGCGTCGATGTCGGGGCGCGCGGGGGGGGGCGAGCCCCCCAAAAGTTTGCCCAAGCCACCCGCCGGCCGTATTGCTTAAAAACACCCCCCCCGATTTATTGGGGGGTGGGGG
>NZ_JBVVQI010000009.1:0-223409 GCF_055811495.1 Mesorhizobium sp. WSM4830 | reverse complement strand
GCCGGCGGCGCGGTGGGCCCAAATTTTGGTTCTTCCCTGGGTTTTGTGGGGGGGCGTCCTTCGGGGGGGTTGTTTTGCGGGGTTGCGCTGGACTGCGCTCGCCGCCAACTGGTTGCCCAAGGCCAGCGCCGGCCATTATGCCTTCAACGACGCCCACGCGATGATGGCGTTCGTCGGCGCCGGCCTCGACGCGCCGGCCCGCGGCTTGCTCGAGGCGCAGCGCGAGGCGATGCAGGGTAAGGACGACAACGCTGCTTTCACCCGGGATGTCGGCCATCCGCTGACGCTCGCCATCAAGGCATTCGGCGAGGGCAATCATGCCGAGACGATACGCCTGATCCGGCCGATCCGGGCAATCGCCCATCGCTTCGGCGGCAGCCACGCCCAACGCGACGTCATCGACCTGACGCTGATCGAGGCGGCCTTGCGTTCCGGTGATGGCGCGCTGGCGAGGGCGCTTGCGGCGGAACGCGCGCTGGCACGGCCGGACAGCCCGTTGTCGGCACTGTTTTCACGGCGCGCAACCGCTCTCGCGGCGAATTGACCAAGACTAAATCTTGCCTTAAAAACTGCCCCGGCCAGATTTTTTCGAGTGTCGAAAAAATCTTCGCGTGTTGACCGGGGTGCGTTTCCGGCGGCACGATTGCCGGGATATCTTCGCCGCCCGTGTCGCAGGACTGGGCGGGGAAGCAAGGAAGACCGTCGCCGCCAGGCATGACGGACATGGGAGGAAACATGTATCTCGGCCTCGATCTCGGCACGTCGGGCGTCAAGGCGCTGCTGATCGATGCAAGGCAGAGCATCGTCGGTTCCGGCCATGCGCCGCTCGACGTGTCGCGCCCGCATCCCGGCTGGTCCGAACAGAACCCTGCCGACTGGATCGGCGCCTGCGGAGCCGCGATCGCCGAGCTGAAAGGCACGCATGCGAAGGAACTCGCGGCGGTCAAAGGCATCGGCCTTTCCGGCCATATGCATGGCGCCACCCTGCTCGATGCCGCCGACCAGGTGCTGCGCCCCTGCATTCTGTGGAACGACACACGCAGCCACGCCGAGGCGGCCGCGCTCGATGCCGACCCGCGCTTTCGCAAGCTGACCGGCAACATCGTCTTTCCCGGTTTCACCGCACCGAAGCTCGCCTGGGTTAAGAACAACGAACCGGCTGTTTTCGCCAAGGTGGCAAAGGTCCTGCTGCCGAAGGACTTTTTGCGGCTCTGGCTCGCCGGCGAGCATATTTCGGAAATGTCGGATTCGGCCGGCACGTCGTGGCTCGATGTCGGCAGACGAGCCTGGTCCGCCGAACTGCTCGCCGCCACGTCGCTCGACGAAAGGCAGATGCCGTCATTGGTCGAAGGCACGGGCAAGGCCGGTGCCTTGCGCAGCGAATTGGCTGCGAAATGGGGCATGCAGGCGGGTATCCCGATCGCCGGCGGCGCCGGCGATAACGCGGCCTCGGCCTGCGGCATGGGCACGGTCGGCGCCGGCCAGGCTTTCGTCTCGCTCGGCACGTCGGGCGTGCTTTTTGCCGCCAATGCCTCCTATCTGCCCAATCCGGAAAGCGCGGTGCACACATTCTGCCACGCACTGCCCGGCACCTGGCACCAGATGGGCGTCATCCTGTCGGCAACCGATTCACTCAACTGGCTGTCGGGGATCGCTGGAAAAAGCGCCGGCGAGTTGACCGCCGAACTCGGCGATGTGCTGCAGGCGCCGACTGGCGTCTCGTTTTTGCCCTATCTCTCAGGGGAACGGACGCCGTACAATGATTCGGCCATTCGTGGCGCGTTTACCGGGCTTGCCCACGAGTCTGGCCGCGTGGCGCTGACCCAGGCCGTGCTCGAAGGCGTCGCCTTCGCCTTCCGCGACAGCCTCGACGCGCTGGCCAAAGCCGGCACGACGCTGACCCGGGTAACGGCGATCGGCGGCGGCTCGCGTTCGCGCTACTGGCTGAAGGCCATCGCGACAGCGCTTGGCCTGCCCGTCGATATTCCAGCCGACGGCGATTTCGGCGCCGCCTTCGGTGCGGCCCGGCTTGGCCTGATCGCGGCGACCGGTGCCGATCCGCGCGCCGTGTGCACGGCGCCGGCGACAGACACCACGGTCGAGCCGGTCGCCGCCCTCGGCGATGCCTATGAGGATGCTTATCAGCGCTACCGGGCGCTTTATCCGGCGATCAGGAGCGCCACGGCGTGAGCGGATTCCCGCCCTCGCCGCGGCCCGCCGAGAAGGCCTCACTGCGCCGGCACCTTGTCGAGAAAGCCGGTGATGCTTTTCAGCCGGCCATTTTCGATGACGCCGATATCTGTGCCTTCGATGACGGACTCGGTGCCGTCCGGCCCGAGGTTCCACGAGAAGCGGATGGTATCGGCGAAGCCGTCCGGCTTGCCTTTCAGCGAGAACCTGAAGCCGGCGAAGCGCTGCTGCACGCCTTCGATCAGCGCGGCGATGCCGTCATGGCCGTCGCCCTGCATGATCGGATCGCGATAGCCGACGTCCTCGGTGAAAGCCGCCTCGAGCAAGGCCTTCCTGCGCGCGGCGTCGCTCTCGTTCCAGGCGGCGATGTAGTTTTCGGCAATGGTGTTGAGGTCGGTCATGGTCTGTCTCCTTCGTTGAGTGGCTTTGACATGAGCCTTTTCGACCAGCGCCAGCGCGAAACCAATTACGCCTGAGGTAATCAGGCCGAACCATGCGAGAGGAAAAGAACATGACCAGCGGTTTTTTCGGCGACATCCAACAGATCAAATACGAGGGACCGGATTCGACCAATCCGCTGGCCTACCGGTTCTACAATCCCGACGAGATCGTCGCCGGCAAGCGGCTCGAAGACCATCTGCGCTTTGCCGTCGCCTATTGGCATTCCTTTGCCTGGCCGGGCGGCGATCCGTTCGGCGGTCAGACCTTCGACCGGCCGTGGTTTCCGAAGGCCGGCGGTGTCGACACGATGGAACTGGCCAAGCTCAAGGCCGACGTCGCCTTCGAGATGTTTTCGCTGCTGGGCGCGCCTTATTTCTGCTTCCACGATGCCGATGTGCGACCTGAGGGCCGGGACTTTTCCGAAAGTGCGGCGCGGCTCGACGAGATCGCCGACTATTTCTCGGCAAAGATGAAGCAGACCGGCGTCAAGCTGTTGTGGGGTACGGCGAACCTGTTCTCCAACCGCCGCTTCATGTCGGGCGCCGCCACCAATCCCGATCCGGATGTCTTTGCCTATTCGGCGGCGACGGTGAAACACTGCATCGACGTCACCAAGCGGCTGAACGGCGAGAACTACGTGCTGTGGGGCGGCCGCGAGGGCTATGAGACGCTGCTCAACACCGACCTTGGCCGCGAGCAGGAACAGGCCGGCCGCTTCCTCAACCTGGTCGTCGACTACAAGCACAGGATCGGCTTCGAAGGCACCATCCTGATCGAGCCGAAGCCGCAGGAGCCGACCAAGCACCAGTATGATTACGACGTCGCCACCGTCTATGGCTTCCTCAAGCGTTTCGGACTGGAGAATGAGGTCAAGCTCAACATCGAGCAGGGCCACGCCATCCTGGCCGGCCATTCGTTCGAGCATGAACTGGCGCTGGCCAATGCGCTGGGAATCTTCGGCTCGATCGACATGAATCGCAACGACTACCAATCGGGCTGGGATACCGACCAGTTCCCAAACAATGTGCCGGAGATGGCTCTCGCCTACTACCAGGTGCTGCAGGCAGGCGGCTTCAAGACCGGCGGCACCAATTTCGACGCCAAGCTCAGGCGCCAGTCGCTCGATCCGCAGGATCTACTGATTGGCCATGTCGGCGGCATGGATTGTTGCGCTCGCGGCCTCAAGGCGGCAGCGCGCATGGTCGAGGACAAGGCGCTGTCCGCCCCGCTCGCCGAGCGCTATGCCGGCTGGGATTCGGCCGAGGCCAAGGCGATGCTTGCCGGCAAGCGCACGCTGGAGGAAATCGCCGAGCGCGTCGTCAAGGAAAAGATCGAGCCGCAGCCCAGATCCGGCCGCCAGGAATTGCTCGAGAACATCGTCAACCGGTACGTCTGAGGCGTACCGATTCGCGGCTGCATTGACTTTCCGCGGGGCTGAAACCGACGACAAGGTTTGCCCCGCGCAAAACTTGCACGGCCTGTCCGCTGACCGGGTCTGGCGCTTGGCTTAGCCATGATCGAGGCCTCTCAGGTAGGCGCAGAACATGTCGGCCATGGCGTCGGCGTAGGCTTCGATCTCCGCGGAGGTTCGGGGCGCCTCCGAGAACTGCTTCCCCACCGTGCTCAGCGTCGTCATGACCAGGTCGCCGGCCAATTCGCGAGTCACTTGCGCGGTGTTGGGCATCGCCTCCTGCATGAAGAGCTGGATGGTGCGGTCTCCGGACGCCCTTGCCACCTGCGCCTCGGGCGCGTCGCGGTAAAGCGGCGCGGCGTCGTCGAGCGCCACACGCACCGCGGCCTCGTCACACTCCGAGCGAAGGAAGGCGTGGACCAGGCCGCGCAGCCTTTCAAGTGGCAGTTTTCTGACATCCTCGAGGATGTCGCGCAGCAAACCGGTCGTCTGCCGCCATTCGTCGCTCTGGAGCCGGAACAGGATCGCCGCCTTGTTCGGAAAATACTGATACAGCGATCCGACACTGACACCGGCCTTCTCGGCCACCCGCGCCGTGGTGAAGCGCTGCGCGCCTTCTTTCGCCAAAACCTGAACAGCAGCCTGCAAAATCGCAGCGACGAGCTCTGCCGAGCGGGCCTGCTTGGGCTGTTTTCGCGAGGAAATCCGCGGACTTCGGTGATCGCTCATTGAGAGGCGCGCCAATGCGATTAGTGAATGCGAATGATTAGTCGTATTTTGAATGCCGCACAAGAACGCATTCCATTCCGACTGGAGACCGATATGACCACACTGACGACAAAGCCGCTCGCGCCCCTGCTGGACCGCCTGTTCGAGGAAGCCGCTGCGGCAACGAGCCCTGCAGTGGCGGAGCTCTCCGCCGAGGAGCGGAGCCGCCTCATTCGGAGCAAGACCGAATACCTCGATTTCTATGGGCGGCTAAGGGACCTCTGGCTTCCCGTCTCGCGAGAGACCGGCACGCTGCTCTACATGCTGGCACGAGGCGGCGGCGCACGGACGATCGTCGAATTTGGAACCTCGTTCGGCATTTCGACCCTGCATCTTGCCGCAGCCTTGCGGGACAATGGCGGCGGCCGCCTGATCACCAGCGAGTTCGAGCCGTCCAAGGTGGCGCGCGCCAGGAGCAATCTGACGGCAGGCGGTCTCATTGACATGGTTGAAATCCGCGAGGGAGACGCGCTGCAAACATTAAGCGTCGATCTTCCCGAAACCGTCGACCTGCTTCTGCTCGACGGCGCCAAAGCGCTCTATCCCGAGATCTTGAGTCTGGTTGAAATCCGCCTCAGGGCGGGCGCCTTCGTCGTTGCCGACAACGCCGATCTTTGCCCCGAATACCTCGAGCGGGTGCGCTCGACCGGGAGTGGCTACATGTCCACGCCGTTCGGCGAGGATGTTGAACTGTCGATGCGGCTTGGCTGAAGCACTGCCTGACCTGCCGGAACGATCGTGCCCAAGATGGGCGGCGGCGGACAAAACTTTGCCCGGCATCGCCCATCAATCGCCTCGCTCTTGCCTTCAAACAGCCGTCACGAACCTCCTATAGTGTGGTTCGTGGCGGGAATCAGAAAGAAGGAGGCGAAACGATATGCAGCACGAACGCGAAATCGACGCCCTGCTCTCATCTGGCGAGGCCGGATCGATCATCGACCGGCTGATGGCGCTGCCGCACCCGAAGCAAGGTGCGCTGAGTGCAAACGAATGGGATCGCGCGGTCGCCAGCCGCTTCGAGACCCATCTTGCGAGACAGATGCGCTCGCAGATCGACGGCAACAGCGACCGCCAGGACGCTGCCTGATCCCCACTATCTCTGGCGCAGCCTGACCGGCGCTTCGCCGAACGCTCTTGAAAACGCTCTGGAAAATGCCGCGGCGGACGAAAACCCCGTTCGCCCGGCAATGTCCGCCATAGCGATGCGCGTGTCGACCACCAGCCGGCGCGCGGCGCCGAGGCGCAGCCTGAGGTAATAAGCGCCGGGCGTTTCGCCGATCGACTTGCGAAAGATGCTTTCCAGCGTCCGTGCCGTCACCCCGGCGCGCTTGGCCACCACGGCGATGGTCAGCGGCTGGTCGACATGCGCTTCCATCAGCCGGATGGCTTGCGCCAGCCTGGGATCGTAGCCGTCAAGACGGCCGAGCGAGACCAGCGGCTGGGCGTCCGTCGCGGCGCGCGCCTGGTCGTAGATGAAGACGCTCGCGACATCGAGCGCGACCGCCATGCCGAGCCGCGTGCGGATCAGATGCAGCATCAGGTCGAAGGTCGGCGAGGCGCCGCCTGTGGTGAACACCGGCCCGTCGATGACGTAGCGGTCGGGGCGCACGTCGATGCCGGGAAAGGCCGATGAAAAATCCTCCATGTCCTCCCAGTGGGTGGTGGCGCTGCGCCCTTCCAGCAAACCCGCGCGCGCCACCAGCCACGTTCCCGCCTCGACGCCGCCGCAGGCGCGTGCCGCGCGCGCCGCCCGGCGCAGTCCGGACAGCAGGGCCGATGTGGCGTAGTTCTGCGTGCCGAAGCCGGCGACGACGACCAGCATATCGGTTGCGTCAGCCGCATCGAAGCGGCCGCTGACCGCCACCGGCAGGCCGCATGTGGTGACCGGCGCCTCGCCTGTGACCGAGACCAGTCTGAAATCGAACAGCGTCTCACCGGCAATGCGGTTGGCGGCGCGCAAGGGATCGACAGCCGAGGCGACGCACATGATCGACGAGCCGGAGAATACCAGCAGCGTTACCTTGAGCGGCAAACGCTCAGCCCGAAAGATCGTCGGTTTTTCGTTTTTCGTCACACGATCTTCGTAAAACGCAAAACAGTTTCCGGCAAGTCAGGCATTCTTGCCCTACGTTCTATTGGGAGAGAGTCCGATGCCGCTTGCGATGAACCGTGAGGTCTTCATTACCTGTGCCGTGACCGGGTCCGGCAGTTCGCAGGACCGTAGCCCGCATGTGCCGCGATCGCCCAAGCAGATCGCCGATTCGGCCATCGAGGCAGCAAAGGCAGGGGCTGCGATCGTCCACTGCCATGTGCGCGATCCCGAGACCGGCAAGCCTAGGCGCGACGTGCATCTTTATCGCGAAGTAACGGAGCGCATCCGCGCGGCAGACGTCGACGTGGTTTTGAACCTGACCGCCGGCATGGGTGGCGACATGGTGTTCGGCCCGCCGGAAAAGCCGCTGCCGCTGAACGAAAAAGGCACGGATATGGGCGGTGCCAGCAACCGCATGGAGCATGTGCGCCAGTGCCTGCCGGAAATCTGCACGCTCGACTGCGGCACCATGAATTTCGCCGAGGCCGACTATGTCATGACCAACACGCCCGGCATGCTGCGCGCCATGGGCGGCATGATGACGGCGCTCGGCGTCAAGCCGGAGATCGAGGCCTTCGACACCGGCCATCTCTGGTTCGCCAAGCAACTGGTCGAGGAAGAAGTGCTGAAGCCCGACGCCTTGGTGCAATTGTGCATGGGCGTGCCGTGGGGGGCGCCGGACGACCTCAACACCTTCATGGCCATGGTCAACAATGTGCCGTCGACCTGGAACTGGTCGGCCTTCGCCATCGGCCGCAATCAGATGGCCTATGTCGCGGCCGCGGTGCTGGCCGGCGGCAATGTCCGGGTCGGGTTGGAGGATAATCTCTGGCTCGACAAGGGCGTGCTGGCGACCAATGCGCAGCTGGTCGAGCGGGCGGTCAGCATCGTGTCGAATATGGGCGCCAGGGTCATCGGCCCGGATGAGGTGCGCAAGAAGCTGAACCTGACGAAGCGCGCACCGCTTTGAAAAGCCGGTAGCTGGTTGGGAGGAGCCGCCGATGAAGACCGTGAAATTCACTGCGATGAAGGACGGCGACCGCGAGGATTATGCCTTCCTCACCGAGCACGAGATCGACTATGCGGCAAAGACCGGCGAGCGGTTGCTCGACGCGCTAGTCCAGCTCGACGAAGGGCTGTCGGGCTACAAGATCACCCGGCTCGGCCATTCGCTGCAAGCGGCGACGCGGGCCTGGCGCGACGGCGCCGACACCGACTGGATTGCCTGCGCGCTGCTGCACGATATCGGCGACATCTATGCACCCTATAATCACGACGAGTATGCAGCTTCGATCCTGAAGCCTTTTGTGCGCGAGCAATGCACCTGGGTGGTGGAAAAGCACGGCGATTTCCAGCGCCTCTATTACGCCCATCACCTCGGCGGCAATCCACATGCCCGCGACCGCTTCGCCGGGCACATTTACTTCGATGATTGCGATGAGTTCTGCGAACGCTGGGACCAGTCGAGCTTCGACCCGGATTACGAGACATTGCCGATCGATTTCTTCCGGCCCTTTGTGCTCGAAGTGTTCGCGCGCAAGGCCTATGACGCGTCCGTTATCCGTGCCGGCGAGCGTGTCGCCCTCACCGACCCCGCAACAGCCAGGACAAGAACCGGAGCCTCCGCATGAGCATCATCAACAAGGCGGCCGCGATCGGCGGCGGCGTCATCGGCGCCGGCTGGGTGGCGCGGCTGCTGCTCAACGGCATCGAGGTGTCGATCTTCGATCCCGACCCCGAGGCGTCACGCAAGGTCGGCGAGGTGATGAAGGGAGCGCGACGCGCCTACAAGCAGATGCTGCCCGGCGGCCTGCCGAAAGAGGGCAGGCTTACCTTCGCCAAGACGATCGCCGAGGCGGTGGCCGATGCCGACTTCATCCAGGAAAGCGTGCCGGAGCGGCTCGACCTCAAGCACCGCGTACTGGCCGAGATCGACCTTTATGCGCCGGCCAACGCCATTGTCGGCTCCTCCACCTCCGGCATCAAGCCGACCGACATGCAGGTGGCGATGAAGAAGCACCCGGAACGGTTGGTCGTCGGCCATCCGTTCAACCCCGTCTATCTCCTGCCGCTGGTCGAGATCGTCGGCGGCGAACAGACCTTTCCCGAGGCGATCGAGGTCGCCAAGGAGATGTATGCCTCGATCGGCATGAAACCTGTCGTCATCCGCAAGGAGATCGAGGCCTTCGTCGGCGACCGCCTGCTCGAAGCGGCCTGGCGCGAGGCGCTGTGGCTGGTCAAGGACGGAATCTGCACGGTCGAGGAGCTTGACGACATCATGCGCTATGGCTTCGGCCTGCGCTGGGCGCAGATGGGCATGTTCCAGGTCTATCGCGTCGCCGGCGGCGAGGCCGGCATGCGCCACTTCATGGCGCAGTTCGGCCCGTGCCTGAAATGGCCATGGACCAAGCTGATGGATGTGCCGGAGTTCAATGACGAGCTGGTCGAGCTGATCGCGACCCAGTCGGACGACCAGGCGCACGGTCTGTCGATCCGCGAGCTCGAAAAGATCCGCGACGACAATCTGGTCGCCATCATGGAGGCACTGTCAAAGCAGAACAAAGGCAAAGGCTGGGGTGCCGGCGCCTTGCATAAGGACTACACCAGGCAGCTGGCCAAGCTTGCGGCGAAGAAGCCCGTTGCCTCCAAGGCGGCCGAAAAGGCCAAGGCTGAAAAGCCGAAGAAAAGGAAGAAAGGCTGAGACCATGGATTTTGGTCTTTCGGAGGAGCAGAAGCTCATCGTCGAGACGACGCGGGCCTTCGTCGAGAACGAGCTTTACCCGCATGAGCGCGAGGTCGAGCGTACCGGCGTGCTGCGCCGCGAGCTGATCGAGGAGATCAAGGCCAAGGCGATCGAAGCCGGCCTCTATGCCGCCAACATGCCGGCCGATGTCGGCGGCGCCGGGCTCGATACGGTGACTTGGCTGCTTTACGAAAAGGAGCTCGGCCGCGCCAACTACGCGCTGCACTGGACCTGCGTGGCGCGGCCTTCGAACATCCTTCTCGCCGGCACGCCGGAGCAGCGCGAGAAATATCTCTTTCCCTGCATTCGCGGCGAGAAGTGGGATTGCCTGGCGATGACCGAGCCGGGCGCCGGTTCCGATTTGCGCGGCATGAAGGCAACCGCCGTGCAAGACGGCGACGACTGGGTGCTGAACGGCACCAAGCATTTCATAAGCCACGCCGACATTGCCGATTTCGCGATCGTCTTCATGGCCTCGGGCGAGGAAGAGTCTTCGCGTGGGAAACGCAAGAAGATCACCGCCTTCTTCGTCGACAAGGGTACCAAGGGCTTTACTGTGCGCGACGGCTACCGCAACGTCTCGCATCGCGGCTACACCAATGCCATCCTCGAATTCGACGATTGCCGGTTGCCGGCCAGTCAGATTCTGGGCGAGGTCCACAAGGGCTTCGACGTTGCCAATTCATGGCTCGGCGCAACGCGCCTGCAGGTCGGCGCCACCTGCCTCGGCCGCGCCGAGCGGGCGCTTGGCCACGCCATCGAATACGCCGCGCAGCGCCAGCAGTTCGGCCAGCCGATAGGCAAGTTCCAGGGCGTATCGTTCAAGCTCGCCGACATGGCGACCGAGTTGAAGGCCGCCGACCTGATGGTGTTCGAAGCCGGCTGGAAGTACGATCAGGGCACCGTCACCGACCAGGACATGGCCATGGCCAAGCTGAAGGCCACCGAAATGCTTGCCTTCGTCGCCGACGAGGCGATCCAGATCCATGGCGGCATGGGGCTGATGGACGATTTGCCGCTGGAACGCATCTGGCGCGACGCTCGCGTCGAGCGCATCTGGGAAGGCACCTCGGAAATCCAGCGCCACATCATCTCGCGGGCGCTGCTGCGCCCGTTCGGGGGCTAGAGCATGATCCCAAAAAGTGGAAACCGGTTTTTGGAAAAGATCATACTCCAAGGAAAAAGATGACTATGCACAAACTTGAGCGCCTTTTGCGCCCGCGGACAATTGCCGTCTTCGGTGGTGCGCAGGCTGCTGCCGTCGTCGCACAATCGATCAAGATGGGCTTTGCCGGCGAGATCTGGCCGGTGCATCCGAGCAAGGCCGAAGTCGCCGGCCGCAAGGCCTATCGCTCGGTAGCCGAATTGGCCGGTGCGCCGGATGCCGCTTTCGTCGGCGTCAACCGGCACTTGACCATCGAAGTGGTCAAGGCGCTGGCCGAACGCGGCGCCGGCGGTGCGGTCTGCTTCGCCGCCGGCTTCCTCGAGACCGAGGCCTATGACGAGGACGGCGAGCGGCTGCAGGCCGAGCTGGTCGCGGCGGCAGGCCAAATGCCGATCATCGGGCCGAACTGCTACGGGCTCATCAACTATGCCGACGGCGCGCTTTTGTGGCCCGACCAGCATGGCGGCATCAGGCTGCCAGAAGGCGGCCGCGGCGTCGCCATCATCACCCAGTCGTCGAACATCGCCATCAACATGACGATGCAAAAGCGCGGCCTGCCGATCGCCTTTCTGATGACCGCCGGCAACCAGGCGCAGACCGGGCTTTCCGAAATGGCACTAGGCCTGATCGAGGACGACCGCGTCACCGCGCTCGGCTTGCATATCGAGGCTTTCGATTCGGTAGCCGGCTTCGAAAGGCTGGCGGCGCGGGCGCGCGAG
Source organism: Mesorhizobium sp. WSM4830 (assembly GCF_055811495.1). Lineage (NCBI taxonomy): Bacteria > Pseudomonadati > Pseudomonadota > Alphaproteobacteria > Hyphomicrobiales > Phyllobacteriaceae > Mesorhizobium > Mesorhizobium sp. WSM4830. The sequence continues at coordinate 211,880 of NZ_JBVVQI010000009.1, read as the reverse complement.
CTGAAGAAGCCTGTCATCGCCATGAAGGTCGGCCGCTCCGAGCAGGCGCGGCAGGCGACCGTCTCGCATACCGCGTCGCTGGCGGGCTCGGACGCGGCGTCCGGCGCGTTCCTGAAGCGGCTCGGCATCGCCCGCATCGATTCGATCCCGGCCTTCATCGAGGCGCTGAAGCTGCTGCACGTCACCGGTCCCCTGCCCGGCTACCGGCTGTCGTCGATGAGCTGTTCGGGCGGCGAGGCATCGGTGATGGCCGACAGCGCCGAAGGCCGCTGGGTGACGTTTCCGCCACTCACCGCCGAGCACCGCGCGCATGTCAAATCGACGCTCGGGCCGCTGGTCGCCGTGGCCAACCCGCTCGACTATCACACCTTCATCTGGAACAACGAGCCGGCGATGACTGCCACCTTCACCGCCATGGTGTCTGGCGGCTTCGACCTCAACATGCTGGTGCTCGACTTTCCGCGCCCCGACCGCTGCTCGGACACCGACTGGTGGGCGACGCTGCGCGCCTTCGAAGCGGCGCTGAAGACCAACGGTGCGCACGGCGCGATCGTCTCCTCGCTGCCGGAGAACTTGCCCGAGGAATATACTGCCGGCCTGATGGCGCGGGGCATGGTGCCGCTGTTCGGCATTTCCGAGGCGATGGACGCCGCCCAGGCTGCAGCCTTCATCGGCTGGGCCTGGCGCGAGCCGCAGGCGCAGCCGATCGACACATCGGCGGCCGGCGCGCCGGCCGGCGGCCATGTGACGCCTGACGAGGCGGAGGCGAAAGCGCGGCTCATCGAGGCCGGGCTCGCCGTGCCGAAGGGCGAGCGCGCCGGCAACGCGGTCGAAGCTGTCATCTCCTCGATGGCGCTCGGCTTCCCGGTGGCGCTGAAGGCGCTTGGCGTGATCCACAAATCCGAACTCGATGCGGTCCGGCTCAACCTCAGGGATGCCGAATCCGTCAGCACTGCGGCGCATGATCTCGGCCCGCTCGGCATCGGCCTTTATGTCGAGCGCATGGTGCGCGACGGCGTCGCCGAGCTGCTGGTCGGCTTCACCCGCGACCCGATGTTCGGCGCGGTGATGACGCTCGGCACCGGCGGCGTGCTGGTCGAGCTGTTGCGCGACAGCGTCACGCTGATGCTGCCGGCGACCCGCGACGATATCGAGGCCGCTTTGCGCGGGCTAAAACTGTTCCCGCTGCTCGACGGTTATCGCGGTCGGCCGAAGGCCGATGTCGCAGCGGCAATCGATGCGATATCAGGCATTGCCGGCTTCGTGCAGCAAAACGCCGGCGAGATCGAGGAGCTCGACATCAATCCATTGATCGTCTGCACCGAGGGCAAGGGCGCCTGGATCGCCGATGCGCTGCTGGTGCTCGGAGACAAGAAGAATGGCTGAAATCATCACCACCCGCCGCGAGGGCACGATCCTCGAAGTCACGCTCGACCGGCCCAAGGCCAACGCCATCGACCTGAAGACGTCGCGGCTGATGGGCGAGACGTTCAAGGCGTTTCGCGACGATCCCGACCTGCGCGTCGCCATCGTCAAGACCGCAGGCGACAAGTTCTTCTGCGCCGGCTGGGACCTGAAGGCTGCGGCCGGCGGCGATGCGGTCGACGGCGATTATGGCGTCGGCGGGTTCGGCGGCTTGCAGGAACTGCGCGATCTCAACAAGCCGGTGATTGCCTGCGTCAACGGCATGGCGGTCGGCGGCGGCTTCGAACTGGCGCTATCCTGCGACCTCATCTATGCGTCGGACCACTCCTCCTTCGCCTTGCCCGAAATCCGCGCCGGCACGCTGGCCGATGCGGCGACGATCAAGCTGCCGAAGCGCATCCCCTATCACGTCGCCATGGACCTTTTGCTCACCGGCCGCTGGATGGAGGTCGCCGAGGCGCATCGCTGGGGCCTGGTCAACGAAGTGCTGCCCAAGGACAGGCTGGAGGACCGCGTCTGGGAGATCGCCCGGCTGCTTGCCAGCGGCCCGCCGCTGGTCTTCGCCGCGATCAAGGAAACGGCCCGGGTCGCAGAATCGCTGACCTTCCAGGACGCCATGAACCGGGTGACGCGCCGGCAACTGCCAACGGTTGACGCACTCTACGGCTCGGAGGACAATCTCGAGGGTTTTCGCGCCTTTGCCGAGAAGCGCGATCCGGTGTGGAAGGGGAGATGACGCTGAGGAGATGATGGCGCGAAACACCCCCCTCTGCCCTGCCGGGCATCTCCCCCTCAAGGGGGGAGATTGGATGTCATCATCGCTTTCGCCAATTGTCGACGCTGGAGAAAAGGCGGTTTCGCCGAAGCTGCCGATCTCCCCCCTTGAGGGGGAGATGCCCGGCAGGGCAGAGGGGGGTGCCTGGGCGCAGTCGTCGCAGGTTGGTCGTCTCTCATGACCGACTACAAGACCCTCATCGACGCCGAGACCTGGGCCTTCATCGAGCGGACCAACTCCTATTATCCGCCCGATACGATCGACTACACCATCGCCGAGCAGCGCAAGATTTATAACCGGATGTGCCGCGAGTTCTTTGCCGGCTATCCCCAAGGCGTCACGGCGGAAACCACCGCCATTGCGACGCAATGGCATCAGGTTCCAGTCCGCATCTACCGCGCCCCGGCGCCTGAGGTAGCGGCGATGGTGCTTTATTTCCATGGCGGCGGTTTTATGCTCGGCGGGCTCGACAGCCATGACGACCTCTGCGCCGAGCTTTGCGGCCGCACCGGCTATGAGGTGGTTTCGGTCGACTACCGGCTGGCGCCGGAACACCTTCATCCGGCCGCCTTCGACGATGCCATCAGCGCCTTCGAATGGGCGTCGACCACTTACGAACGCCCTATCCTGCTGTGCGGCGACAGTGCCGGCGGTAATCTCGCCGCGTCCGTCAGCCACGCGACGCGCGGCCATGCGCGCAAGCCGATCGGCCAGATCCTGGTCTATCCTGGCCTTGGCGGCGACAGCTCCGCCGGTTCCTATGTCACCCACGCGGAAGCGCCGATGCTTAACGTGCGCGACCTCGTTTTCTACAAGCACATCAGGACCGGTGGCGAGGACCGCACCGGCGATCTCACCTTGTCGCCGCTCGCCGACGCCGACTTTACCAATCTGCCGCCTACCGTCGTGATCACCGCCGAATGCGACCCGCTGTCGTCGGACGGCGAGGCCTATCGCGACCGCATCGTTGCCGCAGGCGGACGCGCCTGGTGGTTCGAGGAGCCGGGGCTGGTGCATGGGTATTTACGCGCCAGGCACACAGCCCGCCGCGCCCGCTCGAGCTTTACCCGGATTGTCGATGCGGTAGCGGTTTTGGGAAGGGGCGAGTGGATCTGGTGAGGGATGTCTTCCCGACCAGAACGGGCCGTTGTCGGCCGGTACAGCTCTATTTGCGGCGGCGTCGCCGGCCGGAAACCTGCTTCAGCCAAGGTCCTAAATGAAAGGCGCTCATCAGCAGGTACATCGGGACCATGCCGCCCAGCGGTGACGCCTCTTGCCCGGTCGAGCACATCATATCCGGCGCTCCGCCGAGAAGCGTCAGCAGCGCCATGGTTGCGAAGGTCGGCGCGGCCGCAAAGGACAGCCAATCGGCCACGCTATGGCCGGCCGGGCTCGGATCGCCGGCGGATGCGCCTGCATGAATCTCGCTCATGTCCGTTGTCCCTGATAGCGAGCGGGATGCGGTCGAATGAACCGTGCATCCCGCTCCTCCAATTGTCCTAGCCGCATTTCCGCGACGCCAAAGACGTTCTATTCAGTGCGGTTCCGGAACGCGGCCTCTCCGGCGTCCGACACCTCGACCCACTTTTTGTCAGGAACGGCTTCGGCGCCGTAATTGTCGTGCCAGTTCCACCATTTGTACGTCGGCGTCTGCGGATAGCCCTCGGGCGAATCCTCCCAAACCTCCTGGCGGCCGAGCGGCGACAGGTCGAGATAGCTCCATACGGTCCCCATCGCCTCGTCGCCGCGGTTGTTGATGAAGTAGGTGCGGAACACGCGATCGCCGTCGCGGATGAACACGTTATGGCCGTGCCACTCGTCAACGCCGAAGTCGGCATCGAAGCTGTCGGTGATGGTGTACCAGGGCATCTTCCAGTCCATCCGCGCCTTCAGCCGCGCAATGTCCGCCTGCGGTGCGCGCGAGGCGTAGGCAAGCGTGGTGTCGCGGGCGTTCAGATGGGCGAGGTTGCCGACCTGGTCGGCCCCCAGCGAACAGCCGCGGCAGGCGTGATCGGGCCAGCCGAATACGCCGGGCTCGAAGAAGGCGCGGTAGACGATCAGTTGACGGCGGCCCTCGAACAGGTCGAGCAGGCTCACCTTTCCGTCGGGCCCTTCGAACGTATAGGTCTTCTCCATCGCCATCCATGGCATCCGCCTGCGCTCGGCGGCCAAGGCGTCGCGAGCCCGGGTCACCGTCTTCTCCTTCACGAGCAGCTGCTGGCGCGCGGCTTCCCACGCGTCGGGCGAAACGACCGGTGGTGTCTTCATCGCGAGCCGCGTCGTCTGCTCGCCGGTGCCATTCTGATGAGCCGTCATTGTGCATCTCCCTTGCTGGTTTGTCGCCGCAGGCGCGACGTGTTGGGTCGTGAGATAGGATAGGGGCGATAGCGGATTGGCGAGAGTGACAAGTGTGACGCGATTCCGACGGGTCCGCTGATCACGGCCAATTTCGCCGCCCGCGACGCCCTGCGCTCATTCGCGCCCGGACTGCTGAATGGGCCGAGCGCCGGCCAGGTAGCGGTCGTTGTCAAACGGTTCGGCCTCGTTGCTGTCCTGGCTCCACAGCTGGCGGTGGGTTCGCGTGAGATCACCGAGGTAGACATGCAGCGCACCGGATCGCGCGCTGCCCGTATTCGCAACAGCATGCACGGTATTTGACACCATGTGCACTACGGCGGGCGCTGCGATGTGCTGCCTTTCGGCAACATCGAGTTGGCTGCCGACAACGGGATAGATGAAGTTCGTCTCGCTGCCCTTGTAGATGCCGATCAAGGCATCCATCAGGTGGTTGTGGGGCGGGTACTGCAGGCCGGGCGACAGCGTGATGTGGTAGATCGTCAGGTTCGGGCTCGCATGCAAAAGCACCTCGTCGTCGTCTTCTTCGTGAGCGAGTGTTCCCGATGCGTGAAAACGGTTGGTGTAGTCGCCCAGGACCGTCCTTATCGCTTCGAGGGGATCTGGTCCCCTCGCGGCATTGACGATATCGTCGGCAACGGCGTAGAGAGGCGAGTTGGCGGGCAAAGGCATATCAGTTATCCTCCCTGAGATGCTCAGATCACCAATCTGAGACGCTCACGCTAGCGAATGCTGAGGCCAGCGTCAACGGGACAGCCAGACGGACGAAATATGAAGACGACGAAGTTGACCGCCGAACCGGCAAGGCCGGCCACGGTCGAGGCGACAGCACTGTCAGCCGCCGATGTCCTTCGCAGGGAACAGGCATATGAGCAGCTGAGGAACGACATCATTGCCTGCGTGCTGCGCCCCGGTGAAGCGCTGACCGAGAAACAGATCGGCGATCGATACCAGATCAAAAAGGCGACCATCCGCGCCGCGTTGGCCCGCCTGATGCAGGAAGGGCTGGTCAGGAGCGAGCCGCGCCGTGGCTACGTCGTTGCAACGCTCAGCCTGCGCGACGTCAACGAGATCTTCGATGTCCGCAGCTTGATCGAACCGGAAGTGCTCAGGGTGGCGGCATCGAACATGACCGAGCGCGGGCTCGAGGATGTCAGGCTGGCAGCGCAAAAAGTGCTGAAGCCGGAGACGCTACGCAGCCACGTCGCCTTCCTGGCGGCCGATCGTGCCTTTCGTCTGGCCTTTGCGGAGCTCTCGGGAAATCTACGACTGGCGCATCTGCTGGACCAATTACTCGACCAGTCGGCGCGGGTTCTCCACCTCGGGTTCAAGTCGCGCGACTTCACCCAGTTGATCATCGCCCAGCAAAAGGAACTGGTTCTTGCCTGCGAGGCAGGCGACGTTTCCGCCATCGTCAAACTTGCCCGTTCGCAGTGCCTGTCTCTCAAGAAGCAGGTGCTCGAGGCTTTGCTTGCCGGTTCCAAGCTTCAGGACGTCAATTTGCAGCCCTTCGCCTAAAGCGCGTCACGGTCGACCTTGTTTCACCCCAGCGCGCGTGCTGCCGCCCGTCCAGCGCTGCGGCCGGAAAAGATGCAGCCGCCGAGAAACGTGCCTTCGAGCGCTGCATAGCCGTGCATGCCGCCGCCGCCGAAACCGGCGGCTTCGCCCACCGCGTACAACCCCTCGACCGGTTGGCCGCCGGTACCCAGCACACGGCTGCCGAGGTCCGTCTCCAGCCCACCGAGCGTCTTGCGGGTCAGGATGCTGAGCCTGACGGCAATCAGCGGGCCATTGGCGGGATCGAGCAGCTTGTGCGGCCTTGCGGTGCGGATCAGCCGGTCGCCGAGATAGGCTCGCGCGCCGCGCAGCGCAGTAATCTGCATGTCCTTGGAGAACGGATTGTCGAGCTGCCGGTCGCGGGCGCGGATTTCGTGCTCGACTTGGCGCAATTCGAGCAGCGGCTCGCCGCCGGCCATTGCGTTCATGCGGGCGACCAGCGCCGGCAGTTCGGGCTCGACGATGAAATCCTCGCCCTTCTCCATGAACGCCTTGACCGGCCCGGGCACGCCGCTGGTGGCACGGCCAAGCACCTGGCGCCAGCTCTTCCCCGTCAAATCCGGGTTCTGCTCGGAGCCCGACAGCGCGAACTCCTTCCGGATGATCTTTTTGGTCAGGATGAACCAGGAATGATCGAAGCCGGTGCTCATGATGTGGCTGAGCGTGGCCAACGTGTCGAAGCCGGGATAAAGCGGCACCGGCAGGCGCTTGCCGCGCGCATCGAGCCACAGCGATGACGGGCCGGGCAGGATGCGGATCGCATGATCGGTCCAGATCGGTGCCCAGTTCCTGACGCCCTCGACATAGTGCCACATGCGGTCGCGGTTGATGAGCCTGCCGCCGGCAGCCTCGGCGATCGCCAGCATGCGGCCGTCGACATGGTCGGGAACGCCGGTGATCATGCGTTTCGGCGGCGCACCCAGCCGCTGCGGCCAATTCTGCCGGACCAGTTGGTGATCGGCGCCGATGCCGCCGGAGGCGACGATGACGGCTTGCGCCTTCAGCTCGAAATCGCCGGTGATCTCGCGCGAGCTCTTGCGGCCGCGCTCGGCATCGCTCGCCGCCAATATGTCGCCGCGCACGCCGTCGACGGCGCCGCCCGTCCGGGTCAATTCGTTGACCCGGTGACGGAATTTGAACCGGATCAGCCCGCGCTTCTCGGCCTCGCGCACGCGCTGCACGAACGGTTCGAGAACGCCGGGGCCGGTGCCCCAGGTGACATGGAAGCGCGGAACCGAATTGCCGGGGCCGACGGCATTGCCGCCGCCGCGTTCGGCCCAGCCGACCACCGGAAAGAATTTCAGGCCGCGCTGCATGAGCCAGGAGCGCTTCTCGCCGGCGGCGAAGCCGACATAGGCCTCGGCCCAGCGGCGCGGCCAAAGATCTTCTGTGCGGTCGAAGGCTGCGGTGCCCAGCCAGTCCTCGAGCGCCAGCTCATACGAATCGCGGATTCGCATGCGCCGTTGTTCGGGCGAATCGACGAGGAAGATGCCGCCGAGCGACCAGAATGCCTGGCCGCCAAGCGACTGCTCCGGCTCCTGCTCGATGATGATGGTCTTCTTGCCGGCCTCAGTCAGTTCGGCCGCCGCGACAAGGCCGGCAAGGCCGGCGCCGACAATGATCACATCCGCGTCGTCGGACATCTATCTGGCCATGATCTCGTCCAAAAACCGGTCCCCATTTTTGGGATCATGGCCGGCCTAGACGGCCTCCCAGCCTTCCTTCTCGCCGGCGCGGAAGATGGCATCGATGACCTTCTGGTTGAGCACCGATTCTTCCAGGGTGAAGACGCGGTCCTTGCCGCCCTGCGCCGCCCGCGCGAAGGCCTCGACCTCGAGCCGGTACTGTTGCGTGCCGGGAAAGCGGAACACCTGCGCCTCGCTGTGGTTCTGGTTGTGCAGCTCGACGCGGTGATGGTCGTAGAGCCCGGCGTTGAACGGTGAGAACACTTCGATGAAGCCCTTCTCGCCGTGGAACACCATCACCTGCCGCGCCGCCATCTGCGTCGACAGGTAGAAGGACAGCTCGAAATCGCCGAAATCGGCTCGGATCGAGGAATAGATGTCGGTGCCGAATGTCTTGTCGCGCTCGATCGTCGCCTGGACGCGCAGCGGCTCCTTGCCGGTCGAAAAGCGCGTCGATACCGTCGGATAGACACCGATGTCCGGCAGCGCGCCGCCGCCGAGATCGAGCTTGTTGCGCATGTTGTTGGGATCGACATTGTAATAGGAGAACGCGCCCTGGACATGGCGCAGCCGGCCGATGGCGCCGTTGGCGATCAGCTCGCGCACCTTGATCCACTGCGGATGGTAGACGACCATAAAGGCTTCGCAGACTAGCACCTTTCTGGCATCGCGCAGCTTGATCAGCGGCGGAATGTCCTTGGCATCGAGCGCCAGCGGCTTTTCGACCAGAACATGCTTGCCGGCCTCGATCGCCTTGGCCGTCCATTCGACATGCTGCGAGGTCGGCAGCGGAATGTAGACGCCATCGATGTCGCTGGAGGCGAGCAGTTCCTCATAGGAGCCGAAAGCGTGGCGCGCGCCGAAGCGTTCGCCGAGCGCCCGGGCTTTCGACAGATCGCGGCTGGCGATAGCCGACAGCACGCCGTTCTCCGCCTCGACGATTGCCGGCAAAAGCTGCTCGCGGCCGATCTTGGCCGTCGACAAAACACCCCATCGGAACATCAGTTTTCTCCTCTCGATTGCAGGCCTGGAGGTTTGCCCTAATTCAGGAGAAAAGCCAATCAGCGCCTTCGTCATCCTCGGGCTTGACCTGACGATCCATGCCATGACAGTCGCCGAGGAATGTGACGAAACAGAATTCTGAACCGCTGCAACGCCTTGACGCTACGGCATGGATCCTGGGGTCTGCGCCGCGTCGCTTCGCTCCTTGCTCCGCCCCAGGATGACGATGCGAGACGTGTCTCTGCCAATCGCGAAGATGAAACTATCCCCTTCTACCCGTCAGCGTCATGTCGAAGTCGACGACGTTGGAATAGATCGGTGTGCCGACATCCATGCCATAGCGCGACCGCAGCACCTTACCGGTGACGTGGAATTTTATCGTGCCCGCCTTGAGGCCGCCAAGCTCGGCCGTGAACTTTTCCTGAAAGGTCTTGCCGCGCGCCGTCAGCCGGCCGGTGACAAGGGCCGACGTGTCGCCGGTGCGTTTGACGCTGGTCGAGCGGAACTGGATCTCCGGATTGTTGGCCGCGTCGAAAACCGCGTCCGAGCGGAGAAAGGCATCGATGCGGCTTTGGCCAGTACCGACGCTTTCGGGAAAGATGGTGAAATTGACCTGGGACCGGCCGACATCGCTGTTGTCGATGAGGATACTGCCCTTGAAGCGGGAGAAAGCGCCGTCGAGCCCGCCGCCGCCGAGCTTGCCGATCGAGAAGTGGATGCTGGAACTCCCCGGGCTGATCGTGTAGCTGCCGGCCGCGTCGCCAAGGGCAACGGCGGCGAAGACAGGTATGGCAAAACAAGCGGCGGCGGCCGCAAATCCGAAGATGCGCGCGTACATGGAAATGGTCCTCTTGGTAGGCAACGCTTTCTTGCGTCCTCGCCCCATCAACGAATGAGCCGTCCGCTCTATTCCGTGTCGCGATCTGACGAAGCCGTGATCATGCGCGTCAGCACGGTATCCCTCAGCCAGAAATGGTGGCGCAGCGCCGCGGCGAGATGCAAAGCGACAAGTCCGATGCCGGCATAGGCGAGATACCAGTGCGTCGCTGCCCAGAAGCTTTCTGCCATGTCCGATACGCCAAGCGGCAGATTGGGCATGACAAACAGATTGAACGGCACGCTCGGGATCTCCAGCACCGAGACCGAGACCAGCGCCCAGCCGGACAACGGCAGAGCGAGCTGAAACGCATAAAGCGCGAGATGGACCAGCGGCGCCATCCGGCGCTCGAACGGCCCGACCGAGCGCGGCAGCGGCGGGGCCGGTCTGCCTAGGCGCCAGGCGATGCGCAGGATGACCAGCCCAAGCAGCAGGAAGCCGAAGGATTTATGCAGCTGGATCAGTTCGAATGCGGTGCGCTGGCTGGACAGCCGCACCATGACGAAGCCGAGCACGAACTGGCCGATAAAGATCGCCGCGATCAGCCAGTGAAGGATGATCGCCGTCCAGCCGTAGCCGGCCGTTTGGTTTTTGGGCAGTGCAGACATGGTCGGTGAACGAATGCCAGGTCGGGTTTCTTCCAGGCCAGAAAGGCGGTTCTACTTGTGTTTGGAGACGAATAATTGCCGGCGCCGGCGCCGCAACGGCCGTGAGATGAGCATTCAGCCTGAAGAGATTGCCCGCCGCCGTTCCGACGGTGCCCCTATGTACTCACCCCGAAGAAATCGGCAAAGGCCCTGAGTGCCGGCCGCATCTGGCGGCGGCTGGGGTAATAGACGAAGAAGCCGTCGAAGGGCGGGCACCAGTCCTCCAGCACGCGAACGAGCTTCCCGGCGGCGAGCGCGTCGCGGACATAGTCCTCGAACACGAAGGCGAGCCCGGCGCCGTCAACCGCGGCATTGGCAATCAGATGGTCCTCGTCGAGGATCAGCGGCCCTTGCACCGCTATCTCGATCTCTTCGCCGTTTTTCTCGAATTCCCAGCGGTAGAGAATGCCGCTGGAGAAGCGGAAACGGATGCAGCGGTGGCCGGCAAGGTCGTGCGGATGGATCGGCCTGGGCCTGGTCTCGAAATAGGATGGCGCGCCGACCACGGCGCCGCGGAGGTTCGGCCCGATACGCACCGCGATCATGTCGCGCTGCAGGCTCTCGCCCAGCCGCACGCCGGCGTCGAAGCCGCCTTCGACGACATCGGTGAAGCGGTCCTCGATGACGATCTCCAGCACGATGTCCGGATAGGCCGCGGCAAAGGCGCCGAGTCGAGGCGTCAGCGTCAGATGGGCCGCGGTGCGCGGCACGTTGAGCCTCAGATTGCCGGCCGGCCGGTCGCGCGCCTCGATCGCCGATTCCAGCGCCAGGTCGATCTCCGACAGCGCCGGCCTGAGACGCTCGAGCAGCTGCGCGCCTTCCTCGGTCGGGGCGACGCTGCGCGTGCTGCGCGCCAGCAGGCGCACGCCGAGCCGCGCTTCCAGGCTGGACACCGCGTGGCTGACCGCCGATGGCGCGATCGTCAGTTCCTTGGCGGCGCCGCGAAAACTGCCGCATTGGGCGACTGTTGCCAGTACGGCAAGCTGTGAAAGATAGGTTCGCTTCATTGATCTATTTCTTGGAACAGCCCGTGCAGATGAGAGCCGATTATCGAACGCAGCGCAAGAGGCTATCTCTGCGGCATCACAACCATCACAACAAGGAGACAGGTGATGCAAACCCGCAAGCTTGGCAATGAACTCGACGTCTACCCGGTCGGCCTCGGCTGCATGGGGATGAGCTTTGCCTATGGCGGCCAGCCGGAGGCGGAGGCGATTGCCACGCTGCGCCATGCCGTCGAGATAGGCGTCAATTTCTTCGACACGGCCGAGGTCTACGGCCCTTACGAAAACGAGATCCTGGTCGGCAAGGCGCTGAAGCCGGTGCGCGACAAGGTGACGATCGCGACGAAATTCGGCTTCAAGATCCTGGAAGAAGGCAGCGGCATGGAGCGCATGGCCGGTGTCGACAGCCGTCCCGAACATGTCAAGGCGGTTGCCGAAGCGTCGTTGAAGCGGCTGGATACGGAGGTCATCGACCTCTACTACCAGCACCGCGTCGACCCCAACGTGCCGATCGAGGATACGGTCGGCGCCATGGCCGAGTTGGTGCGCGAGGGCAAGGTGCGGGCGCTCGGCCTGTCGGAGGCGAGTGCGGCTACCATCCGCCGGGCGCATGCCGTGCATCCGATCGCCGCGGTGCAGAGCGAGTATTCGCTGTGGAGCCGCGATCCGGAGGAGGAGGTGTTTGCCGTCTGCCGCGAGCTCGGCATCGGCTTTGTCCCCTATAGCCCGCTCGGCCGCGGCCTGCTGACCGGCACGATCGCCAAGCCCGATGTTCTCGACGCCGACGACTGGCGCCGCGGGTTGCCGCGCTTCCAGGCCGACGCCATGGCGGCCAATGCGGCGGTCGTCGCCGTGCTGGAAAAGATGGCCGCCGGGAAGGGCGTGACGCCGGCGCAGCTGGCGCTCGCCTGGGTGCTGCATCAGGGCGACTTCATTGTGCCGATCCCCGGTGCGCGAAAAATCCGCCATCTGGAACAGAATACGGCGGCGGCGGATATCGTGCTGAGCCAGGCCGAAGTGGCATCTATTGGCGACGCCCTGTCGCCGGAGAAGGTGGTCGGCAAGCGCTACACCGAAGAGCTGTTGGCGTTGGTCAACGGGTGAACGGTAGTCGACAGCGCAATCGAAACGAGGCGTTTCGGCGCCCGGTTTTCGAGCGCCGCAGCGGTGCAAAATAATTGCGAGAAATTGGCGCGAGGCACCCCCCTCTGTCCTGCCGGACATCTCCCCCTCAAGGGGGGAGATTGAATGTCGCCTGGGCTTTCGCCAATCACCGGCGCCGGAAGGGCGGGCAGGGCGCGGGAACTGCCAATCTCCCCCCTTGAGGGGGAGATGCCCGGCAGGGCAGAGGGGGGCGGCTCGCGCCGACATTTCCTACCAAGGCACGACACTGATCTCCGGCCAGTTCTCCCTTGCGCGAGCGCCCTTCGTCTCGTGCGTCTGCCGATTGTCCAGTGCCCGGTTCGGCGTAACTCGAAATGAAAAGATGTCGTCGAGCCCGAACGGCGCGATGAGCTCCAGCTGGCCGTGGTTGCCGAAGCGGACGCCGACCGCATGCGTCTTCGACGCGAAATAGCAAAGCGCCTCGGCGGACGACGACAGTCTGGGATAGGAACTGCCAAAACGCGCCTCAAACCACAGATGCACCCGCGCCTGGTTGCGCACTTCGACCGGCAGCGTCAGTCCTTCGAACTGCTTCGCCGCCCGGCGGATGACCAAATCCTCGGCCTCGTAGGACAGATCGCTCTCATCGAAATAGAACAGGTCGACATCCCGGATGCCGTACCCCGAAGGCTTGCCGGTCAGATGGTTCCAGACGCTGTTGTAAAGCGCGCCGGACACGACCAGCCAGTCGGGCAGGTCGAGACCACGTGATCTCGCCAGCGGCTCGCCGAGCAGAGGGTCGGCGGAAACGATGTCGAGGAAAGCCGCTCGTTGGGTTTCGAAGGGCAGCCCTGAATAGCGCAGATGGTCCATCGCCCTTTGGAGGGCGATTCGCCATGCATCCGCAAGCTCAGCCGCGCAGCACACCGCCGGTCTGCTTGCCGACATTCTCGACGATGCGCTTGGCCAGCGCCTCGAAATCCTCGTCGGTCAGCGTCTTTTCGACCGGCTGGATCGACACCTCGATGGCGATCGATTTCTTCGCCGCCCCAAGTGCGGCACCTTCGAAAACGTCGAAAACCGAGACCCCGGAAATCAACTTCCTGTCGGCGGCAAGGGCGGCGCGAACGAGTGTGCCGGCTTCGACCGCCTTGTCGACGACGAAGGCGAAATCGCGCTTGACCGCCTGGAAGGCGGACAGATCGAGCCTCGGCTTTGTCCGCGTCGGCTTGGCCTTCGGCTCGGGCACGGCATCGATGAACACTTCGAAGCCGCAGAGCGGGCCGGAGACGTCAAGCCCTTCCAGCGTCTTCGGGTGGAATTCGCCGAATGTGCCAAGCACGACCTTCGGCCCGAGTTTGATCGTGCCGGAGCGGCCGGGATGATACCAGGCCGGGCCGCCGGCCTCGATCTGCAGCCGCTCGACCGGCGCGCCGCAGGCTTCGAGTGCGGCGATCGCGTCGGCCTTGGCGTCGAAGACGCCCACGGCGCCGGCATTGCCGGCCCAATGGCGGCCGGAGCCCTCGAGCTTGGCGGTGCCGCGCCGCACGCCGGCGGCAACGCGCCGCTGCTGGTCGGCGCCGTCGCCCTCGTAAGTGCCTGACACTTCGAACAGCGCAACATCGCCGATGCCCTTGTCGGCATTACGCTGCGCGGCCGCAATCAGCCCCGGCAGCAGCGACGGCCGCATGTCCGACATATCGGCGGCGATCGGGTTGGCAAGCTTCAGCGCCTGCTGGCCGCCGCCGAACAATTCGGCGTGTTTTGCCGGAATGAACGACCAGGTGACGGCCTCCATTATGCCGCGCACGGCAAGCGCCCGCTTGGCGGCGCGGGTGCGGATCTGCAGCACAGTCAGGATCTTGGCGTTGACCGCATCGTGTGAACCAAGCGGCTGGGGCGCGATGTTGTCGACGCCGTGGATGCGCATGACCTCCTCGACCAGGTCGGCCTTGCCGTCGACATCCGGCCGCCAGGACGGGACCACCACATTGACGACGTCGCCGGCGCCCTCCGGCTTGAAGCCGAGGCGGGCTAGAATGTCGAGGCTCGTCGAGCGCGGCACTTCGATACCGGTCAGCCGCTTCACTTCCGACAATGGGAACGAGACGATCTTCGGCCGATGGCCGGCATAGCCGACGACCTCGGTTTGCGCCGGTGTGCCACCGCAGAAATCGAGCACCAGCTTCGTCGCCAGCTCCAGGCCGGGAACCATCATTTCCGGGTCGACGCCGCGCTCGAACCGATAGCGTGCATCGGTGATGATGCCGAGCGTGCGGCCGGTGCGGGCGGTGGCGATCGGGTCCCAAAGCGCGGACTCGATCAGCACGTCGATGGTGTTCTCGTCGCAGCCGGAATGCTCGCCGCCCATAATGCCGGCAATCGATTCGATGCCGTCCTGATCGGCGATCACGCACATCTCCGGCGTCAGCGTGTATTCGCGGCCGTCGAGCGCCAGCACCTTTTCGCCGTCACGCGCCCGGCGCACGGCGAGATTGCCGGTGACCTTCGCAGCGTCAAAAACATGCAGCGGCCGGCCGCGGTCGAAGGTGACGTAATTGGTGATGTCGACGAGCGCGCTGATCGGCCTCAAGCCGATGGCGAGAAGCCGTTGCTGCAGCCATTTCGGCGACGGGCCGTTCTTGACGCCGCGCACCAGGCGCAGCGCAAAGCCGGGACAGAGCTCCGGCGCTTCGATCGTCACCTTTATCGGCGTCTCGCCCTTGCCGGAGATCGGCTCTATCGGCGCGCTCTTCAGCGTGCCGAGCCCGCTCGCCGCCAGATCGCGGGCGATGCCATGGACGCTGGTGGCATCCGGCCGGTTCGGCGTCAGATTGATCTCGATCAGCGGGTCGTCGAGATGGGCATAGGCAGCGAAACTGGTGCCGACCGGCGCATCGGCCGGCAGGTCGATGATGCCGTCATGCTCTTCCGACAATTCGAGTTCGCGCTCGGAGCACATCATGCCGTGGCTTTCAACGCCGCGGATCTTGCCGACGGTCAGCATCACGTCGATGCCGGGAATATAGGTGCCGGGTGCTGCAAAGGCGCCGATCAGGCCGGCGCGGGCGTTCGGCGCTCCACACACGACCTGCACCGGCGGCTTGCCGTCGCCGGTGTCGACGGTCAGCACGCGAAGCCGGTCGGCGTCGGGATGCTGGACCGCCGTCAGCACCTTGGCGATGACGAAGGGGGCCAGGCTCGCCCGGTCGTCGACATGCTCGACCTCGAGGCCGATAGAGGTGAGGCGCTCGACGATTTCGGCCAGCGAGGCGTCGGTCTCGAGGTGATCCTTGAGCCAGGAGAGGGTGAGTTTCATGACTGTGTTCCGTCTGGTCTGGGCACGCTGCACTTGAAGCTATGCGGCCGCGCGTCGGACATGTGCAGGAATGCGAGCTGCCCGCGGATTTGCTGCGGCCCGCTCGTCACGCGCTCAAGCCCCCGAACAGCGTCGGCATGTCGAGCGGCCTAAAACCGTAATGCGACAGCCAGCGGACATCGGCGTCGAAGAAGGCGCGCAGATCCGGCATGCCGTATTTCAGCATGGCGATGCGGTCGATGCCCATGCCCCAGGCGAAGCCCTGGTACTCGTCGGGATCGAGGCCGCCGTAACGGAGCACATTGGGGTGGACCATGCCGCAGCCGAGGATCTCCATCCAGTCGGAGCCTTCACCGAAGCGCACCTCGCCCGGCCGCGAACGGTCGCACTGGATGTCGACCTCGAGGCTGGGCTCGGTGAACGGGAAGAAGGACGGCCGGAAGCGCATCTTGACGCTCGGCACTTCGAAGAAGGCCTTGCAGAACTCCTCCAGTACCCATTTCATGTTGGCGACATTAGCCGATTTGTCGATCACCAACCCCTCGACCTGATGGAACATCGGCGAGTGGGTGGCATCGGAATCCTGCCGGTAGGTCTTGCCAGGAATGACGATGCGGATCGGCGGCTTCTGCATCTCCATGGTGCGGATCTGCACCGGCGAGGTGTGGGTGCGCAAAAGCTTGCGTTCGCCCTGCGCGTCCGGCTGGAAGAAGAAGGTGTCGTGCATCTCGCGCGCCGGGTGGCCTTCCGGGAAGTTCAGCGAGGTGAAATTGTAATAGTCGGTCTCGATGTCCGGACCTTCGGCGATGGCAAAGCCGAGATCGCCGAAGATCGCCGCGATCTCGTCGATGACTTGGCTGATCGGATGGATGCGGCCGCGCTCGGCCGGCGATTGCCTGACCGGCAAGCTGACGTCGACCGTCTCGGCGGCAAGCCGTGCCGTGATCGCCACATCTTTCAGCTCGGCGCGGCGCGCCGAAAGCGCCTCGGTGACGCGGTTCTTGAGGCCGTTGATTGCCGGGCCTTTGACCTGTCGCTCCTCGGCGCTCATCGAGCCGAGCGTCTTCAGCATCTCGGAAACCGAGCCCTTCTTGCCAAGGGCCGAGACACGCACCGCCTCGATCGCCTGCTCGTCGGCGGCCGAGGCAATCTCGGCCATCAGGGAATTTTCGAGAGTTTCCATGTCACTCATGTTCCAGACCCGATTGGAAGCAAAGAAAAACCCGCGCCAGCCCTGCCAGCGCGGGTTTCCCAAATCAAGTGTCGAATAGCTTGGGAAGCGCTGGTCTTAAGCGACAGCGCTTTCAAAAGCATTCGGCGTGGTGTTCTTCAGGTATTCGAGCGCGACCTTGGCCTTGGCCACGAGTGCGGCGAAGGCCTGCGGCTCGTGGATGGCCATGTCCGACAGGATCTTGCGGTCGATCTCGATGCCGGCCTTGTTGAGACCGTCGATGAAGCGGCCATAGGTCAGGCCATGCTCATGCGTCGCCGCGTTGATGCGCTGGATCCACAGCGCGCGGAACGAGCGCTTGCGGTTCTTGCGGTCGCGATAGGCGTACTGCAGCGACTTTTCCACTGCCTGCTTGGCGATGCGGATGGTGTTCTTGCGACGGCCGTAAAAACCCTTGGCGGCTTTCAGGACCTTCTTGTGCTTGGCGTGCGAGGTGACGCCTCTCTTTACGCGTGCCATGTCATGATCTCCTTAAAACGCTGTCCAGACCGAATGCCCTAGAGGCCGTTCGGCAGAAAATTCTTGATGACCTTCTTGCCATCCGGTTCAGCCAGAACCATCGTGCCGCGGGCATTTCGAATGAACTTGTTGGAACGCTTGATCATGCCGTGACGCTTGCCGGCCGCAGCCGACAGAACTTTACCCGTACCTGTGATCTTGAACCGCTTCTTGGCGGCCGATTTGGTCTTCATCTTGGGCATTTTGCTACTCCGTTTATATGCGCACCAACGCGCTTTTTGTTCGCTTCAGGCCGACCAAAGCCCGAAAAGCAAATGAAACCGCCACGGCATGCCCTGCCGGGCGGTTTTTTGGGAACGGCGGTCCTATACGTCAAAGCGGGGGCGCGCGCAACACCCCCGTGCCCAGCAAGACTGTGCTCAGCAACACCATACTAACAACACTGTACTCACAACACTGTGCTCAGGGGAAACGGAACAGCACGGGCAATATGCCGGACTGCTGGGCGCCGTCGATCAGTTCGAAAGCCGGTAAGGCAACCAGGAAGACCAGACCGTCCAGCAGCGTGGTTCGCAGCAGGCGCGGCTTGAAGCCGCCGGTGTCGCCTTCCTGATACAGCGACAGCTTCGGAAAAAAGCGCGGCACTTTCGCCAGGTAGGCCTGGTATGGCGCGCCGAGAACCTCCTTGAGGAATTTCTCCTCGCGCAGGATAACGATGTAAAAGGCACCCGCGCAGAGCGCTCCAAAGCCGATCGTGGCGGTGAAGGAGCCGATCTGTGCGCCGACACCGGCGGCAGCTAAAGTTGAGAAGACATAGAGCGGGTTGCGGGTGATCGAATAAGGTCCGCCGGTCACCACTTCGGAAGATTTGCGTCCGCCAATATAGAGCGTCGACCACAAGCGCCCGACGATTCCGAGAAAGATCAGCACGACGCCGACCATTTCGATCGTTTCATGCACAGGCGTATCGGGCGGAAAAACCGACTGCCCGAACAAAAGTATCGCGAACAGGACGACGACGACGACGCCAAGCACCATCCTGCGTGTGTGCTGGTAGCTGCCCAGCCCATATTTGGCTTCCGAATGCTTGACGTCATTGACCATGTCGGGAATCCGATCGTCGAGGGAACCAGAGCGTCTTTGCTCTCGCCGGCGATCGCAGCGTCTGGCCAAGAAAACAGGCGCCCCGCCGATCGCCGGGACGCCTTGCAACATGATTCAGGCGGATTTTATGCACGTCGCCCAAAAAGCCTGCCGACGGGCTTGACCCGAGGGTGCGCAGCGGTTTTGGGACAACGACATGCACAAAACAGAACTAAAGCGCAACGCGCTTTAGCGGGGCGCCAGCACCATCATCATCTGGCGGCCTTCGAGTTTCGGTTCGGCTTCGACCTTGGCGATGGGCGCCACTTCCTCGCGAACCTTGTTCAGAAGCTGCATACCGAGTTCCATATGCGCCATCTCGCGACCGCGGAAGCGCAGCGTCAGCTTGACCTTGTCGCCTTCCTCGAAAAAGCGCCGGACGGCCTTCATCTTGGTCTCGTAGTCGTGGCTGTCGATGTTCGGGCGCATCTTGATCTCCTTGATCTCGATGACCTTCTGGTTCTTGCGCGCTTCGGCCGCCTTCTTCTGGTTGGCGTATTTCAGCTTGCCGAGATCGAGGATCTTTACGACGGGCGGCACTGCATTGGGCGATATCTCGACCAGATCGAGCCCAGCCTCTTCGGCGAGCAGCAATGCGTCGTTGATGGAGACATCGCCGCGGTTCTGGCCTTCGGCGTCGATTAGCTGGACCCGGGGAACCCGGATATCACGGTTGGAGCGCGGGCCTTCCTTGGTGGGCGCCGCTGCTTTGAAAGGTCTGCGAATGGTCGTGGTCTCCTTGAGCCGTTTCGTTAAGGGGTTCTTCAGTTCAGAATTGCGAACGCGCAATGTGGTGAGCGCGCGGTCGGAGTCAATAGCACAGCATTCTCAGGAAATCACCTGCTCGATGAGAAGAGCAAAACCCAAAGCGGCAAACAAACCCAGCTACGCATGAACGATGGTCAGTAGCCGGAGAGCCAGGCTCGGATATCGTCAAGCGAGCGCATCAGAACCGAAGGGTTATCGCGCGCCGGGATGAATCCCCAGCTTTGCCAGAATGTCTCGGCCTCACGATCAATGGCGCGCACAATGACGGCGCGGCCTGCGACGATAGCCGCGCCGGCGATACACCGTTGCAAGGCGTCCTTCACAAGCGCCGAGCCTATCCCCCGGCCGACATGGCGGCGGTCTACAGCCAGCTGGCCGATTAGCAAACAGGGAATTGGATCCGGCGGGCGCCTCGTTCGGATGGCACGTGGAGCGGTATTGGGCTCGATCACAGTCGGAGCCAAGCCGTAGTAGCCGATCACCTGACCAGCATCGTGAACTACAAGGACCAGCGTAAAGCCACGCGCGTGATTCGAACGGGCGAAGTTCGCCAGCCAATGGTCAAGTGCGGGCTTGCCGCATTCGAACCCTTCCAAGCGATGTCTGTCCGAGAGGAGTTCGACACCAGACAGCGCCACCCGATTCAGCTGCTCTTGCGTCGCAGGCGCTCGGCGACCTTGGGTGGAATGGGAGCAGGCGGCGCACTGATCGCCTGCACGAAATCCTGAAAAGCGTCTGGGGAGAGCCGGATGACGGTTTCGTTCAGGATGGCGGTTTGCGCCTCCTGAATTGCTGCGCGTCGCATGAATTCCGTTCTCGAAAGGCCAAGCAGGTCTGCGCCACGATCTATGATCGCAAGATCATCGTTGCGGAACCGCATCGATACGGGCGTCTCTTTTCTCGGTGACAGGGCGGACATTGCGCGGCTTCCTGGACGGTTAAAGACATATAGGGCTCTGTAACGCGATACGCAATACATTAAGCAAGCGACGCCGTGTCAATGGGAACGCGAAGGCAAATCAGCGCCGTTGCACCAAGCTAAAGACACCGCAGAGCACTTTTCGTTGAATGCCTTGCTGTGCCAAAAGACCGGCGTGAGGGAATACATCATGAGCGCCACCACCCCGATCTTCCTGGACGTCGACGGGACGAGCATCGCCGTCAGGCATGCGGCAGGTGCCGAGCCCGGCATCGTCTGGCTTGGCGGCTACAAATCCGACATGCTGGGCACCAAGGCCGAAACCCTGTCGGAATGGACGCGCAAAGAAGGCCGCGCCTTTCTGCGCCACGATTATTCCGGCCATGGCGAATCGAGTGGCGCCTTTGCCGAGGGCACCATCTCGAAATGGCTGGGCGAGAGCCTGGCGGTTTTCCGCCGCTTCACCCAGGGCAGGCAAATCGTGGTCGGCTCGTCGATGGGCGCGTGGATCGCGCTGCGGATGGTGCAGGAGTTGCGCAAGTCGGGCGAGAACAGTGTCGCCGGCCTTGTGCTGCTGGCGCCGGCGCCCGATTTCACGTTCGAACTGGTGGAGCCGGTGCTGACCGGGGCGCAGAAGCGCGACCTCAGGAACAAGGGCTTTTTCGAGGAGCCGTCGGACTATTCCGCCGAACCGTACATCTACACGCGCGCACTGATCGAGGACGGCCGCAACAACCGGGTGATGACCGGGCCGATCGACACGCACTGTCCGGTCCATATCCTGCAAGGCTTGGCCGATCCCGACGTGCCGTCGAGCCATGCGCTGAAGCTGGTCAGCCTGCTGCCGGCCGACGATGTCACGTTGTCGCTCATCCCCGACGGCGACCACCGCCTGTCGCGGCCGCAGGATCTCGACATGCTGGTGCGGGCGGTGGACGCGATGGTGCGGCAGGCGGGATAGAGACATGCGCATTTCCATTCCGGTGTCCGCCTCCGTGGCGGCGATCGTCGGCTTCGGCGGTACGCTGGCCATCGTCATTGCCGCCGCCAAGGCGGTCGGCGCAACGCAGGTCGAGACCGCAAGCTGGGTGACGGCGCTTTGCCTGGCGATGGCGGTCGAGAGCCTGTGGCTGTCGTGGCGTACGAAAATGCCGGTCATCACCGCCTGGTCGACGCCAGGCGTCGCGCTGATCGCCGCATCGACCGGCTTTTCGATGGGCGAGGCGGTTGGCGCCTTCATCATCACCGCGGTCCTGCTGATCACCACAGGCCTGTTCAGGCCGTTGACCAAGCTGATCGCCAGAATACCGGCTTCGGTCGCATCCGGAATGCTGGCCGGCATCGTCGTCACCTTCGCCATCAATGCGGTGAAAACCGTCCCCGTCGACCCCTGGCTGATCCTGCCGCTGGTTGCGGCGTTCTTCGCCATCCGCCTGTTCAACCCGGCGCTGTCGGTGCTGCTGGTGCTGATCGGCGGCGGTCTCGCCGCCTTTCTCACCGGCCGGGTCGGCGGTCTGCCGGCACCGGAACTTTCGAGCTTGACGCTGGTGATGCCGCAGTTCAGCGCCACCGCGATCATCGGCCTCGCCTTGCCGCTCTACCTCGTCACCATGGCCTCGCAGAACTTGTCCGGCCTCGCCGTGCTGAGGGCAGCCGGCTATCATCCCGAACCCGGGCCGCTGATCGGCGTCACCGGCCTGTTTTCGCTGCTGACGGCGCCGTTCGGCGCCTCGACCACCAATCTGGCGGCGATCTCCGCGGCGATCTGCACCGGGCCTGATGTGCATCCCGATCCGGCCGAGCGCTGGAAGACCGGTCCGTTCTACGCGCTGGCCTATCTCGTCTTTGCCCTGTTCGGCGCATCTCTGGTGGCGATCTTCGCCGTATTGCCGCAGAGCCTGATCGCGCTGGTCGCCGGCCTGGCGCTAATGGCACCGCTCGCCAATGCGCTGTCGATCGCCTTGAAAGACGAGGACGAGCGGATGGCCGCCACCGTCACCTTCGCCGTCACCGCATCGGGGCTGACGCTGTTCGGCGTCGGCGCGGCGTTCTGGGGGCTGATTGCGGGATTGGTCGTGCTTTTCCTCGAAAAGGTCAAAAAGCGATAATCATTTCAGCCGCTTGTCCGGTTTTGGCGGTTGCTGTCTTGAATCGCCGTTTTCTCCATCCCATTTCGATTCCACGCAGCCGGATTTGGCTGTCTCCAACTGAAGGATTGGGAGAAATGAACACATCTGCATTGATCCGTCCGGCCTGGACGCCGGCGACCATCGCGTTGATGGTGATCGGGTTCATGGTGTTCTGGCCGCTCGGCTTAGCCATGCTCGCCTACATCATCTGGGGCGACAGGCTCGACGGCTTCAAGCGTGACGTCAACCGCGCCACCGACGGCATCTTCGCCGGCTGCCGCCGCGGTTCCGATAAGGCCGCGCGCTGGGGTCATGGCTCCGCCCGCACCGGCAACGTCGCTTTCGACGATTGGCGCGAAAAGGAGCTCGAGCGGCTTGCCGAGGAACGCCGCAAGCTCGACGAGATGCTGAGCGAGTTCGACGAATATGCTCGTGAATTGCGCCGCGCCAAGGACCAGGAAGAGTTCGACCGCTTCATGGCCAAGCGCAACAAGTCGACGTCGCCCACGACCGGATCGACGACGAACAACAAATCCAGCGGCACGCCGGGCCTGCTCGACGAGTAAGGTCCAGTGCGCAGATAAATAATCCAACGGCGTCGCGTCAGCGGCGCCGTTTCTTTTTTGTTCTAGTCGTTTCCCTCGAATCACGTATCGTCTCGGAATGTCCTTCGGCTTCTTTCGCACCCCGACGAAACCCAAGCCCACGCCGGTCGTGGAGCGCGAGCATTGCGTTGCCGGCCGCACGCTGCCGCTCAAGATCGTCGAGAACGACCGGGCGCGGCGCCTGACGCTGCGCATCGATTCCGGGGGGCGCGGCCTGCGCATCACCGTGCCGCCGGGGCTGCGGCGCGGCGAGGTGGAAAAATTCCTCGACCGCCATCAGGACTGGCTGGAGCAAAGGCTGGCCAAAGTGCCCAATCGGCCGCAGGTGCGGCCCGGCATCAAGATACCGGTGCGTGGCGTGCCGCATCGCATCGTCCATGAACCGTCGAAACGCGGCACCGTCACGCTGTCGCGCGACGAGCGCGGGCCGCTGATGATCGTGCATGGCGAACGCGTGCATCTGCCGCGCCGCATCGCCGATTTCCTCAAGCGCGAAGCCAAGCGCGAGATCGAAGCGCTGGTGACCAAGCACAGTGCTGCGGTCGGCAAGCGCGCCAAGGCGATCCGCTTCAAGGATACGTCGAGCCGCTGGGGATCGTGCACGTCGGAGGGCAATCTGTCGTTTTCCTGGCGCATCATGATGGCGCCGCGGCCGGTGATAAACTACCTCGTCGCGCATGAGGTGGCGCATCTCAAGGAGATGAACCACGGCCCGAAATTCTGGAAATTATGCGAGCAGCTTTGCCCGGACACCGTGCGCTGCAGGGACTGGCTCAAGCGCAATGGCGGCGCGCTGCAGGCGATCGCGTTCGAGTAATTGTCCGATCAATCGTCATTCGCCGCGTTCAACTCCTCCGGCCGCAACCCCTCATCGACATGGCGCGGCCAGGGCAGGAAATCCTGCTCGAAGGTGTCGTTGCTGAAATAGGCCAGCGCCCGGTGCGCCTCGGCGCCGTTGAAAGCGGCCTTGTCCATCAAATGAGCGATGACCTCATGGGCCTGCGCCAGCTTGTGCCTGAGTTCCGCGACGGTCTTTTCCGGCATGGTCTTTGTTCTCCCGCCTTTGTGCCTGAGCAAGTAGCGCGTTGCGCTCTTATATTAGCAAGGTGGCGCGTTCCGCTCTTACATTAGCAAGGTAGCGCGTTCCGCGCTGGCGGCAAACAGGATGCTTTTTCTCGACTCTTTGGCCGTTTCGTGCCAATCCCGCGCCATGGCGCTCGACATCAAGATATGCGGGTTGAAGACCGACAAGGCTCTGGCTGCGGCATTGGCCGGCGGCGCCAGCCATGTCGGCTTCATTTTCTTTGCCAAAAGCCCGCGCTATGTCGAGCCGGCGGAAGCCGGCCGCCTGCGCGAAGCGGCGCGCGGCAAGGCCAAGGCTGTTGCGGTGACGGTCGACGCCAGCGAGGCGTTCCTGGACGAGATCGTCGAAAAGATGCAGCCCGATATGCTGCAGCTTCACGGCGTCGAAACGCCCGAGCGGGTGGCCGAGGTGAAGGCGCGCTACGGCTTGCCGGTGATGAAGGCACTGCCGGTCGGCGAGGCTGCCGATCTCGAGCGGGTCAAACCCTTCATCGGCATTGCCGACCGTTTCCTGTTCGACGCCAAGCCGCCTAAGGGTTCGGAATTGCCGGGCGGCAACGGCCTTGCCTTCGATTGGCGCGTTCTGGCCGGCCTTGACGCCGGCGTCGATTACATGCTTTCCGGTGGGCTCAATGCCGGCAATATCGGCGACGCCCTTCGGCTGGCGAACCCGCCCGGAATAGATGTTTCCTCGGGCGTGGAGAGCGCGCCGGGCATCAAGGAACCGGCGCTGATCGAACAATTTTTCCGGGCCGTCGGGGCAGCACGCGACAACCGCGCCGCCTGAGCACGCTTAAAACCACAGACCAGGAGATCGGCGATGGACAGGCCGGCGATACCGAATTCCTTCCGCACCGGCCCCGACGAGCAGGGCATGTTCGGCATTTTTGGCGGTCGTTTCGTTGCCGAAACGCTGATGCCGCTGATCCTCGAGCTGGAACGGCACTGGAACGAAGTCAAGAACGACCCGGATTTCAAGGCCGAACTGACCGATCTCTCGACGCATTATGCCGGCAGGCCGTCGAAGCTCTATTTCGCTGAAGGCCTGACCCGGCATCTTCGCGAGGTTTCCGCGGCTAAGGGTCTCGGGGGCGGCGCAAAAGTCTATTTCAAGCGCGAGGACCTGAACCACACCGGCTCGCACAAGATCAACAACTGCCTCGGCCAGATCCTGCTCGCCAAGCGCATGGGCAAGACGCGGATCATCGCCGAGACCGGTGCCGGCCAGCATGGCGTCGCTTCCGCCACGGTGGCGGCGCGCTTCGGGCTCCCTTGTATCGTCTATATGGGCGCGACCGACGTCGCCCGGCAAAGCCCCAACGTCTTTCGCATGAAGCTTCTGGGCGCCGAGGTGCGGCCGGTGACCGCCGGCCACGGCACGCTGAAGGACGCCATGAACGAGGCGCTGCGCGACTGGGTGACCAACGTCGAGGATACCTACTACCTGATCGGCACCGCCGCCGGCCCGCACCCCTATCCGGAGCTGGTGCGCGACTTCCAGTCGGTGATCGGCACCGAGGCGCGTGCCCAGATCCTCGAGCAGGAAAGCAGGCTGCCGGACACAATCATCGCTTGTGTCGGCGGCGGTTCCAACGCTATCGGCCTGTTCCATCCCTTCCTCGATGACAGTGAGGTGCGCATCATCGGCGTCGAAGCCGGCGGCCGCGGCCTCGACGGCATCGAGCATTGCGCCTCGATGAGTGCCGGCGCGCCCGGTGTGCTGCACGGCAACCGTACCTACCTCCTGCAGAACGCCGACGGCCAGATCATGGACGGCCACTCGATCTCGGCCGGCCTCGACTATCCCGGCGTCGGGCCGGAGCACTCGTGGCTGCGCGATTCCGGCCGCGTCGACTATGTGCCGATCCTGGACAGCGAGGCGCTGGAGGCGTTTCAGTTGACGACACGCGTCGAGGGCATCATTCCTGCGCTTGAATCGGCCCATGCCATCGCACAGGCGGTGAAGATCGTGCCTGATATGGACAAGGACCAGATCGTCATCGTCAACCTGTCCGGCCGCGGCGACAAGGACGTGCATACGGTGGCCAATATGCTGGGCATGGAGATCTGATCATGGCCACCCGTATCGACCGCCGCATGGCAAAGCTGAAGGCCGAGGGGCGCCCGGCACTCGTCACCTATTTCATGGGCGGCGACCCCGACTACGACACGTCCCTGTCGATCATGAAGGCGCTGCCCGGCGCCGGCAGCGACATCATCGAGCTCGGCATGTCGTTTTCCGATCCAATGGCCGACGGCCCGGCGATCCAGGCGGCCGGCCTGCGGGCGCTGAAGGGCGGCCAGACCCTGGTCAAGACGCTGAAGATGGCCTCGGAATTCCGCGCCGGCGACAGTGAAACGCCGATCGTCTTGATGGGCTATTACAATCCGATCTACATCTACGGCGTCGAGCGCTTCCTGAGCGATGCGCTGGCCAGCGGCATAGACGGGCTGATCGTCGTCGACCTGCCGCCTGAGATGGACGAGGAACTTTGTATCCCGGCAATCAAGGCCGGCATCAATTTCATCCGGCTGGCGACGCCGACCACCGACGACAAGCGCCTGCCCAAGGTGCTGCAGAACACGTCGGGTTTCGTCTACTACGTCTCGATGACCGGCATTACCGGTTCGGCGCTGGCCGACACCGGCAAGGTGGCGGCAGCGGTCAAGCGCATCAAGAGCCATACCGACCTGCCGGTCTGCGTCGGCTTCGGCGTCAAGACCGCCGAGCAGGCGCGCACCATCGGCGCGTCGGCCGACGGCGTCGTTGTCGGCACGGCGATTGTCAATGCCGTCGCCAACGTGCTCGGGCCGAAGGGCGAAAAGACCGCCGATCCGGCCGAGGCCGTCGCCACGCTGGTCAGCGGACTGTCACAAGGGGTTCGCGCGGCTCGCCTTGCTGCCGCCGAATAATCTTCCTACGTCTTCTTAAGGGACAGGAGCCGAAGCGATGAACTGGATCACCAATTACGTCCGTCCGAAGATCAATTCGATGCTCGGCCGCCGCACCGACATGCCGGAAAACCTGTGGATCAAGGATCCCGAGACCGGTGAAATGGTGTTCCACAAGGATCTGGAGCAGAACCAGTTCGTCATCCCGTCCTCCGGCCACCATATGAAGATATCGGCAAAGGAACGGCTGAAATTCTTCCTCGACGACGGCAAATACGAGGCGCTGGAAAACCCTAAGGTCGTTCAGGATCCGCTCAAGTTCCGCGACGAGAAGCGCTACGTAGACCGGCTGAAGGATGCCAAGGCCAAGACCGGAATGGAAGACGCCATCATCAATGCGCTGGGCACGGTCGAAGGCGTGCCGGTGGTGGTGACGGTGCAGGATTTTGCCTTCATGGGCGGCTCGCTCGGCATGGCGGCCGGTGACGCCATCGTGCATGGTTTCGAGGTCGCCTTGCAGCGCAAGCGGCCGCTGATCCTGTTTGCGGCCTCCGGCGGCGCCCGCATGCAGGAAGGCATCCTGTCGCTGATGCAGTTGCCACGGACCACGGTCGGCGTCGACAGGCTGAAGGAGGCCGGCCTGCCCTACATCGTCGTCCTGACCAACCCGACGACCGGCGGCGTCACCGCCTCCTACGCCATGCTGGGTGACGTACACATTGCCGAGCCCGGCGCGCTGATCGGCTTTGCCGGCCCGCGTGTCATCGAGCAGACGATCAGGGAAAAGCTGCCCGACGGCTTCCAGCGCGCCGAATATCTGATGGAACACGGCATGGTCGACATGGTGGTGTCACGGCTGGAGATGCGCCAGACGATTGCACGGCTGCTGAGAATGCTGCTCAAGCTGCCTGAAGAGCAAAAATCGCAGGAGCCGGAGATCCTGCCGCCGTCGGTGATTCCGGCCGAAGCCCGGCCGCACGCCTGACGCATTCGCCACGAACTGCGATTGCGCGCCGTCCGTGGCGCGCCTAGGATTCGCCATGACCACGCTTGCCGCCGACCGCGAAATCGAAAGCCTGATGGCGCTTCACCCGAAGGGCTTCGACCTTTCGCTCGACCGCATTTCGCGGCTGCTCGAACGCCTCGGCAATCCGCAGGACCAGTTGCCGCCGGTCATCCACATCGCCGGCACCAACGGCAAGGGCTCCTGTGCCGCCTTTTCACGGGCGCTGCTCGAAGCCGCCGGCTACCGCGTCCACGTTCATACCTCGCCACATCTGGTGAACTGGCACGAGCGCTACCGGCTGGCCGCCGATGGCGGCGGCAGGCTGGTGGACGACAAGGTCTTCGCCGAAGCCATCGCCCGCGTCGCCAAAGCCAATCAAGGCCAGAAGATCACCGTCTTCGAAATCCTCACCGCCGTCACTTTCCTGCTGTTTTCCGAACATCCGGCCGATGCCGTCATCCTCGAGGTCGGCCTTGGCGGCCGCTTCGACGCCACCAATGTCATCGCCGAGCCGGCCGTGTCGGTGATCATGCCGGTGTCGCTCGACCACGAAGCCTATCTCGGCGACCGCGTCGAGCTGATTGCCGCCGAAAAGGCCGGCATCATCAAGCGCGGATGCCCGGTCGTCATCGGCGCGCAGGAAAGCGAGACGGCGCAGCAGGTGCTCATCGAAACCGCCGAGCGGCTCGACGGCCCCGCCTTCGTCTATGGCCAGGATTTCCTTGCCTATGAGGAAAACGGCCGCATGGTCTATCAGGACGAAGATGGGTTGATGGACCTGCCGCCGCCGCGCCTGCCGGGGCGCCATCAATTCGCCAATGCGGCGGCGGCGATCGCGGCGGTCAAGGCGGCGGGCTTCGAGATCAGCCACCGAGCCGCCGAGAAGGCGATGACGAATGTCGCCTGGCCGGGCCGCATGCAGAAGCTGCCGCAAGGCCGGCTGAGCGAACTGGCGCCGAAGGGCGCCGACATCTGGCTCGACGGCGGCCATAATCCCGGCGCCGGCGTGGTCGTCGCCGAGGCGCTGGCCGAGCAGGAGGAAAAGAACCCGCGGCCCCTGTTCCTGATCTCGGGCATGATCAACACCAAGGACCAGAGCGGCTATTTCCGCGCCTTCAAAGGGCTGGTGCGGCATGTCTACACCGTGCCGGTGAGCCTGAGCGACGCGGGCGTGCCGAACGACGAGCTGGCGACGCGCGCTATCGAGGCCGGTCTGTCGGCCGAACCGGTCAGTTCCGTCGCCAATGCGCTGATGCTGCTGCGCGACACATGGGACGGACCGCCGCCGCGCATCCTGATCGGCGGATCGCTTTACCTGGCCGGCGCGGTATTGGCCGAAAACGGCACGCCGCCGGTTTGAGGCGTGCTTCACCCGGACACACTTACCAGACCACCGCGAGGAGCCAATCATGATCAAGGTAAAGCAGCTCGCTCACGTTTGCATTTTCGCGAATGACCTGGAGATGACGCGAAGCTTCTATCGGGACGTCCTCGGCATGGACACCCAGTTCAATTTCCTGCGCGACGGGAAGATTTTCGGCTTCTACCTCAATTGCGGCAGCCGTAGCCATGTCGAGGTGTTCCAGAAAGACGACGCCAGCTATAGCGACTTGAACCAGATCAACCACTTCTGCCTCGAAGTGGAAAACGTCGACGCCGCGATCGCCCATCTGAGGTCAAAGGAGGTTGATATCACTTCCAAGAAACGCGCGTGCGATGACACCTACCAGGCTTGGATCCGCGACCCCAATGGCGTGAAGATAGAACTGTTCGAATACACTGAGAAAAGCGCCCAATTCGTCGGCGGCGATCGTATCGCGGATTGGTGAATAGCGCCTCGCCGGACAATTGTAGCGGCGCAGCCGATGGTTGGTGGACTATTTCAACTCGACCTCGATGAAGGCGAATTCGCCATCGTTTGCGCTGATGACGTCATGTTCGACGCCCTCGTTGCGGAAATACGGCGCGCCCTTCTTCATTTCGGCGAAGGATTCCCCATCCTTGGTCAGGAGCTTCACCTTGCCGTCGGTCAGCGGCACGATCACATAGTCGTGGCCATGGCGGTGCCAGCCGGTGTTGTCTCCCGGGGCGAAGCGGTATTCGGTGACGATGACGCGCTCATTGTCGATGAAGACGGTGGCCTTGGCGGATCCGGTCATATCGCTTCTCCTTTGTATTCAGAAGAGAAGAATACCGGGCAGCAAGCCGCGAGTGCCAGAGCGGCCCACCAATGACGCCAGCAAAAGAAAGCCCGGCGCAAGGCCGGGCTTTCTGCAAAATTTTGATCGGATCAGGCGAGGCTGCCGTTAATCCAGTGCGACAATGCCGTTTTCGGCGCGGCACCGACCTTCATGTCGGCGACTTCGCCGCCCTTGAAGATCATCAGCGTCGGGATCGAGCGCACGCCGAACTGCGCGGCCAGCTCAGGATTTTCGTCGATGTTGAGCTTGGCGATCTTTATCTTGCTGCCGAGTTCGATGGCGATGTCCTCGAGCGCCGGGGCGATCATCTTGCACGGGCCGCACCATTCCGCCCAGAAATCGACCACTACCGGCTCCTTGGCGTTGAGCACGTCGGCCTGGAAATTGCTCTTGTCGACCTTGACGGTGGCCATGCTGAGATCCTTTCGATTTGTTCGTCGCACCAAATGTGGTGGTGATCGCATCCGTGTTCAAGCAAGTGTTGTGTCACGCTCCCGTGAGTCTAGCAAGCGCGTCGTCCATGGCCCCTGCCGGCAGCTCGATCAGCCGCGGCGCCTCGGTAAACAGCAGCGCCGCCGAGACCTCGCGTCCCTGATAGAGCGGCTGAAGCAGCGCGCGATAGAGTCCGAGCTGCAGAACATAGGCTTGTGGCACTTCGGCGAGCGTAGCCGGCGCTGGCCGATTGGTCTTGTAGTCGACGATCGAAACCTTGTCCGGCGTTACTGCCAGCCGGTCGATCTTGCCGGAAATCGAGCGCAGTTTGCCCCTCACCTCCAGGCTGCCCATGATGGCAACTTCGGCGCGCGAATTTGGCGCAAACAGCGGCGCAAAGCGGCTGTCGGCAAGAATTCTGAAAACGCCAGCCAAGGCCTTGTCGCGCTCGTCGTCGGGCCATGCCGCGCCGGCTCTTGCCAGATAGCGTTCGGCGGCATCCCGGCGTTCGCCCTCGGCGATGCCGGGCAGCATCTGCAGCAATTTGTGCAGCGCCAGCCCGCGTATGACGGCAAAGCCGGGCTCGGCGTCGGCATCCAGCACCGGCGAACGCGTGTCGGCCACCGCTTGCCGCGCCTCGTCGATCAGCACCGAGGCGCCGGACGGCGACAGCGGCCGCGGCAATTCCTCGAAGGGCGGCAGAGGCTGGAACAGGGTCTCCGGCAATGGCGCAAAGCGTTCCGCCTGTCGTGCCTCATCCACTGACGCCTGCGGCATCGGCGGCAGCTTCGTCACCTGAAAACGATGCACGGTCTCGCCAGTGGCGGGATGCCGGCGTTCTTCGCTCTCCGCGGCACCGACCAGTGCTCGGCTGACGATC
Source organism: Mesorhizobium sp. WSM4830 (assembly GCF_055811495.1). Lineage (NCBI taxonomy): Bacteria > Pseudomonadati > Pseudomonadota > Alphaproteobacteria > Hyphomicrobiales > Phyllobacteriaceae > Mesorhizobium > Mesorhizobium sp. WSM4830. The sequence continues at coordinate 180,382 of NZ_JBVVQI010000009.1, read as the reverse complement.
GAATGCCAGGTGCCGGTATTCGGCGCCCGTTTGCCATGGTAGCCGCAGATGATCAGCCGATCCTCGGCGCGGGTCATGCCGACATAGAGCAGCCGGCGATATTCATCGTCAGCGAGTTCGCGAGCGCGGGCCGATGCGGCGCGTGAAAATCCATTGGCGACATCGCTGGCCGAGCGCCAGAGATAGCCCTTGCCCTGCCAGCAGTCGCCCGAGCCTTCGAACGGCATCAATCTTGGCAGGTGCTGGTCGCTGAACGGCGCCGAGCCGCCATCGACAAGGAATACCACCGGCGCTTCGAGGCCTTTGGCGGCATGCACGGTCATGACGCGAACCTCGTCGCGGGTCTGGTCCATCTCGCGCTTGATCTCGGGGCCGGCGTTTTCCAACGTCGACAGGAAGGATTCCAGTCCCGGCAGGCCGGTCCGTTCCTCGGCCAGGCAGAAATTCAGGAGTTCGTCGAGAATGTCGCCGGCCTCCGGCCCGAGCCGCGCGATCATCTTCTTGCGCAGGCCGTCGCGGGCGAGGGCCGCGGCATAGAATTCGAACACCGGCTTGAATGCGGCCTCGTTCGACCATGTGTCGAGCCGGCTGACGACGGCGTCCAACGCCTCGCTTTCGCCGGCATGCCGGCGCAGCGAGGCGATCAGCGAGACGCCCGACGGCCTCTCGGCAGCAAGCGCGAAAAGCTGCTCTTCCGAGACATCGAAGATCGGGCTGCGCAGCACGGCGGCCAGCGACAGATCGTCCTCGGGCTGGATGAGAAAATGGCCGAGTGCGATCAGGTCCTTCACCGCGATGTGGCCGGGCAGGCTGAGCCGGTCGGCGCCGGCCACCGGAATGTCGCGGCGCTTCAGCGCCCGCGTCAGCGCATGGACGAAGCGGTCGCGCTTGCGCACCAGCACCAGCACGTCGCCGGGCTGGAGTTTCTTGCCACGCCCTTCGATCACCTCGCCGCCGCCGATCCAGCGGGCAATGGTCGCTGCGACGTTTTCAGCGACGCGGACTGCCGGCGCGTGAGCATGGTCGACCGCTTGCGTCCAATCGTCCGGTTCGTCGACGACGTCGGCGCCGATCGACGGCCAGACCTCGACATAACCCGGCGCATCGTTGCGGATCGCCTTGTGGTCGAGCGGATCGGGATCGTGACTGATGCCGCGCCGCACGTTCGGGTCGGCAAAGACACGATCCACCGCGGCAAGAACATCTTCGGTCGACCGGAACGACCAGGTCAGCTTGAGATCGGCGAAGGCGGCGGCGGCGGATCTAACTTTGCCGGCAAACAAAAGCCGGCTGTCGGCAAAGGACTCCGGGGCGGCTCCCTGGAAGGAATAGATCGACTGCTTTTCGTCGCCGACAGCAAAGATGGTGCGGTGGACGGCGTCGCGTGCGCCGAGCCCGGCAAAGAACTCCTCCGCCAGCCGCTTGACCACCTCCCACTGGTCGGGACTGGTGTCCTGCGCCTCGTCGAGCAGGATGTGGTCGATGCCCTGGTCGAGCTTGTATTGCACCCACGGGCCGGCATCGGGCCGCGCCAGAAGGTTGACGGTGCGGGTAATCAGGTCGTTGAAGTCGAGGAAGCCGCGGGCGCGCTTCAATTGCTCGTAGCGGGCGATCAGCCAGTCGGCGATGGTCAGCGCGGCACGCGTGCCTTCCAGCATCCTGAACAAGGCCAGCCGGTCGGAGATCTCGAGAATGGCGTCGACCGCCGCCAGATAACGTTCGGCAAGATCGGGCAGCCGGTCAAGCAAGGCCCTTTTAAACGTCTTTGCCGGATCGTAAGGCTCGCCGTCGGCCCTCAGGAAAGCCTTGGAGAGCAAATTCAGGCGACGGACCGTATCCTCCTCGGCAAAGGCAAGGCGGGCGTAGGGCAAGAGATTGTTCAGTACGATGCGCGCATCGGCGGCCTCGGCCGCCCGTGAAAAGGTGACGAGATAATCCGGCAGGAAGCCGGGCAGCGGCCAGACCGAGGCGGCTATGCCTTCGGCGGTCTGGCCGGCGCGGAACTGAAACTCATCGAACAGCGCCTGAAAACCATCGCCGCCGGCCGCGGCGATGAACGCGCGCAAGCCATCGCGCTTGCGCACGATCTCGGCCAGCAGTGCGTCGAGCCCATGTTCGCCGCCGCGCTCCAGCACGGTGGCAAACGCCTCGGCCAATGCCGGATCGCCTGCAACGCCGCCCGAAATCATGTCGCGGCGGGCGGCGGCGAACAGCGAGGCCTCCATCTGCGGATCGAGCATTTCGAAATGCGCCGGGATGTTGGCTTCCAGCGGGAACTGATGCAGCACCGATTCACAGAAAGCGTGGATGGTCTGGATCTTCAGCCCGCCCGGTGTTTCCAGCGCCTCGGCAAACAACCGCCGCGCCCGGCGCATGGTTTCGCGGTCGGGCTGGCGGCCGTCCAGCGCCTCTATCCGTGTCGAGAGCTCGGCATCGCCCAAGGCCGTCCATTGCGACAGCGTCGAAAACACCCGGTTCGACATGTTGGCGGCGGCGGCACGCGTATAGGTCAGGCACAGGATCTTGGACGGATCGGTGCCGCGCAGCAGAAGCCGGATAACGCGCTGGGCGAGCACGTGGGTCTTGCCCGATCCGGCATTTGCCGACACCCAGGCGGAATTGCGCGGGTCGGAGGCGCTTGCCTGACTGGCGGCAGTGTCCGTTGGAACGGGGTAGGCCTTTTTCATGCCTCCCCTCCCTCGTCGTCGGCGTCGCCGCCAGCCGACCATTCGAGCACGCGGGCGAGATGGTCGTAGTCGCCGTCGGTCTCACCCTCGCGGAACGGCAGCGCCCGCGACAGATAGCCGGTCGCCGGGTCGGCGTAGTGGATCAGCAATTTTTCCAGCCGCGCCCAAGCCTCTTCGGCGAGATCGGCGGCGGTTCGCGGCTTGCGGTTGTATTCGAGGATGGATTCCTCGAACACCTCGCCGTTCGGCTTCAGCCGCACAAAGGCCAGTTGCGACGGCTCGCACGCGCCAAGCTCCTTGAAGGCGCCGCGACGCAGCAGCGCGCCTTCCAGCGCCAGTTGCGGCGCGAGCAGCGTGTGCGCCTGTGCCTTGGATGGCGAGGAGCCGGTCTTGTAGTCGAGGATGTCGGCCATGCCGCCGGCCAGCAGATCGATGCGATCGGCATAGCCGGACAGGGTCACGCCGGATCGGCCGACACCGGTCTTTTCGGCGCGTTCCTCGGCGTGCCGCCGTGCCACGGCGGCGGCCCGGCCGCGCTCCCATTCGATGATGCCGGCGGCAAGCCTTTCGAAGCGCGGCCACCATACCGCCTCGACATCGGCGGGCAGGGCCGCCTCGGCAAAGCAGGAGCGGCCTGCGGCGATGAGCCCGTCCAGCGCTTCCGGCGCGCGCGGGTCGGCCACCGTCCGCGAGAACAAGTGCAGAATGGCGTGAAACAGCGTGCCGCGCTCGGCAGCGCCCGGATCGCGAATGACCGGATCGAGCGGCATCAGACCGAGTATCCTTCTGGCATAGACCGCATAGGGATCGCGACGTAGCGTTTCGATCTCGGTGACCGAGAAGTGGTGCGGCCTGGCAGTGAGCGGCGGTTTCGGCTGCGGCCGCGGCGCAAAGTCCTGCTTTTCGCCGGCATCGAGCGCACGCGCCCAGGCAAGCAGTTCATCGCCGCGCCGGCGAAGTGCCGCGGCATGATCCTCGCCGACGAAGGTAAGGATACGCTGCAGCCAGCGCGAGGGCACCGACGGTGCGTCGCCGGAGCGGGCGGAGCGAGCCAGCACCACTTTTTTGGCGCCCATGGCCATCTGGAAATCATGGGCGGCAAGGCCGATGCGCCGCTCCGGCGGCTCGAGATCGATGCCGGTCTTCATCAGCCGCGACATGAAGCGGTCGCTCTCCAGCTTGCGCGGCCACACGCCTTCGTTGAGCCCGCCGACGACCAGCGTATCGACGTCCTGAAGCCGCGCTTCCAGCACACCCCAGATGGCGATGTTCCTGTCGGTGCCCTGCGCCGGCTTGACCGTCTCGGGCGCGATCAGCGCCTCCATCACGTCAGGCCATTCGTCAGCGGCGAAGGAGAACGACACCGAGGCCGCGACCAGCCCGCGCAAGAGCTCGGCGAGCTTTTCGCCGGCATCGCCGGCGTAGAGTTCGCTCAGGCCTCCGTCAGCAGCGCGGCCGAGGCTTTCGAGCACGCCGACACTGGCGCGCACAAGCGTTGCAAGATCGGCATTCTCCTCGCCGCGAAAAGCAACCAGCGGCGCCAGCGCAGCCGTTAGCCGGATCAGCAGATCGCGCGCCTGTTCGATGCGCCTGACCGAGAGCCGCGATCGCCAGAAGGGTGGGCGGCGATTGCCGCCGCCGTCGAATTCGAGGAGCCGGGTGTCGAAGAGCTGCGGCAGCGACGCCACGTCCGGGCGACCGGTGCCGCCGCGCAGCGCCACGAGTTCGACGATTTCGGCCGCATGGCGCACGCTTGCCCGCTCCAGGCCGAGGCCAAGCAGGGGATGCTTGAGCAGCGACAGCAGGGCGACGGGGTCGCCGGGGCGGAAGACTGCCTGAAGCGCCAGCCTGAGCAGGCTGGCGGCTGGCGTGTTGATGAGCGGCGTGCCGCCGGAATCGTCGGCGGCGACGCCGAAGCGCAACAGCTCGACTGAGACGCGCCGCGCCAGCGCGCGGTCGCCGGTGACAAATGCGGCGCGCTGGCCGGGCTTTTCGACAGCCCGTTTGAGCGCGACGGCGATCGCCACGGCTTCGTCGCGTTCGCTGGCGGCTTCGAGAAGCGTCACATCGGCGAAGGCCTCGGCAATATCGCCGGCGGTGAAACGGGCGCGCGTCCCGGCCCAGAGCTCAGTGGTCTCCGCCGGGCGCAGCGCTTCGCCGACGAGTGCGGCGCGCAGTGCAAGCGGCCGCGGCGCAGCAGCAAGCTCTTCGACCTCGGCGCGCGGCACGCCGATCTTGCCGATCAACTTTGCCAGGCCGTATTGCGGGTGGCCAAGCAGGGCCGGGCGCGCACCAAGTGCACTGATCGCGGCAAAGGAGGGCTCGTCCAGCGTCCGGTCGAGGCCGGGCAGCACAACGGCGCCATTGGGCAGGCCGGCAATCACGGCAAGCAGCTCGGCCGTGGCGGGAATGGAACCGGTGGAACCGGCGGCGATCACCGGTCCGGCCGGCGGATTACGCTTCAGCCGCGCCGCCTCCAGCCTTATCAGGGCATTGCGATGCGCGGCCGGATTGGAGCGATGGCGTTCCTCGAGCAGCTTCGGCCAGTTCTCGGTGACGATGGTCAGGAAATCGAGCGTCACCTGCCACCAGCCCGCCAGGTTGCCGGTCACAAGGTCGGCGAGCCTCGCCCAGTCCGTGCCCTCGGTCTCGACCTCGTCCATCAGGCGCGCAAGGTCGCGCGCCAGCCAGATCGCGTCGGCGGCCGAGGCCGGGATGACGATCTCCTCGTCGAACAATGCCGCGACATGTGCCGGCAGGCGGCGTTTCCACGCCCGCACCAGCGGCGCAAGCAGCAACAGGCGCTCTGCCGCGGCGATCGGCGGCGCAAGGTCGATAGCGGCCGAAGCTCCCGCATCGAAGGCGGCTTCATCTTCATCGAATTCACCGAGCGGGCGGATGACCGGCAGGATCGCCGAACGGCTTCCCGAGCGCGAGAGAGCATCGACGAAGACGCCACGAAGCGCCCGCGCCGCACGGCGCGTCGGCACATAGATGGTGAGATCGGCCAGCACCAGCGGATCGCCGTCATAGGCAAAGCCGGGAACCAGGCGCCCTGCAAGCAGCGCCTCGGCCAGCGTCGGCAGGAACGGCGCTCCGGGCGGGATCGAGAAAACGCGGCGGGAGCCGCTCATTTCGACTCGGTAAGAGCGCCGGGTGCCTCAGCAAGAGCATCGGGCGTGCCGGCAAGCGCAGCGGCGACCGCTGCTTCCGCCCGCGGGATCGCGTCAGGTGTGCCGACAGTGATCCAGTGGCCACGCATCGTCATGCCGAACAGGCGGCCGGCGGCGATTGCCGCATCGAAATAGGCGTTGAGAGAGTGTGGGCCGGCCGGCGCATCCTTGAAGATGCGCGGATGGACGATTGCGGCGCCGGCATAGATCAGGCCGGCGGGATCGTTGTTCGCACGCCGCAAGGCGCCGTCCGGCGCCATCAGGAAATCGGTGCCGCCGCTATGTCCGGTTGCCGACTGGAGATCCGCAAGCATCAGCAGAATGTCCATTGTCGCGCCCTCCCATGCAAGAGCAAGACGCCTGAAATTGGAAACGCCGCTGTCGATCCAGAAGGTGTCCGCGTTGAGCACATAGAAGGGCGCCCCTAAACTGGGCAAGGCCTTGACGATACCGCCGGCAGAGTCGAGCAAGCCCCCACTCTCATCCGAGATGACAATTCTCGGCGCACTGCGGCGGGTTACATGGTCCACGATCTGTTGCGGCAGGTAATGGACGTTGACGACGGCCTTGGCGACGCCGGCTTCGGCCAGGCAGTCCAGCCCCCAGTCGAGCAATGTCTTGCCGGCGATCTTGACCAGCGGCTTCGGCATGGTGTCGGTGATCGGCCGCATGCGCTTGCCGAGCCCGGCGGCGAGCACCATGGCGGTCGTCGGCATCGGTCCCTCGTCCGATGCCTCCAGGCCCAAATCCTTAGCCGTCAAATCGAGCGTTCCTCCAGCAAGCCGTGGGCGATGTAGAAATCCTGTAGCCCGGCCAGCGCCGGATGCGCCAGTGCCCGGCGAAGATAGTCGCGGATGCGCGGCAGGTGCTTCAGATAATAGGGCTTGCCGTCGCGTTTTTCGAGCCGCACGAAGATGCCGAGGATCTTGGAATTGCGCTGTGCGGCCATGATTGCATAGGTTTCGCGGAATTCGTCCTCGTCGAATACGCCAGCGGCGCGGCGCGCGTCGATATAGGCGCCAAGCGTGTGCTTTTCGATTTCGGGTGAGATGCTGACGCGCGCGTCCATAGCGAGCGAGGCGACGTCGTAGGCTGACGGCCCGATCAGCGCATCTTGGACATCGACGACGCCGAGGCGGTCGTGACCGGAACGGTCAGCGCGCCAGATCAGGTTGGGCGAATGGAAGTCGCGCAGCATCAGCGTGTATTCGCGCCCCTCAAGCCGATCGAGCACCGCATTCCATTCGCTGCGGTAACCGGCGCGCAACGCCTCGCTTGGCGGAGCGCCTGATATCGCCGGGACATACCAGTCGACCAGCAATTCGGCCTCGATCATCATGGCGTCGCGGTCGAAAGGCGGCACCTCGTGGAAGACGCCGGGGCCGGCCTGCATGCGGGCCGGCCATGTTTTGCCGTGCATCATGGCAAGCAGTTCGGCCGCCGCCGCATAACGCGCGACCACCGGCTGGCCGCGCTTGTCGAGAAACCCTTGGGAACCGAGATGTTCCAGCAGGAGAAAACCCTGGTCGAGGTCCTGGGCATGGATTTCCGGGACGCTGACGCCGCCGGCCCGCAAGGCCCGGTCGATGGCGACGAACGCCGAAACGGATTGCGCGGTGTGGGCGATCTCGGCATAGGGTTTGCCGTCGCGGACTGGCGGTCCGAGCAGCAGCCTTGGCGAGTTCATCAACACGCGCGGCGGAAAGCCGGCGAGCGTGACGATCTCGTAGGAGCGGGCCGAGGCATCACCAATGAAATATCGTCGCTGCGCTTCGCCCCAACCGGCCCGGCCGAGAAAATCGCGCATCGCCAGCGATCGCGCCGCGCGCTCGAAGGCGGCGCCCTCTCCCGACAGTCTCACCAGTCGGCCGTCGCCCTGCTGGAGAAGTTCGACCAGCACCGAGGTTTTCGGCAAATATGCCTCTGCCCGCTCCGGCCATTCGACCAGCGCAGCCCCTTGCGTCAGCGCCTCGTCGAAGCCGAGCTCGTCCAGCTCGGATGCCGTGCCCAGGCGGTAGAGATCGAAATGATGGACCGGCACACGCGCGTCGTAGCTCTGGACCAGGGTGAAGGTCGGGCTCGGCACGTCGAGGCCGGCATCGTCGGCCAGTGCCCTGATCAGCGCCCGTGCCAAGCTCGATTTGCCGGCGCCGAGATCGCCCTTGAGAGCGAGCACGTCGCCAACGCGCAGCGACATGGCGAGATCCTCGCCTAGCCTTGCCGTCGCAGCCTCGTCGGCGAGAAAACGCTCAAGCACCAACACCGCCATCGAACGCGCTACTCGGCCGCGGCGCGGATGCCGGAAGGCGTGTCGGGAAAGGCGCAAACAACCGTGGTGCCCTTATCCCTGCCGGTCTCGATGCGGACACTGCCGCCATGCAGTTCGACAAAGCTCTTGACGATCGACAGGCCGAGCCCGGCGCCACGGCGGCGGCCGCCATTGGTGCGCGGCTCGAAGCGCCGGAACACGGAGTCAAGCAAGTCCGGCGGCATGCCGGGGCCGTCATCGTGAACGGAAAATTCCACGCCGTCGGCAAGTTGGCGGCAGGCGAGCGTTATGGTGCTCGCCTCCGGCGCGTAATTGGCGGCATTGCTGAGCAGATTGTAGAGGATCTGGCGGACGCGGATCTCGTCGCCGTGGAAGGTCTTCGGTGCGGCCGCCGCGTCGATCCTAAGCTTGATCGCATGTTCCTCCAGCCGGTCGGCGACCAGTTCGGCGGCGGCCGTAATGGTTCGGTCGATGTGAACTTCGGAAATGTCGAGTTCCATGATGCCGGCATCCACCGTCGCCAGATCGAGGATGTCGTTGACGATGGTGAGCAGGACCGAGGAGGACGAGCCGACATGCCCGATATATTCGCGTTGCTTCTGGTTCAGCGGACCAGTCGACGGCAGTGAAAGAAGCTCGGTAAAGCCGATGATGTTGGTCAGCGGCGAGCGCAGCTCATAGGAGACGTGCTGCACGAATTCGTTCTTGATCTGGTCGGACTTTTGCAGCGCCTCATTCTTGTCCTTCAGCGCCCGTTCGACATTGACGCTGTCGGTAACGTCGACGAAGGTCATCATCACCTGGCCGTTGGGCAAAGGGATGACGGCGTAGCGCAAAACGGTGCCGTTGTTCAATTCGGTCTGGCCGTGGCGGTCGCGGCGCTCGTCGTCGAAGCCGGTGATGGCGGCAACGAACCCGCCCCACGGACTGTCGACGGCACGGCGGTCGCACAGGTCGCGGATCGTCGAGACATGAACGTTGGGTTTTGAGGAATCGGCATCCAGCCCCCACAATGCCGCAAAGGCCGGGTTCGACAATCTCAGCCTGCCGTCGGGGCCGAAGACAGCGACGCCTTCGGCGAGGTTGTCGAGCGTCTCGCCCTGGACCCGCACGGCGGTCTGGTAGCGGCTTTCAAGGTCCATCTTCTCGGTCAGGTTCTCGAACACCCAGGTGACGCCGCCCTTGGGCTGCGGATTGGCGACGACGCGAATGGTCTTGCCGTCCGGCAGATGCCACCAATGCTCCTGCGATTCAACCGCGCGGTAAGCGCCGAGCAAACCCTCTTTCCAGCGCCGCCATTCGGGCTGCTCGGCGATCTTGCCTTCGCTGCGCAGGCGATCGAGCAGCAAGGCGTTATCCGGCGCACTGTGCAGGAAGCCACTGTCGAGGCCCCATAGTTTCTGGAACGCCTGATTGAAAAACCGCAATTTCTCGTCGGTATCGAAGATCGCCACGGCGGTGTTGAGCTGATCGAGCGTATCGGCGTGGCTCTGCACGGTCCGCTCATATTCGGCGCGAATGGCCTCGATAGCGCTGATGTCGCAGGCAAGACCAGCCGAACCATCCGCCCCGGCAAAATCGGTCACGGCAAACACACGGCGGTCGCCTTCGATGACCGTGGAGAGTGTCTGTTCGAAGACGGGGTGCGACTTGTGTTGCGCAGCGATCGTGTCGCGCGCCTGGCCGCCGAGGAATTCCTTGCCGTCACGGACCGCCGCTTCGGCATTCTCGACCTCGACCGCTTCGGCATAGGCCCGGTTGACCCATTTCAGCCGCCCGTCGACGGTGCGCAGCCATGATGGCATCTTGAGCGCATCCAGAAGGCCGATCAGCGTCTCATGGTCGGCGGCCAAGCGCTGGTTCTCGATCTTCAGCCTGGCCTGGCTTCGCTGTGTCTCCGAAAGCGAGACGAAGCGAACCAGCACATGCGCCGCACTCTTGCGGCCGTGAACCTCGAGCGGCTGGCCGGCCTGCGATTCGATGACCAGATCGAACGGCTTTGCCTTGTCGCGCAACGCCGCGACGGCATGTTCGAGTGCGGCCGCCGAACGCGGCATCAGCCAGCGGCCGAAAGCCAGGAAAGCGGCCCGGTCCTCCGGCGCGCCGCTTTCGATCGGCAATGTCCCGACAAGCTCAGGTTTCTTGTTCTCGGCCGCCCATACCACCACGCGCTGATCGCGGGAATGGAGCAGCGCCTCCGAGCGCTGCAGCGCTGCATTAACGTCGGCGATGCGGGTCCTGAGCTCGGCATTTTCCGCCGAGGTGCGCGCCCTTTCGCGGATCAGAAAGATGGCCGACAGCAATGCCGCCCCCATGACGCCGACGAACATGGCGAGTTGCATGACCTCGACCGTGCTGACCGACAGCCCGGCCTTTTGCGCCACGCGGGTTTGGGCATGTGCAGCAAAGCCAAGCAGCGGACCAACCAGCGCGGAAGAAGCAAGCAGCACCCCGACACGGCTGCCGGCACGCCATAAAAGGCTGCCGCCTCTGGCAGCGGAGCCCGTGTTCGAATCGCTATAGCCGCCGGAAACGGCCTGTCCCGCGCAAGGCGGGTTATCCCCCGGCATGTCTTGGTCCTCTTCGCCGCCTGAATGCAAGACCGCCCTGATGCGTGCGCCCGGGCCTCGTCCCCGGACCGCGAATCAGCACCATAGCGCTTGCGCGAATCGGCGTGAAGAATCAATCAGCGCAAAAATAAAGCCGGGCGAAAAGTCAATCGCCCGGCTTCAATATCTAGTGGCAAGTTTCGCCGTGGTTAATAGCGGTAGTGTTCCGGCTTGAACGGTCCCTGCGGAGTGACGCCGATATAGGCGGCCTGTTCGCCGGACAGTTCGGTCAGGCGGGCTCCGAGCTTGTCGAGATGCAGGCGCGCGACCTTTTCGTCGAGATGCTTCGGCAGGACATAGACCTGGTTTTCGTACTGGCCGGGCTTGGTGTACAGCTCGATCTGGGCCAACACCTGGTTGGTGAAGGACGCCGACATGACGAAGCTCGGGTGGCCGGTAGCGTTGCCGAGGTTGAGCAGACGGCCTTCCGACAAAAGGATCATCCGCTTGCCGTCCGGGAAGGTGATCATATCCACCTGCGGCTTGATGTTGGTCCATTTCAGGTTGCGCAGCGAGGCCACCTGGATCTCGTTGTCGAAGTGACCGATGTTGCCGACGATCACCATGTCCTTCATCAGGCGCATATGGTCGAGGGTAACGACGTCCTTGTTGCCGGTGGTGGTGATGACGATGTCGGCCGTCGGCGCCGCGTCTTCGAGCGTGACCACCTCGAAACCGTCCATCGCCGCCTGCAGCGCGCAGATCGGATCGACCTCGGTGACCTTGACGCGGGCGCCGGCGCCCTTGAGCGAAGCCGACGAGCCCTTGCCGACGTCGCCATAGCCGCAGACGACCGCGACCTTGCCGGCCATCATCGTGTCGGTGCCGCGGCGAATGCCGTCGACAAGCGATTCCTTGCAGCCATATTTGTTGTCGAATTTCGACTTGGTGACGGAATCATTGACGTTGATCGCCGGGAACGGCAGCAGGCCTTTTTTCTGCAACTGATAGAGTCGGTTGACGCCGGTCGTCGTCTCTTCGGTGACGCCGCGGATCGCTTCCTTCTGCTTGGTGAAGAAGCCGGGCGATGCCTGCATGCGCTTCTTGATCTGGGCAAACAGGATTTCTTCCTCTTCGCTGCCCGGATTGGACAGCACATCCTCGCCGGCCTCGGCGCGGGCGCCGATCAGGATGTACATGGTGGCATCGCCACCGTCGTCGAGGATCATGTTGGAGGTGTCGCCATCGGCCCACTGGAAGATCTTGTCGGTGTAGACCCAATAATCCTCCAGCGTCTCGCCCTTGACGGCAAACACCGGAATTCCGGCCTCGGCAATGGCCGCGGCAGCGTGGTCCTGGGTCGAGAAGATGTTGCAGGAAGCCCAGCGGATATCGGCGCCGAGCGCCTTAAGCGTTTCGATCAGCACCGCCGTCTGGATGGTCATGTGCAGCGAGCCGGTGATGCGCGCGCCCTTGAGCGGCTTCTTGTCGCCGAATTCCTCGCGGCAGGCCATCAGGCCCGGCATTTCGGTTTCGGCGATCTCGATCTCCTTGCGGCCCCAGCCGGCAAGCGCGATGTCTGCGACCACATAGTCCTTGCTACCCGTCATGGCAGTGCTCCGATGCGAATTGATTGCGGGACGCGCCCGCCCCGAAGGCGTGCCGGAGGGCGCGAGTTGCCGGCCTGACTAGCAGATCGGGAGTGGGACGACAATGGGATATAAAGAAATCTTTATCCGTGCATGTCTTCAGCGGCGGCGGCCATGAGAGCGCGCAGAAGGGGTGCTGTCCAAGGTGGCCGCCCCTCAGACCTCAGATCGGCAACACTTTCAAAGCCGGAAACAAAAAACCCGCCTCGGCGGGCGGGTCTTCGGGGCCAATTGGCACCATAGCGAGATTAGTAGCATAGCTGCCGGCACAAAGCAAGAACAAAATACGCGACGGTCGCGCAAATATGCGATTTCCTTCACTGCCGCAAGGTTGCGCCCGAACATGCCGCAGCAGGTGCCGTCGGCGAAGCCGTCAGCACTCCTCGCCGAAACGGGAAGCAACCAGTTGCTCCAGCGCATCGATGACCTCTTCGGCCTCCGGGCCGGTGGCGGTGACGCGGATCGAATAACCGGGGCTCGCCGCCAGCATCATCAGGCCCATGATCGAGGTGCCGCCGACCTTGACGCCGTCCTTCTCGACCTGGACCGTGGCGTTGAAGCCGCTGGCGATTTGAACGAACTTGGCCGAGGCGCGCGCATGCAGGCCGCGCTGGTTGACGATCGGAAAGTCGCGAACGATCTTGTCCTTTTCCGGCAACAGCGCACTCATTTACTGCTCAGGAGCTGACTGGCGACGTTGATGTATTTGCGGCCGGCAGCCTGCGCCTCATCCAGCGCGGCCGTCATGTTGTCGCCTTTGCGAACGCTGGACAGCTTGATCAGCATCGGCAGGTTCATGCCGGCAATGACCTCGATACGGCCGGATTCCATCACTGAAATGGCGAGGTTGGAGGGCGTGCCGCCGAACATGTCGGTCAAAACGATGACGCCTGATCCGGTATCGACGCGGCCGACTGCGTCGATAATGTCGCGGCGGCGCTGTTCCATATCGTCGTCGGCACCGATCGCCACGGTCTCGAAATTGTCTTGTGGCCCAACGACATGTTCCACGGCATTGCGGAACTCGGCGGCCAGTTGACCGTGCGTTACAAGCACGAGTCCGATCATTCTTTGGTGGCTCCCGTCATGGCCGCTTCACAGGCGCATTTTATGCTCGCCGACCGTTCCAGGTGGCGGGAGCGCTATCTTGTCGACGCAAGGCCCGTTGACAAGCCCAAAATTGCGCCGGCCCAGGCCAATTTGACGCATTGCAGCAAAAAATCGAAATCGGATCACAGGAAAGGCGCAATCGACAGGCGCGACATCACTGCCGGCAAGGCCGCCGCTACATTGCGCCCGGCAAGATCGATGCGCGGCACCGGTACGCCGAAAACGAGCTCGCTGCAGTCTTCCTGGAAGCGGGCCATTTTGCCGGCTGGCGCCAGCCGGACAATGAGGTCGATCACGCAGCTTGGCTCGAACCGTATCGGTTTGGGGCCGAATCCCGGCACCTCGACGAGGCCGGCGATGCTGGCTGGTGCGCGGCAGACCAGCCGCCCCTCGCGATCGGCGGCATAGAGCTGGTCATCGCCGATCAGCCGGGAAAACAGCCCGCGCTGGCTGCAATGATCGATCAAGGCGAGCGCCAGCGTCGTCTTGCCCAAGCCGGACGGTCCGGTGATGAGAATGCCGCGGTCACCTATCAGAATCGCGGTGCCGTGAATGTTTTCAGGCTGCACAACAGGACCGGGCGTGATTGGAATTCATCGGTCAGCCTTCGGCCGGCAGCGTCACCACGAAGCGCGCGCCCTTGATCTCGCCAGGCTTGGTGCCCGGGATGTTCTCGGCGCTCAGCGTGCCGCCATGGGCTTCAACGATCTGCCTGGATATCGACAGGCCAAGGCCCGAGTTCTGGCCGAACGCCTCGCCGGCCGGCCGATCGGTATAGAACCGCTCGAAAATGCGATCGATGTTATCGGCCCGGATACCGGGTCCATTGTCGTCGATGGTAACGATGTTGAACTTGCCGGCGCGCGCCAGCGATATGGTGATGTGGCCACGTTCTTCGGGGACGAACGAGCGGGCATTCTCGATCAGGTTGGTGATCACCTGGCCGATCCTCAGATCATGGCCGACGACGAAGTAGCCTTTCACGCCCTGCGGCAGTTTGGCGACCTTGAATTCGATCTCGACCGCCTTCTTGTTGCGCGTGGCCTCGCGCGAGACGGCCACCAGATCGGTGATGAACTTCTTCAGGTCGACGGTTCCCGCATCTTCCCGCGCCAGTTCGGCGTCGAGACGGGAGGCATCGGAAATATCGGTGATCAGGCGGTCCAGCCGCCTCACATCGTGCTGGATGATATCCATCAGCCGGCTGCGCGAATTGTCGTTCCTGGCCAGCGGCAATGTCTCCACCGCGCTGCGCAGCGAGGTAAGCGGGTTCTTCAACTCATGCGAGACATCCGCGGCAAAACTTTCGATCGCCTCGATGCGGGCGTAGAGCGCATTGGTCATGTCGCGCACGGCGATCGACAGATTGCCGATCTCGTCCTGGCGGTCGGAGAAGTCGGGGATTTCCTCGCGGTTCTTGACGCCGCGGCGAACCCTGACTGCCGCCGCGGAAAGCCGGCGCAGCGGGTTGGCTATGGTGGAGGCCAGCAGCATCGACAGGATGGCGGTAACCAGGGCGGCAATGCCGAACACGCGCAGGATCGCCTTGCGCTCGGCCGCGACGATCTTGTCGATGTCGCCGCCTTCGGTCGACAGCATCAGCACGCCGAGAACGGCACGGAAGCGCTGGATCGGTACCGCCACTGAAACGATCTGCTCGCCCTGCTCCGAGATCCGCACGATCGTCGACGGACTGCCGGTAAGCGCCTTAACCACTTCCGGAAACGCGGCGCCGTTGCCACCTGGCTGCTCGCGATAGACAGGCAGTTGCTTGTTGCGAAAGAAATCAAAGACGAATTTCTGGATGCGCTCCAGAAGGTCCGGCTGCTCCTCTTCGACCGGCGGCAGGTCGTAGCGAAGGATCTGGCCGCGCGAATAGAGATGGCGGGAATCGAGCAGCAGGTTGGCGTCGCGGTCGTAAATGCGGGCGCGTGTGCGCGTCGGCGAGATCAACCGCCTGAGCACCGGCGCCACGCGCTCCGGATTGATCGGGAAATCCAGATTGTCGAGCTGGTCGGAGCCGGGGCCCAGGCTTTCGCCGGCCTGCAACTCGAGCAGCTTCTCCGGATCGATGCTGATCGAATCGGTCTCGACCGTCGCCGAGGCGGCGATCGCGCCGGCGATGATCTCGCCCTGCGTCATCAGGCTCTCGACACGGGCGTCGATCAGCCCGTCGCGAAAGGTGTTGAGATAGAGAATGCCGGTGACCAGGACGGCCAGGCCGGCAAGGTTGAGAAAGAGGATGCGCCGCGTCAGGCTGGAAAAGATGTGATGGCCGAGAAACCGGCGCATCGGCACCGTAATTTTCGACACGAAGGCGGGCAGAATCCGCGGCGGGCGCCTGGCGGCGCCCGACCGTCTCACTCGCTCTACTTCCACTGCCATCGAATAGCAGCTCCCGCTTAGTAATTAGTGAGTAGGCAGTAGGGAATAGAGCAATGGTTGGGTGAGATCGCGACGATGCTGAGTGGCCGTTCGCACCATTCAAACTGACTACCGACTATTCCCTACTGCCTATTGCCTATTTACGCTTCGCGGAACCGATATCCGACTCCGTAAAGGGTTTCGATCATTTCGAAGTCATCATCGACGGCCTTGAACTTTTTGCGCAGCCGCTTGATGTGACTGTCGATGGTGCGGTCATCGACATACACCTGCTCATCATAAGCCGAATCCATCAGCGCATCACGGCTTTTTACGACGCCTGGACGCTGGGCCAGGGAATGCAGGATGAGGAACTCGGTGACGGTCAGCGTCACCGGCTCGCCCTTCCAGGTGCAGGTGTGGCGCTCCTGGTCCATGACAAGCTGGCCGCGCTCAAGCGACCGGGCCTGCTGGTTGGGCGCCTTGGCCGCCGCCTCGCGGGTGCTGGCGCGGCGCAGCACGGCGCGGACGCGTTCGACCAGAAGACGCTGCGAGAAGGGTTTACGGATGAAGTCGTCGGCGCCCATCTTGAGGCCGAACAGTTCATCGATCTCGTCGTCCTTGGAGGTCAGGAAGATCACCGGCAGGTCGGATTTCTGACGCATCCGGCGCAGCAGCTCCATGCCGTCCATGCGCGGCATCTTGATGTCGAGGATGGCGAGGTTCGGCGGGCGCGCCGCCAGTCCCTCCAGCGCCGACGCCCCATCCGTGTAGGTTTCGACTCGATAACCCTCGGATTCGAGGGCGATCGAAACCGAAGTCAGAATGTTGCGATCGTCGTCGACAAGCGCGATTGTTGCCATTTCAAGCGGCTCCCTCATGAGCTGTCCCTTCTTTCGTCGAGAAGGGGCTTTTGCAGGACAAATTAGGTACAAAATGTGGCATAGGCTTTATCCGCTGTCACGCGCGGCATGCCGGCGGCCACAATTGTACCTCGATATGGATTGGACGATTGAACATCGCCAATCCTTTGGGCAACCATCAGTGTTTTCGCACATATAAACGATTTAAACAACTTTCAAAATATTTAAATCGATTAATGATTTGATATCATTCGACTTTTCTGGTTTTGACGTTTTTAGCTCCTGCAATGGGAGTTCCGGAATTCGCCGGTAAAGACGCGGTAAATCGAAGAAGGGACACCCATGTCGGAAGCCGGCAAACGCAATCCTGCATGCGCGATCGATCGGATCGGCCTGAGAACCACGGGCGTGGTGCGCTATAATTTCGGCGCGGCCGCGCTCTACGAGGAGGCAATCCGCCGTGGCGAGGCCCGACTCACCGCGCATGGCGCGCTTGCCGCCGAGACCGGGCAGCACACCGGCCGCTCGCCCAGGGACAAATTCGTGGTGCGCGACGAAAGCACGGCGCCGCATGTATGGTGGGACAACAACAAGGCGATTTCGCCGATCCAGTTCGATACGCTGCTTGCCGATTTTCGCGCCCATGCGACTGGAAAGGACCTTTATGTGCAGGACCTGGTCGGCGGCGCCGACGAGGAGCTGAAGCTGCCGACCAGGGTGATCACTGAGCTTGCCTGGCACTCCTTATTCATCCGCAATCTGCTCATCCGACCGGCAGCCGCCGAACTCGAGCATTTCATGCCCGATTTGACGATCATCGATCTGCCGTCGTTCCGCGCCGATCCCGCCCGCCACGGCACGCGCGGCGAAACGGTGATTGCCGTCGATCTTTCGCGCATGATCGTGTTGATCGGCGGTACCTCCTATGCCGGCGAGATGAAGAAGTCGGTGTTCACCGTGCTCAACTATCTGCTGCCGGCAAAAGGCGTGATGCCGATGCATTGCTCGGCCAATGAAGGGCCCGCCGGCGACGCGGCCGTTTTCTTCGGGCTTTCCGGGACCGGCAAGACGACGTTGTCGGCCGACCCGTCGCGCACGCTGGTCGGCGACGACGAGCATGGCTGGGGACCGCACGGCATCTTCAATTTCGAAGGCGGCTGCTATGCCAAGACGATCAAGCTTTCGGCCGAAGCCGAGCCGGAGATCTTCGCCACCACCCAGCGCTTCGGCACGGTGCTGGAGAATGTGGCGCTCGACGCCGGCCGCGTGCCGGATTTCGACGACGGCGGGCTGACCGAAAACACGCGCTGTGCCTACCCGCTCCACTTCATTCCGAACGCCAGCAAGACGGGGCGCGCCAGCCACCCGAAGAACATCATCATGCTGACCGCCGACGCATTCGGTGTGATGCCGCCGATCGCGCGGCTCACCCCGGCGCAGGCGATGTATCATTTCCTCTCCGGCTACACCGCCAAGGTGGCGGGGACCGAGAAGGGCGTTACCGAACCCGAAGCGACATTTTCGACATGCTTCGGCGCACCGTTCATGCCGCGGCATCCGTCGGAATACGGCAATCTGCTGCGCGAGCTCATCGCCCGCCACGGTGTCGATTGCTGGCTGGTCAACACCGGCTGGACCGGCGGCGCCTACGGCACCGGCAGGCGAATGCCGATCAAGGCAACGCGGGCGCTGCTTGCGGCGGCGCTCGACGGCTCGCTGAAAGCGGCCGGCTTCCGCACCGACGCCAATTTCGGTTTCGACGTACCGGTGACGGTTGCCGGCGTCGACCGCGCCATTCTCGACCCGAGATCGACCTGGATCGACAAGCCCGCCTATGATCGGCAGGCGGCAAGGCTGGTCGGGATGTTCGTCGACAATTTCGAAAAGTTCGAAGCCCATGTCGACGCCACCGTGCTCGGCGCCGCACCACGCATGCAGGTCGCGGCTGAATAGCCGTCGCCCCTGGTGATGCTTCGAGGCCCGGCTTCGATCGGGCCTTTTCTTTTTTCGCCTGCCGCGCCATGACTGCGGCATGAACGCCGACGACAAGATCATCATTACCGACGATGCGGTGATTAATCCGGGCGACCTGCACGAGGATTTCATCCGCTCGTCCGGCCCGGGCGGCCAGAACGTCAACAAGGTGGCGACGGCAGTGCAATTGCGCTTCGATGCCGCCAATGCGGCTGGCCTGTCGGAGCGTGTGCGCGAACGGACCATCAAGCTCGCCGGCCAGCGCGCCACCAAGGACGGCGTCATCATCATCGAAGCCGGACGCTTCCGCACCCAGGAGCAGAACCGGACGGACGCCCGGGCGCGGCTGACGGCACTGGTCGCCAAGGCCGCCGAACCACCACCACCGCCGCGCAAGAAGACCAGGCCGTCCAAAGGCGCGGTCGAAAGACGGCTCAAGAGCAAGGCCGGGCGCGGCTCGATCAAGAAAATGCGCGGCCGGGTCGAGGATGACTGACAGCCGAAGCGGCCTGGGATCGAAGATCGCCGGTTAAAGCACGCAGCCACCGTCGGAGGCGGCTTTCGGGTCGCCGTTTTCACTTGACCGTGGCATTCTGATTTCTCCAGACCAATGGATCAAGCGCCGCGATGCTCGTACTGCCCAAAGGCGTCCGCCATATGCCCGGCTACCTGTCGCGCGCCATGCAGGACGTGCTGGTGGAAGATATCAGGCAGGTCGTGCAGGAGGCCCCGCTGTTCGTGCCGGCGATGCCGCGTACCGGCAAGGAGATGAGCGTGCGCATGACCAATTGCGGTCCGCTGGGCTGGGTCACCGACAAGGAGCACGGCTATCGCTACCAGCCGACCCACCCGGTGACCGGAAGGCCTTGGCCGGCGATCCCGGAGATGCTGCTCGAACTGTGGCGGGACGTATCCGCCTATGCGCACCCGCCGGAGGCCTGCCTGGTCAATTTCTATTCGCAGGATGCCAAAATGGGTCTTCACCAGGACCGCGACGAGAGCGATTTCTCCGCGCCGGTCTTGTCGGTGTCGCTCGGCGACGATTGCCTGTTCCGGGTCGGCCAGACGACGCGCGACGGCGCCACCAAATCGCTCAGGCTGAAGAGCGGCGACGTCGTCGTGCTTGGCGGCGAAGGCCGGCTCTGCTTTCACGGCGTCGACCGTATCTACCCGTCGACCTCGGCATTGCTCAGGAGTGGCGGCCGCATCAATCTGACGCTGCGACGGGTGACGATGCCGAAGTAGGCTGTTCGGGTGGCCGATCGCCCGGGCGGACATAATCGTCGCGCAGATAGATGCGCTCGGTCTCGTCCTCGACGAGAATGCGGTAGTGCGCCAGGATGGCGTCAAAGCCAAAACGCCCCATCAGTTGGCTTGTCCACATTGTGTTGTTTTTCTTGAAGACGACGACATCCGGGCGCAGACGCGCGAACTCTTCGCGTTTGCTTTCGACGTAGCGTACCATGATGGCTTGGTAATGGATGGCTTCGGCGGTGTCACCCGAGAGGGCTGCCTGCCGGGACAGGGAAAGTGCGAACGCTCCAAGCCAATCGCTGACGTGGGTCGAAACGAATTGCCCATCGATCATACGGTTCAAGGGATGTCCCGAGGAAATATCCGAACTGACCAACGCCACGGTCGGTCGATCGGTGGCGGCGCGAATGGCGGCAACCAGCGCCGGCCCTGGTTTCTGGGTGCTCCAGTACGGCAAGAAGGCGATTGCCACCGCCGCCAGTGCCCAAGCTCGCGAAGGAGCCGTCACGAACGCCAACAGCTTCGACGGCTGCTGCACGATCCTGGGCACCGCCAGCAGGCAGAAAATGGCCGCCACGGCGCAAAAGATCGCGGGATAGGCATGATAAGAATAGCCTTTCGCTTGGTAGAACAGGGGAAGCATGCCGGCGATCGATGCCGCCAACGCCACCGCCGCCAGCTCTGGAACCCCCCCGGCAGGCCACAGCCACCAGATCAGGAAGACAAGGAAACACCATGGGAAACCGTAGCCGGTCACAATCGGCCAAAAGATGCCGATCTTTCCATAAACATCCGCCAAGAGGGGATAGACGTCGCGCAGGAACTCCGGATGGATGAGCGTGACGGTGCTGAGATAGACAATGCAGATGGCGCCAATAACCCAGTGTTCCGGGGCGAAGATCGGTTTCAGACTGCGCCGGCGCACTGCAACGACCAACGCCGGCGCCAACACCATGATCGCATAGTAGGGCTTGACCAGCAGCAGAATGCTGCCCGACAGGCCGGCGAGTAAGGCAAGCCCGATGCTTGGTTGGGCAGCTGCGTCTCTGCGCGCGCGCCAGGCATGAAGCGCAAGCAGCGGCATGAAAAGCGCCGTGCCGATATGCTCCCGCTCGCTGAAGGCGTTGCCGGGGAAGATCACCAACATTGCGCAAAACGCCGGCCCCAGTGCAAACAGCGATGCAGTTTCAGTGAAACCCGCGCGCTTGACGATCACACCCGAGAGCGAAAGTCCGATGAGCACGGCAAGATAAGTCCAGGCCTCAACCAGGATTTCCGGGGCGGTGCCCAGCAATCTGGCCGCAGCCACTGGCGGCAGATAGAGCCAGACGCTGAATGGAGGATTGGTCTCGTAGATTTGCGAGTAAAGCCGCTCACCGGACAGCATGCGCTCGCAGACCGTGATCAGCCAGCTGGTGTCGGTAACAGTTCCCCAACGTTGCTGCCAGACGATCGAGAAGACCGTGACGGCGGCAATGGCCAGGACATTGCGGCTAGGAAGCAGCGACGCCGCGATATCCCGGCCGCGCCACCGGCTCAAGCCGTCAATGTCGTTCGAGACGCTCATGATGTTGCACCGAGGCTCTCGAGATCGAGCCATATGTCGTCGAGCGGAGCGATTGGATCCAGCCGTGCCATGGTTTCTGGAAGCCTCCTCAATCGGTTTGGAGCGGCGCGGGCGCCGTATAACGAAGATAGACAGTGATTTCCGGCTCGGCGTGCAGCAGACGATAGTCGGCCAAAGCGGCAGCGATCCGCTTGTCCTGTAGCATCTGGGCAGTCCACGCGGGCGAGCCTGACAGCACGATGTCGGGTTTCTTCGCTGATATCTCGGCGGCGTTTTCGCCGATCACCCGATCGCGGATGGTTTCAAGTTCCCGTCTCCGTTCGAGATCGCCGGTGACGAGGGCGAGCGTGTCCGCGTTGGAGACCGCCCAGGCGCTCGGATGGCGTGATATGAACCTGCCGCCGACCAGCCTGGCGAGGGGATGGGCAACCTGCATCTGGTCGGCAATCGACATGATGGTCGGGGTTTCGACCGTCGCGCGGATCGCGGCGACAGAGCGGGCGATCGGGCCGTTATCCGTTGTCAGCGCCGCGTACTGTGCCCTGACCGCTATTTGCAGCACCAGCACGCTACCGAAGATCAAGGCGGCCTTACGAACGACGCCTGCACTGCCGAATGTGCCGAACCGCAGAAGCTGGATGCCAAATGCAAGTGTTGCAACAACGACCATCGGCAGCGCGTGATTGGGCCAACCCTTGCCCATGATGATGAAGGCTGGAATGAACCCCAGTGCGGTCAGAAGCGGAATCCTGACGTCCCAGCTCGTCTTTCTCAGGCCGCCGGCCGCAAGCACGGTGGCGGCGGCCAGAAGCAGCACCACTTTCGGCCAGTTTGCCAGCATATCGGCGGCAGAGGCCCTCAAAGGAAGATAGACCTCCCTGACCAAGGGCAGGACGTCGCTTAAATAGGCGCGGTCGAAGAGCGCGATGGATGCCGCATAGGCGGCCACGATCGCAGCGCCAAGCAGGTTCTCTGCGACGACGAGCGGTCTCAGCGACCGCCTTTCAAGCGCAAGACAGAGCGACGGCAACATGAAGGCCAGCACAAAATAGGGCGGCTTGACCATGACCACGACCGCCGCGCCGAAGCCCGCGACCATGTGCTCCAGGCGCGAGCCTGCGCTGAAATCCGGGTTTCGCTGACGTGTGCATTGCAACGCCGCCCAAGGCAAAATGGCAATCAACGCGAAGTGCTCGCGTTGGCCGAATTGATCCGGCATGAAACACAGGATCAAAAACAGGGCCGCCGTTGCTGTCCAGAGCGCATGGGGCTGCCGGTAGACCGGTTCATCGCGCGCGAAAATGCGGACGGAAATGAAAATACTGGCCAGGCTCAGGCAAACGACGCCAAGCGCCAGCCAGAATTCCGCACGTATGCCGGCGAGCTTTTCCAGGAGCATGAACGGCATGTAGAGCCCGATCGAGAAAGGTGGGTTGGTCTCCACGATGTCGGTGTTGAGCCGCTCTCCGCCAAGCAGGCGGTCGCAGACGACCAGAAGCCATGACACGTCGACATTGGTCGGAATTGCAACGGTGGATAGCCAGACGGCGTATGTGACCACCAGGCAGGCCAGCAGCAGCGGAGCACCCGCTACGCCCACAAAGGGCGAGAAACGGTTGGCGCCGGGGAGCAGTTCACTGAGGGATCGCGCGCTAGAGACCACGAAACACCCAGCGCCCGAGGACGACATAGTTGATGACCGGCACGGCAATGCAGGTGAGCAGGATCGGGATTGCGGCAGGGACGCCGAGCATCTGGGTCAAAAGCCCCGGCAGGGCGATTGCGACAGCGAGACCGGAAGCGGTGAGCAGGAGGAAGCGAGGCAGTTCCATCGCGTGGCTGCCGCCCGAGGTAAAGGTGAAATATTTGTGCCCGGTGTAGGAGAACAGCGCGGCGACGGCGTAGGCCGCAAACGATGTGAGCGCCGCCGGCAGGGCCGCCGTTGCCTGTCCACGCGACAGCAGGAAAGCGCAAACGGCGTAGATCAGCGTCGACGCAATGCCAATCAGCGCAAAGCGCGATAGTCGACGATACGAGCCGGTGCCCATGACGCGGTCAAGCTGCCAATTTCTCGTCGAGGCGACCGGTTTCGATGGCGCTGTCCTTGCGGAACACCGCCAGCAGCGAAACGCCGAAGGGCAGGCTTGCATTTGGTATGATGCGGCCTTCCGCCGAAAACACTGCCTTCATCACTGCATTCAGTGGTTTTGGCGGCGTGGCATGGCCGGCTGGCAAGCCCGACTTGCGCAACCTGTCCACCAGTCGTGCCAGCGCCGCTACCGGAAAGAGCGCGGCATTTGTGTAGCTCAGTCGATCGATCGCGAAACCAGCCTTTTCAATTCGTTGACGCAGCAGATCGCGTGAATAGCGCCGCATATGATGCAGCCCCACATCATGCGTGCTCCACAACCATTGGTGTGCGGGCACCGTAAGGACGACGCTGCCGGCTGGTTTCAGCATTTGGCGGATCGCGGCAAGCGATGCCTCGTCTTCAGCGACATGTTCCAGCACGTCGAACAGACAGACGAGGTCGCAGCTTTGCGGC
The DNA here is from genome assembly GCF_055811495.1 of Mesorhizobium sp. WSM4830. NCBI lineage: Bacteria > Pseudomonadati > Pseudomonadota > Alphaproteobacteria > Hyphomicrobiales > Phyllobacteriaceae > Mesorhizobium > Mesorhizobium sp. WSM4830. Next base: position 156,378 of record NZ_JBVVQI010000009.1, on the reverse strand, counting down.
ACGACAGGAATGTTGTCCGGCAGATGTCCGGCGAGGAAGTCGCGGCTGGTCTTTTCCCGGGCAATCCTGCGCGCGAGATCACTCATCTCGACTGCCGTCACGGCGCCGAACTGCTCCAGCATCCGGATGTTGCCGCCGGTGCCGGCGCCGATCTCGACGATGCGCGCGTTTTCAGGCAGGCCGATGCTGCGAATGACCGCCTCGGCGATGGCGCGACGCCCGCAGAACCACCAATGCTCGTCTTCGGTGGCGGCCATCTGTCGGTAGGCGTCGATCTCCATCAGCTCATTCCCTCATATTTGCGGCGCACGATGTAGATCGGACGCTGCTTGATCTCGGCATAGACCCTGCCGAGGTATTGTCCGATGATGCCGATGCCGAGTAACTGGATGCCGCCAAGGAAAAGAACACTGACCAGCAGCGAGGCGTAGCCGGGCACATCAACGCCAAAGATCATAGTCTTGGCGACGATCAGCACGCCGTAGAGGAACGACAGCGCGGAAATCGTCGCGCCGACATAGGTCCAGATTTCAAGCGGAGCGGTGGAGAAGCTGGTGATGCCTTCGAGCGCGAAGTTCCACAGCTTCCAGCCGGAGAATTTCGACTGGCCGGCGATGCGCTGATCGCGGATATATTCGACGCTTGCGGTGCGGAACCCGACCCAGGCGAACAGGCCCTTCATGAAACGACGGCGTTCGGGCAAAGACCGCAGCGCCTGGATGACCTGGCGGTCGATCAAACGAAAGTCGCCGACATCGTGCGGGATCTTCTGCTGCGCGATCCAATTGTGAACGCGGTAGAACATCGAGGCGGAGCGCTGCTTGAGAAAGCTGTCGCTCGCCCGATTGGCTCGCTTGGCCAGAACAACCTCAAAACCCTCGCGCCACTTTTCCACAAGCAGCGGAATGACATGCGGCGGATCCTGCATATCGACATCCATCGGGATCGCTGCATCGGCATCGCAGCTGTCGAGACCCGCGGTCATCGCAGCTTCCTTGCCGAAATTGCGTGAAAGGTCGATTACCTGGATGCGTGGATCGGTTTGTTGGGCTTCGATCAGCTTTTCGAGCGTCGTATCGCTGCTGCCGTCGTTGACGAAGATGAACTCGAGGGCAACGCCTTTGTCCTTCAGCGGCGCAGTGCTTTCGCACACCGCCTTGAGGAATGGAGCAATTGCGCCTTCCTCATTGTGGACAGGCACGATCAGGGCAATCGTTGCGGCGCCGCTGCCCGGATGTGCGATTCGGTCAGCTGCCGACCGATCGATGTTTAGGAATGGCGCATTCATTTGTTTGCCGAGCCCGCAGATTAGGCCCGACAATAGAAAGACTGGGTTAAGATGACTTTAAGAAATGTCCCGGGATTTCACAGTTTCCTGAGCGCCACTTCCTCGACCAGATGGTTGGCGCCCTTGCGCAGGATGAGATCGGCTCGGGCGCGGGTCGGCAATATGTTCTCGCGCAAATTCTTCAGATTGATGTTGGTCCACAGGCCCTCGGCGATGGCGCGGGCCGCATCCTCGGAAAGTTGCGAATAGCGGTGAAAGAAGGAGGCCGGGTCGCGGAAGGCGGTTTCGCGCAGCCGCATGAAGCGGGCGATATACCAGTGATGGATCAGCGCCTCGTCGGCATCGATGTAGATGGCGAAGTCGAAGAAATCCGACAGGAAAGGCACGATCTTGCCGTCCTTCGGCAGCTTGCCCGGCTGCAGGACATTGATGCCTTCGAAGATCAGGATGTCCGGGCGGTCGATGGTCTGGAACTCGCCCGGAATGACGTCATAGGTCAGGTGCGAATAGACCGGCGCGCGGACGTTGCGCTGCGCCGATTTGATGCCGGACAGGAAGCGCAGCAGCGCGCCGACGTCGTAGCTGTCGGGAAAGCCCTTGCGCTCCATCAGATTGTTGCGGCGCAGGACTTCGTTCGGCAGCAGGAAACCGTCGGTGGTGACCAGGTCGACCTTGGGACTCGACGGCCAGCGCGCCAGCAGCTCCTTTAGCACGCGCGCCGTGGTCGATTTGCCGACCGCCACGGAACCGGCAATGCCGATGATGAACGGTGTCTTGGCCACATCCAGCGCGTTGAAGAAGGCCTGGCGCTGCCTGAACAGGAGTTGACTGGCTTCGACATGAGCCGACAACAGCCGTGACATCGAAAGGTAGATGCGCTCGACCTCGTGGAGATCGACCGGATCGTTCAGCGACCGCAGACGATGGATCTCGTCTGCGGTCAGCGTCATCGGCGTATCGGCGCGGAACCGCGACCATTGCTCGGCCGAGAAGAAACGATAGGGTGAATACTTCTCGGTAGGAGCGAGCTGGTCCATCGAGTTCCTCCGCAGCGATCAGCCCCGGTCCAGCCGAGACGCCTTTTCGGCGATGCCCGAACGACCGGTACGGCGTTCAAGCTCGTTGAGCACATCGCTCAGCGGAATGTCCGCTATGCCGAGAACGACAAGCCAATGATAGATGAGATCGGCGCTTTCCGAAACAAGCGCGTCCCGGTCGGCGCTGATGGCTGCGATGACCGTTTCGACCGCCTCTTCGCCGAGTTTCTGCGCTGCCTTGCTCATGCCACGCTGAAAGAGCTTGGCCGTCCACGAATCCGGATCGCCGGAACGTGCGCGTTCGCCAATAATCTTCTCCAGATCGGAGAGCGAGAACTCGGTCATGACGGCGTTTACAGCCTCTTCTTAGCCGGAAAGGCTCTAGGACCGATTACCCGGCGAGTCCAGCCGCATCGGCAGTCCGGCCTGAGCCATATGCAGCTTGGCTTCGGCGATGCTGTAGGTGCCGAAATGGAAGATCGACGCAGCCAGCACCGCGCCGGCATGGCCGTCGCGAATGCCTTCGACCAGGTGGTCGAGCGTGCCGACGCCACCGGAAGCGATGACCGGCACACGTACGGCGTCGGCGACCGCGCGGGTTAGGGCTATGTCGTAGCCGGCCTTGGTGCCGTCGCGGTCCATCGATGTCAGCAGGATCTCGCCGGCACCGAGATCGACCACCCGCCGAGCGAACTCGACGGCATCGATGTCGGTTTTCTCGCGGCCGCCATGGGTGAATATCTCCCAGCGATCGGCCTCGCCCGCAGCGGATACTTTCTTGGCATCGATGGCAACGACAATGCACTGGTTCCCGAACTTGTCGGCTGCTTCGGCGACAAAATCGGGGGTCTTCACCGCCGCCGTGTTGATCGACACCTTATCGGCGCCGGCCAGAAGCAGCTTCCTGATGTCGGCGACCTGACGGACGCCACCGCCAACGGTCAGCGGCATGAAACACTGTTCTGCGGTGCGGGCGATGACATCGAAAATGGTCTCGCGGTTTTCCGACGAGGCGGTGATGTCGAGAAAGCAGAGCTCGTCGGCGCCGGCAGCGTCATAGGCTTTTGCCGCTTCGACGGGATCGCCGGCATCGACCAGGTCGACGAAATTGACACCCTTGACGACGCGGCCGTTCTTGACGTCGAGACAGGGAATGACGCGGGCTTTCAGCATCAGATCCTCCCGATCTCCGCAAGAAAATCGACAAGCAGCTGGCCGACGGCGGGCGGAACCTCAGACTGGGAATCAAAGGCCGGGTCGTAGGCCGAGAGCGTCACGCCGACGATCGGGATTGACCTGGCCAGTCCGCAGGCAAGCTGCCGCAGCTGTTCCGGGCTCGGGCCGCCCGGATGCGCGTAGCGGTTCACCTGCAGCACATCCGGATCGAGAACATCCAGGTCCAGATGCAGATGTCCCCGCACAGCCCCTGCCGCCGTGAGCTTTCCGACCATATCGAGTGCACCGGCACATTGGGTGCGCACGATCGGCAAGGTTTCCAGCAGGCGCTTTTCGTCGGGATCGAGGTCGCGGGCATCGACCAGCATGCAGCGCGCCGGGTCTATCGGCCGGAACCCCGGAATCGCTGCCGCCATCGGACGCCAGCAGAGCCCGAGCGTCGCCGCCAGCGCCATGCCGTCGAGAAAGCCGTAGGCCGACGTCTCCGGCGTGTTGAGATCGCCGTGCTGATCGATCCAGATTATCGAATCCGCGGCTTCACCGGCAACCGCACCGGCGGCGGTCAGGCAATTGCCAGCAAGGATAATGGGGAAGCGTCCTCCATCGCGGGCGAGGCTAACCTTGGTCGCGACGGCGTTGCAGACGGCAAAGCCGGTTGCGATTTCGCGCCCCTGCTCGTCTCCAACCTTGCCGATATCTTCGACGGCGACGTCATGGCCAGCCACGGTCAGGGCTTCGACGAGCCCACCGCCGACGATGGCGTCCGGCCCCTCGCCGCACCCTTCGTGATAGTGCCCGCTGTCGTAAGGAGCGAGGATAATCGAGACTTTCATGATGACGCCCCTGCCATCGGCTTGCCGCGCAGGATCGCCAGTGCCTCGGCCGGATCGATGCGGCCGTCGTAGAGCGCGCGGCCGGAGATCGCGCCTTCGAGCTTCTGCGCATCGGGCATGGTCATGCGCACGATGTCGGCGATCGAGGCGAGCCCGCCCGAGGCGATGACCGGGATCGACACCGCCTCGGCGAGATCGATGGTGGCGTCCCAGTTGATGCCGGTCAGCACACCGTCGCGGTCGATATCGGTGTAGATGATGGCGGCGACGCCGGCACCCTCGAATTTCCTCGCCAGTTCGAGGACGCCGAGGCTCGAGGCCTCGGCCCAGCCTTCGACCGCGACCTTGCCGCCCTTGGCGTCGATGCCGACGGCGATCTTGCCCGGGAATGCCTTGCAGGCCTGCCTGACCAGATCCGGATCGCGCACCGCCACGGTGCCAAGAATGACGCGGGCCAGCCCACGGTCGAGCCAGTCCTCGATCTGTGCCAGAGTGCGGATGCCGCCGCCGAGCTGCACCGGATTGCTCGTCGCCTTGAGGATGGCGCCGACCGCCGCGCTGTTGACGCTCTGGCCCTTGAAGGCGCCGTTGAGGTCGACGACGTGCAGCCATTCGAAGCCCTGCTCTTCGAAGGCGCGCGCCTGAGCGGCCGGATCTTCATTGTAGATCGTCGCGGTCGCCATGTCGCCGTGCCTGAGGCGCACGCATTTGCCGTCCTTGAGGTCTATCGCCGGAAACAGAATCACCTTCAGGCGCCTTCGACGATGACAAAGTGGCCGGTCGAGCCGGCGAGCCTGTACTTCAAGGCCTCCTGGTACTCAGGCGAGCCGTAGCATTCCATCGCCTTTTCATAGGATTCGAATTCCACCAGCACGTGGCGATTGCCTGTCGGTCCTTCCGGGCTGGTATACCGCCCGGCGCGCACCGGGAACGTCGCGCCATATTTCGCGAAAGCCGCGGCATTGGCCTCGATGTACTGCTTGTAGATCTCGGGATCGCGGACATCGACCATTGCCATCCAATAGCCCTTCTTGCTCATGATTCAGGGCCTCCAGCCTAGGAAATTGGTGATCAGCGCCAGGCCCAGCGCCTGGCTCTTCTCTGGGTGGAATTGCGTTCCGGCTAGGTTGTCGCGGGCGACAGCGGCCGTTACCGGGCCGCCATAGTCGGCAACCGCCATCACCTCATCCTCCTTCCGTGCGTCGAGATGGTAGGAGTGGACGAAATAGGCGTGCAGTCCCTTGCCGCCCGTCGCAATGCCGGAAAACAGCGGATGCTTGCGCTTCAGGTCAATCGTGTTCCAGCCGATCTGCGGGATCTTCAGTGTCGGATCGGCCGGCGTGATCTCCTTGACGTCGCCAGCGATCCAGCCAAAGCCCTTTGTGACGGTCTTCTCCAGGCCTCGCTCCGACATCAGCTGCATGCCGACGCAGATGCCGAGGAACGGCCGAGCCTTGGCGATCGCAACCTCCTCGACCGCTTCCCACATGCCGGCGACCGCACGCAGTCCAGCGGCGCAATCGGCATAGGCGCCGACGCCGGGCAGGACGATGCGGTCGGCGGTCCTGACCCGCTCGGCATCGGCGGTGAGTTCGATCGCGGCGGCAATGCCGGCTTCATGCGCGGCGCGCTCGAAGGCCTTGGTGGCCGAGCGCAGATTGCCCGACCCGTAGTCGATGATCGCGACCCTCATCTCAGGGCTTTCCCGGAATATGGTTCAGCCCCAGCGCCAGGCCCATCTGCGCCGGCCGGGCATGTGCCGCGTCTGGGACGATGCGCTGCGTAGGAGCTTGTGCATTCGAACCTGCATCGGCTTCCACCACATAGCGGATGTCGGCATCGTCGAGCCTGTCGGCCTCGACCACGCCCCATTCATGCCAGCCGCGACGGCGCAGGGCTGCGATCCGCAGGCCCTGCCCTTCCAGTCCGACAAAGAGCATGACAAGCAGGGATAAAAGCGAGCCGGTTGTTTCCAGGTCCAGCCTTTCGCCCAGCATCGACAGCAGGCCCATGGCGACAAACGCCAATGCCGCCTCGACCCACAGCCGGTGCCAGGCCAGCCACAGAGGCGGCAGCAGGAAGCCGAGCCAGGCAAAGCCGTCACGGACAAAGGTGGTGTCCACGCTTTCGCTGCGGCCTGGCGGCTCCATCACGACATAGATGGCCATGACGCTATCCTTTCAGGGATCCCTTGGTGGAGGGAACCGCATCCGGCTGGCGCGGGTCGCGCTCAAGTGCCGAGCGCAGCGAACGCGCCACGGCCTTGAAGCAGGTCTCGGCGATGTGGTGGTTGTTGGCGCCGTAGTGATTGGTGACATGCAGCGTGATGCCGGCATTCTGCGCCAGCGCGTGGAAGAATTCGCGCACCAGCTCGGTGTCGAAGGTACCGATCTTCGGCGACGAGAATGAAACATTCCAGACCAGAAAAGACCGGCCGGAGACATCGATTGCCGCCCGCGTCAGTGTCTCGTCCATGGCGAGGTCGATCGAGGCGTAGCGCATGATGCCGCGCCGCTCGCCCAATGCCTTGGCCAGCGCCTGGCCGAGCGCGATGCCCGTATCCTCGACCGTGTGGTGGTCGTCTATGTGCAGGTCGCCCTTGGCCTTCACGGTCATGTCGATCAGCGAATGGCGCGACAACTGGTCCAGCATATGGTCGAAGAAGCCGACGCCCGTCGAAATGTCGGATTTGCCCGAGCCGTCGACCTGAACCGACACGGAGATGTCGGTTTCCCTGGTCTTGCGGCTTATCTCGGCGGAACGGGGCGCCATAACCTCATCCTTGTCTCAGATTTTGCACGATTCAGGCGTTCACATGCCTGAAAACGAAAGCCTTCTAGCAGCATGATCCGGCGATTGCCAGTTACCGCTGCGGAGCACGATCCGGCCCGGCGGATGGCCGGTTTGCAATCGTCGGGCCTATGCATACATATGGCCGATCAAGTCACTCGTATGCGCCGATCGCCTCGATGGGATCGGTGCTGATCGGAGCAGAAAATGTCGAATGAACTGACCATGCATGCCACGACCATCCTGACCGTGCGCAAAGGCGGCAAGGTGGTGATCGCCGGCGACGGCCAGGTCAGCCTCGGCCAGACCATCATGAAAGGCAACGCCAAGAAGGTGCGCCGCATCGGCAAAAGCGGCAACGTCATCGCCGGCTTTGCCGGCGCCACTGCCGATGCCTTCACGCTGCTCGAGCGGCTCGAAGCCAAGCTCGAACAATATCCCGACCAGCTGACACGCGCCTGCGTCGAGCTCGCCAAGGACTGGCGCACCGACCGCTATTTGCGGCGGCTGGAAGCGATGATGCTGGTGGCCGACAAGTCGGTGTCGCTGGCGCTGACCGGCACCGGCGACGTGCTGGAGCCCGAATTTGGCGTGATGGCCATCGGCTCGGGCGGCAATTACGCGCTGGCAGCGGCACGCGCGCTGATGGATAGCGACAAGGGTGCCGAGGAGATCGCCCGCAAGGCGATGCAGATCGCGTCAGACATTTGCGTCTACACCAACAACAGCTTCGTCGTCGAAACTCTCGATGCCGCCTGAGCGGAGCCTCCGCTATGGTTTTCGGCCGGTGACCGAGAGGGACCTGCCGATGATCGCCGGCTGGCTTGCCGAGCCGCATGTCGCCGAATGGTGGAACGACCCAGAAACCGAGATTGCGGAGATTCGCGAGCATATCGACAGCATTTCGGTCGAGCCGCTGATTATCGAGCTCGACGGTAAACCCATCGGTTATCTACAGAGCTACGATCCGCATCTGGAGGACGGCCATCCCTATAGCGACCAGCCGTTCGGCACGCTCGGCATCGATCTGTCGATCGGCGTGCCGGAGCTTGTCGGGATCGGCCACGGCTCGGCGATCGTCCGGCAGTTCGTCGAGCAGCTTTTCGAGGAAGGCACGCCGCGCGTCATCATCGACCCGGACCCCTCCAATGCACGGGCTATCCGGGCCTATGAAAAGGCCGGTTTCAGGGCTATCGATCGCAGGAAGTCGGAATATGGCGATGCCGTGCTGATGGCGATTGATGCCCCAGAGGGTGATACCTGACGCCGAACAGGGTGACGCAGAAGAGGGGCAATAGCAGCATGAGCGTATCCAGCGACAAAACCGTCTCGGCCTACGAAGACAGCTGGCGAATGGGGCTTCTGCTGGTTCTCGGCCTGGTCATCTTCCAGGCCGGGGTCCTCTATGGCATGGGGCGGACTCCGATCTGCACCTGCGGCTACGTCAAGCTGTGGCACGGCATCGTGCAGAGCTCCGAGAATTCCCAGCATATTTCCGACTGGTACAGCTTCTCGCACATCATTCACGGCTTCCTGTTCTATTCGCTGGCGTGGTTCCTTTTCCCGCGCTCGCCGATCGGGCTCAGGCTGGCCTTTGCGGTGGCTATAGAGGGCGGCTGGGAGCTGCTCGAGAACAGCCCTTTCATCATCGATCGCTATCGCGCGGGCACGATCTCGCTCGACTATTATGGCGACAGCATCATCAATTCGGTGTCGGACACGCTGGCCATGGTGCTGGGGTTTGTCATGGCGCGAAGGCTTCCTATATGGGTGATCGTGACCCTCGCCCTCATCTTCGAATTCGGTGTCGGCTATCTCATCCGGGACAATCTGACACTCAACGTGATCATGCTGCTGCATCCGTTCGAGTCCATTCGGCAGTGGCAAAGTGGAATTTAGTGACATGAGCACCTTCTCTCCCCGCGAAATCGTTTCGGAACTCGACCGCTTCATCATCGGCCAGAAAGACGCCAAGCGTGCCGTGGCGATTGCCTTGCGCAACCGCTGGCGCCGCCAGCAGCTCGAAGGCCAGATGCGCGAAGAGGTGATGCCGAAAAACATCCTGATGATCGGCCCGACCGGTGTCGGCAAGACCGAGATTTCACGCCGCCTGGCACGCCTTGCCGGTGCGCCTTTCGTCAAGGTCGAAGCCACCAAGTTTACGGAGGTCGGCTATGTCGGCCGCGATGTCGAGCAGATCATCCGCGACCTGGTCGAGATCGCCATCGGGCTGGTGCGCGAGAAGATGCGCGAGGACGTCAAGGCGCGTGCCCACATCAACGCCGAGGAACGGGTGCTCGAAGCGCTTGTCGGCAAGACGGCGAGCCCGGCCACCCGTGACAGTTTCCGCAAGAAGCTGCGCGACGGCGAGCTCGACAACAAGGAGATCGAGATCGAAGTGGCCGATACCGGCAATGGCGGCATGCCCGGCTTCGAGATCCCTGGCATGCCGGGCGCCAATATCGGCGTGCTCAACATCAACGACATGCTGTCGAAGGCGATGGGCGGCAAGAAGACCAAGTTGCGCAAGACGACGGTCAAGGAGTCCTACGGGCTGTTGATCAGCGACGAGTCCGACAAGCTGCTCGATCAGGACGAAGTGGTGCGCAGGGCACTCGAATCGACCGAGAACGACGGCATTGTCTTCCTTGACGAGATCGACAAGATCGCCTCGCGCGAAGGCGGCATCGGTGCCGGCGTTTCGCGTGAAGGTGTGCAGCGCGACCTGCTGCCGCTGGTCGAAGGCACCACGGTTGCGACCAAATACGGACCGGTGAAGACCGACCACATCCTGTTCATCGCCTCGGGCGCGTTCCACGTCGCCAAGCCCTCCGACCTGCTGCCGGAATTGCAGGGCCGCCTGCCGATCCGCGTCGAGCTGCGGGCGCTGGAGAAGGGCGATTTCGTCCGCATCCTCACCGAGACCGAAGCCAGCCTGATCAAGCAGTATATCGCGCTGATGAAGACCGAAGGCGTCGACCTGGTCTTCACCGACGACGCCATCGATTCGTTGGCCGGCATCGCCGTGGACCTCAACGCCAGCGTCGAGAACATCGGCGCCAGGCGGCTGCAGACGGTGATGGAGCGGGTGCTGGACGATATCTCCTACGACGCGCCGGACCGCAACGGCACCTCGGTGACCATCGATGCCGCCTATGTCGAGAAGCATGTCGGCGACCTCTCCAGAAACACGGACTTGTCGCGTTTCATCCTGTAGGAGACGCTTCATTCTCGAAGAGGCCGGGGAATTGCTACCGGCCTCCGCCTATTTTGGCCCGGCATTCCCGATGTGTGGCCAAATGGAAGCATCCGGCAAGCTTTCGTCCCGTCGGGTGCAGGCGTCTCTCGACTCCCGATGGAGCATTACCTAGTTTGCCGGCGATTATTTGGGCGGCGGCGCATGAAAAAACTGATCCTCGTCATTTTGGGGCTGACGCTGGCGGCAGCCATGTTCGCCGCGCAAGCGGCAACGATGGTGCCGCCGGGCAACCGCAACACCGAGCAGCCCGACATACCGGGCGCATCGAGCCGGCGCACCCAGGCGACCAACACCACATTCCAGGCGAAATACCGCAAAGTCTTTGCGCTGCTCCAGAACGATGCCGAACTGCGCGGCAAGATCAAGCAGGCAGCCGCGGCCTATGGCATCGACCCAATGCATATCGTCGGCGCCATCGTCGGCGAGCACACCTACAATGTCGATGCCTATGATCGGTTGCAGACCTATTACGTCAAGGCGATCTCGTATCTGTCGAGCAAGCTCTCCTTTGCCTATGATGGCGAGGACATCACCGATTTCGTGCAACGGCCGCAATTTGCCAAATGCGCAGGGAAGTCCGACAGCTACGATCTGTGGGAGTGCCGCGAACAGGTGTGGAACCGGTCGTTCCGCGGCAAAACTGTCAACGGCGAGAGCTTTCCCAACGACCGCTTCGGCGCCACTTTCTTCCAGCCTTATTATGCCGGCCAGACTTTTGGCCTTGGCCAGCTCAATCCGCTGACGGCACTGCAGATGAGCGACCTCGTGCACAAGGTTTCCGGCCTGCCGGAACTCGACGTCGGCGACCCGAACGCGGTCTACAAGACGATCATGGACCCTGACCTGACACTGCCTTATGTCGCGGCGACGATCAGGAAATCGATCGACGCCTATAAAAGCATTGCCGGCTTCGACATCTCGGGCAATCCCGGCATCACGTCGACGCTCTACAATGTCGGCAATCCCGAACAGCGCGCCTATGCGCTGAAAGCCGAGAACGACAAGCGCCGCGCTGCGGGCGAGCCGGAAAAGCTGCCTGAGGAAAATTACTACGGCTGGCTGGTCAACGACAAATTGCCGGAGCTGAAGGCGCTGTTTTAAGGCGAACGCGTTCGGCCAACTATCCACGCGGCGGATCAAGCCGCCAGCAGCGACTTTAACTTGACGGTCTGCGAGCCTAGCGCTTCCGGCGCCGGCCTTGCCCTTTTCGCAATCAGCATCTCGGCCAGCCTTATGTCGCGGGCGACCGCGTTGCCGGGGCCGATGCCGCTTGCCGCAACCAGCCTGCCGTCCTCGGCGAGGTGGAACAGGATGAAGGCGCCGTCGCCGAGGTCGCGGCGCGCGATGCTGCGGCCTTCGTCCGACAGGCCGGCGATCTGCAAGGTCAGGCCGTACTGATCCGACCAGAACCACGGCACCGCCGCATGGGACTCGCCGGCGCCAAGCATATTCCTGGCGGCGAGCGCGCCCTGCTCTTGTGCATTGCGCCAGGCTTCGAGCCGCACGCGCCGGCCGCCATAGATGGCGAGCGGAAACGAACAGCAATCGCCGGCGGCAAAGATATCCGGATCGCTGGTGCGAAGCTCGGCGTCGACGGCGATGCCATTGTCGATGGTAAGCCCTGCCTCCGCGGCAAGTCCGGTCACTGGCACGGCGCCGATGCCGATCACGGCAAGATCGGCGACAATGTCGTGTCCACCGGCAAGCGCGATGTGCACTTCGGCGCCATTATCGGCAATGGCGGCGATGCCCTCGCCGCACAGGATTTTCACGCCTTCGGCTTCATGCGCCTGATGGATGATCTCGGCGATCTCGGCCGGCACGCCGCGCATCAGAATGCGCGGCTGCGCCTCGATAACTGTGACCGCCGCGCCCAGTCTGCGTGCCGCCGCGGCAAGCTCAAGCCCGATGAAGCCGCCGCCAATGATGGCGATGCGATTTCCGGCGCTGAGATGGGCGCGAATGGCCAGCGCGTCGTTGAAGGTCCGCAGATAGACGCAGCGCCCGCCAAGGCCCGGCATCGGTAGCTTGCGCGGCACCGAACCCGTCGCCAGCAGGAGCTTGTCGTAAGTCAGGACGGAACCGTCCGAGAGGCGCACGATATGCCCCGCGCGGTTGATTGCCACGGCCTGAACCGAATGGACATGCCTGATCGATCTTTCGGCCAGGACCGCCTCGCTGGCGACTGCCTTGATCAGGGGCGTCTCGGCGACCATCGCGTCTTTCGACAGCGGCGGCCGCTCATAGGGTAGATGCGGCTCGTCGCCGACCAGCGTCACCGGTCCATCATAGCCGAGCTCGCGCAGCGCAAGGGCGGCGCGCCCGCCGCATTCGCCGGCGCCAATGATGACCATTCCCTTCGTCATCATCAACCGATCCGGACAAGGACTTTGCCGGCGTCGACTTTGACCGGATAGGTTCTTAGATCGACGCAGACCGGCGCGCCCCTGGCAGCCCCAGTCTTGTAATTGAAGCGGCCATTGTGCTTCGGGCATTCGATGATATCGTCCATCACCAGCCCGTCCGCCAGATGCACTTTCTCATGCGTGCAAAGCCCGTCGGTGGCGAAATACTCGTCGTCGGGGCTGCGATAGATGGCAAAGGTGCGGCCGCCATGGTCGAACCGCATCACGTCCTCTTCGTCGATGTCCCCGGCGTCACAGGCCTCGACCCAGTCGCTCATTTGCGCCTTCCCCGATTCTTGGTGCCCCGGCATGGGCTTGTCATTCGGCAGCCATCGCAACAGCAGCGTTATCGTTGTGGAAATCCTCGCGATAGGGCCTCGCCGTCGGCGGCAGTTCGCGCTTGATGAAATAATCCTCATTGCGCAGCTGGCGCAGGAAGGCCGGTATCATCTCGCGGTAGCCGGCCAGGATGGACGGTGTCGGCGCCGGCAGATCGTGCCTGATCAGTTCGTGCAGCCTGGGCAGCGCGTGATAGGGCACCATGGGAAACATGTGATGCTCGACGTGGTAGTTCATGTTCCAGTAGATGAAGCGGCTGATCGGGTTCATGTAGACGGTGCGGCTGTTGAGCCGGTGATCGGTGACGTTTTCAGCCAGGCCGCCATGCTGCAGCAGGCCGACCATGACATGATGCCAGGCACCGTAAAGCCTGGGCAGACCGACCAGCATCAGCGGCAGGAACGAGCCGGTATAAACCGCCAGCGCGACGGTCGCGGCATAGATTGCCGTCCAGATGCGGGCAATGCGGATTGCCCTCGGCCGCTCCTGCTCGGGAATGAAGGTTCCTTCGGCCGGGCTGATGATGCCGGCTGCATTGCGCAGCATGTCGCTCATCGCATGCCAGGCGTCGAGAATACCGACGAAGTTGAGCACGACGCGCAGCAGATCGGGCGGCCGCATGACCGAGATCTCCGGATCGCGGCCGACGATGATGGTATCGGTGTGGTGGCGCGTATGGCTCCAGCGCCAGGTCACCGGGTTGCGCATGATCATGAAGCAGGCGACCTGATAGACCGCGTCGTTCATCCACTGCGTCCTGAAGGCGGTGCCGTGGCCGCATTCGTGCCAGCGTGAATCGGTGGAGGAACCGTAGAGGACGCCGTAGACGAAGAAGAACGGCACACACCACCAACTGCCCCAGAACCAGGCGGCGCCGGCTCCGCTGAGGATCATGGCGCCGAGCCAGATGATGGTATCGCGGATCGCCGGGCCGTCGGAGCGCTGCATCAGCTCCTTCATCTGCTTGCGCGGCACGTCGGTGTGATACCACTCGGCCGCCGCCAGCCCGCTCTCGACGGCAAGCTTCGCGTCGCGGCCGATCAGGCTGTAGTCGCGTCGGGACGCTGCTGCGGAGGTCGTGTTCCCGGTTCGCAATCCAATATCCACCATGGCGGAGGCCTCGATCATATTCGGTCAGCGTTCAAAATAGCGCCGAGCCCTGATAGGCTCAATATCACAAAGATAGTTTCTATCATTTTCCATCAGCATGGTGTAAAAGGGAGCCGGACAGTAGAGTGAGGCAGCGATGGCGAAACGGCCGACGATCACAGACCTGGCACGCATTTCGGGGGTCAGCGTTGCCACTGTCGACCGGGTGCTGAACAACCGCTTGCCGGTGCGCGAGGAAACCGCGCGCCGCGTCTATGAGGCCGCGACGAGCATCGGCTATCACGCAGCCGGATTGATCAAGCAGCGGATGCGCCATGAATTGCCCGAATACCGGCTCGGGTTCCTGCTGTTGCGGCGGGAGGACGTCTTCTACAGTGAATTTGCCCGCGAGCTTGAATTGGCAGTATCGCAGTCGCCGCGCTTTCGCGGCGTGGCGACCATTGACTTCGCCGCTTCGCTGGCGCCGGACGAGATCGTCGAGCGGATGCGCAAGCTGGCCGCCAAATCCAGGGCCGTCGCCCTGGTCGGGCCGGATCACCCGACGCTGACGGTCGCCGTCGAGGCGCTCAAAGCCAATGGCGTACCGGTGTTCTCCCTGCTTTCCGACTTTGCGTCCGGTATTCGCGAGGGCTATGTCGGCCTGGACAATCGCAAGGTTGGCCGCACCGCTGCCTGGATGATCTCAAAGGCCGCAAAGAGACCTGGCAAGGTCGCCCTCTTCGTCGGCAGCCATCGCTTCCACGGCCATGAGCTTCGCGAGATCGGTTTTCGCTCCTTCTTTCGCGAGCAGGCGCCGGAATTCACTCTACTCGAGACGTTGGTCAATCTGGAGGCGAACCAGATCACGCATGATGCAATGATCGAGCTTCTGGCCCGCCACCCTGGTCTCGCCGGCTGCTATGTCGCCGGTGGCGGCATGGAAGGCGCGATCTCGGCGCTGAGGGAGGCAAAGCCGGCTGAGATGCCGGCGGTCGTCTGCAACGAGATCACGCCCGACTCGCGCGCGGCGCTGGCGGATAATTTCCTGACGATGGTGATCTCGACGCCACTGGCAGCGCTTTGCCGCGAGCTTGTCGGGCTGATGGCGCATGCTATTGAGACCGGCGCTGCGAATGCGCCGGGCCAGACCTTTCTGCCCTTCGACATTTATCTGCCGGAAAACATCTGACGTCGCGGTCATTGGCGGCAGACATGATGTAATCTATCAGAACGCTTTCAGGGCTCGTTTGCCTGAGCGTCGGTCTAAAAGCGCCCGAAATGCCGAAAATCCATTCGTCATGGCGAAATCTCGCTTGACGCCCACGCGAAATGGAATAAATATTTCACCAGCTGAGCATTTTGGTTCTTTCGTTCCGGAAGATCTGTGTCAGGCAAATGCCTCCGGAACTAAAAATGGCAATCGGGAGAGAATTCCCTGCGAGATCGGGGATTCCGGGTAGATCGGTGCAGCCGGACACCAATGTGGAGGAGAAATAAAATGAAAAAACTGTTTTTGGGCGTCGCGTTCGCGGCGCTGATGAGTTCGTCCGCCTTTGCTGCCAAGATTGGCGTGTCGATGGCGCTGTTCGACGACAATTTTCTCACCGTGCTGCGCAACGGCATGATTGAGCAGGCCAAGGGCATGGACGGCGTCGAGCTGCAGGTGGAGGATGCGCAGAACGACGTCGCCAAGCAGCTCGACCAGATCAAGAACTTCGCCGCCTCGGGCGTCGACGCCATCATCGTCAACCCGGTCGACACCTCGGCGACCCAGGCGATGTCGGACGCAGCCGCCGCTGCCAAAATTCCGCTGGTCTATGTCAATCGCGAGCCGGTCAACGTCGACACGCTGCCCGACAACCAGGCCTTCGTCGCCTCGAACGAAGCCGATTCCGGCACGCTCGAGACCAAGGAGGTCTGCCGCCTGTTCAAGGAAGCCGGCAAGAAAGAGGCCAATGTCTATGTGATCATGGGCGAGCTGTCGAACCAGGCCGCGGTGCAGCGCACCAAGGACATTGACGACGTGATCGCCACGCCGGAGTGCAGCTTCATCAAGATCATCGACAAGCAGACGTCGAACTGGAAGCGCGAAGAAGCGCAGAACCTGATGACCAACTGGCTGTCGACCGGCAAGCCGTTCGACGGCGTCATCGCCAACAATGACGAAAGCGCCATCGGCGCCATCCAGGCGATGAAGGCCGCCAACATCGACATGAAGTCGGTTGTCGTCGGCGGCGTCGACGCTACCCAGGATGCGCTTGCGGCGATGCAGGCGGGCGACCTCGATGCGACGGTGTTCCAGGACGCGGCCGGCCAGGGTGCCGGCGCGCTTGACGCAGCGCTCAAGCTGTCGAAGGGCGAAAAGGTCGAGCACAAGGTCTACATCCCGTTCCAGCTGGTCACGCCGGCAAATATCGACAAGTTCCTGAAGAAGAACTGAGGCGGACCTGTCCGATACGGAGCGGCGCGCCAAAGTAAGACAGCGCCGCTCCGCTTTTTCCCTCTCGGCCTGAACAGCGCCGAGAGGAGAACCGTGGCTGACGGAGGAAGCACGATTGGCACAGACATCTCACGGCGTCGGCGGGCTCAGCTATGATGCAAAGCGGCGCGCATGGCCGGCCGAATTCAACGTCTTCCTGGCGCTCGTCATCCTGGTCGGCGCTTTCGAGCTGATCGGCCGGGTTTTCCTGGGCGACAGCTTCCTGTTCAATACCCGCGACAATATCGATGCGATCTTCAACGAAGCGCGCCTGCAGATCATCATCCTGCAGGTGTCGATCGTCGGCATCATTGCCATCGGCGTGACGCAGGTGATCATTACCGGCGGCATCGACCTGTCCTCGGGTTCGATCGTCGGCGCCACGGCGATGATAGCCATGAGCTTCGCCCAGGTGGCGACCGTCAATGGCAACCCGAACCCCAAGGCGATGTTCATCGCCCAGGGCTGGACCGACCTGCCGGTGATCGTGCCGGTGCTGGTCGCGATCGGCTGCGGCTTGCTGGCCGGCCTGGTCAACGGCGCTTTGATCGCCTACACGCGCATCCCACCGTTCATCGCCACGCTCGGCATGATGGTCACCGCGCGCGGCATCGCCAAATGGTGGTCGAAGGGGCAGCCGATCTCGTTTCCGACCGAGAGTTTCGCCGCCATCGGCAAGGGGCTGATGCCGGTCATCATTTTCATATCGCTCGCAGTGCTGTTCCAGCTGATCCTCAGCTACACCAAATATGGCAAGCACTGCTATGCAATCGGCTCAAACGAGGACGCCGCGCGCATGTCCGGCATCAACATCGCCAATCACAAGATCCTCGTCTACGTCATTGCCGGCGTCCTCGCCGCGCTCGCCGCCGTAGTGCTGAGCTCGAAGAATCTCACCGCCCAGGCCGGCATGGGTGTGATGTACGAGCTCGATGCGATCGCCATGGCGGTCATCGGCGGCGTGTCGCTGTCGGGCGGCCGCGGTTCGATTATCGGGACAGTGATCGGCTCGCTGATCTTCGGCGTCATCATCTCCGGCTTCACCTTTCTGCGCCTCGACGCCTATTATCAGGAGATGGTCAAAGGCGTGATCATCGTCGGCGCAGTCGTTCTCGACCAGTGGCGCCAACGCCTGCGGGCAATGAGGGCTTGATCATGTCGGACGTCGTCCTGAAGACCGAAAGCCTGACCAAGTATTATGGCGGCGTCCATGCGCTCGAGGGTGCCAACTTCGAGCTGCGCAAGGGCGAGCATGTCGCCATCATGGGCGACAACGGCGCCGGCAAATCGACCTTCGTACGCCAGATTACCGGCGTCGAGCAGCGCACCAGCGGCAGGATGTGGTTTGACGGCAAGGAAGTGAATTTTGCCGGCCCCATCGAAGCCCGTGAGGCGGGTATCGAGACGGTGTTCCAAAACCTGGCGCTCGCCGACGACCTCGACGTGCCGTCGAACCTGTTCCTCGGCCGCGAGCGGGTGCTGTTCAATCTCGGACCGTTCTCGATCCTCGATCGCAAGTTCATGCGCAAGGCGACCGAGGCCGCCCTGGTCCGCACGGCGGTCAAGATTCCCAATCTTTCCAATACCATCCGCCACATGTCGGGCGGCCAGCGCCAGTGCGTGGCGATCGCCAGAACCGCGACCTTTGCCTCCAAGCTCATCATCATGGATGAGCCGACGGCGGCGCTCGGCGTGCAGGAGACGATGCAGGTCGAAAACATCATCCGCACGCTGAAGGAGAATGGCGAGCCGCTGATCCTGATCTCTCACAACATGCGCCAGGTGTTCGACCTGGTCGACCGCATCGTCGTTTTCCGGCGCGGCCGCATCGTCGCCAATTTGCGCAAGCAGGACACCGACGGCAACGATATTGTCTCCTACATCACCGGTGCCAAGACCGGGCAGGCAGAACTTGCGGCGTAACGGCCAACGCCGAGCCACAGGCGCTGACACGCCCTCCCTTCCGAACCATCCTCAAAGGAAAATTCTTCATGCCTCTTCGCTTTGCTCTTCTCGGTGCCGGCCGTATCGGCAAGGTCCATGCTCGCGCCGTCGGTTCCAATCCTGAGGCCAGGCTGGTTGCAGTTGCCGACGCCTTCGAGAAGGCGGCGACCGATCTGGCCTCTGCCTATGGCGCAGAAGTGCGCAGCATCGATGACATCGAGAAGGCCGGGGATATCGACGCAGTCGTCATCTGCACGCCGACCGACACCCATGCCGATCTGATCGAACGCTTCGCCAAGGCGGGTAAAGCGATTTTCTGCGAAAAGCCGATCGACCTCGACGCCGGCAGGGTGAAACAATGCCTGGCCGTCGTCGACAAGACCGGCGCGACCCTGATGGTCGGCTTCAACCGCCGCTTCGATCCGCATTTTGCCGCCGTGCGCAAGGCGATCGACGAGGGTGCCATCGGCACCGTCGAAATGGTGACCATCACCTCGCGCGATCCCGGCCCGCCGCCGCTCGACTATATCGGCCGCTCGGGCGGCATCTTCCGCGACATGACTATTCATGATTTCGACATGGCGCGCTTCCTGCTCGGCGAAGAGCCGGTGGCGGTCAGTGCGCACGCTTCGGTGCTGGTCGACAAGAAGATCGGCGAGGCCGGCGACTTCGACAGCGTCAGCGTCATCCTCGAAACCGCCTCCGGCAAGCAATGCGTCATCTCCAATTCGCGCCGCGCCACCTATGGCTACGACCAGCGCATCGAAGTGCATGGCTCGAAAGGCATGATTGCGGCCGAGAACCAGCGGCCGGTGTCGATCGAACTGGCCAATGAGAAAGGCTATACACGGCCGCCGCTGCACGATTTCTTCATGACCCGTTATCTCGACGCCTATGCCAACGAGATTGCTGCCTTCATCGCGGCAGCGACGTCAGGCAAGAAGGCGTCGCCGAGCGGCAAGGACGGCCTGGTGGCGCTCAGGCTGGCAGATGCGGCGCTGAAATCGGCCAAGGAAGGCAAGACCGTCCGCCTCGACAACACAATCTGACTATCAAGCACAGGAGCAAGGCGATGAACGGTTCAGCCGGTCGCAATTCCGAAACACGCGCCATCGTCACCGGCGGCGCACAAGGCATCGGCTTTGCCGTCGCCGAAGCGCTGGCCGATGAGGGCTGCCGGGCGCTGGCGCTGATCGGCCGCTCGCAGGAAAAGGGCGACAAGGCTGTCGCCGCTCTCAAGCGCGCAGGCGTCGATGCCATCTTCATCAGCGCCGACGTTTCAAAGGTGGTCGACTGCAAGCGTGCGGTCGAAACGGCGATTGGCCATTTCGGTACCGTCAACGCGCTGGTCAACGCCGCTGCCACCTCGGCTCGCGGCTCGCTGGTTGAGACCTCCGAGGATCTCTTCGACCAGATATTCCAGACCAATGTGCGCGGCCCGTTTTTCTTGATGCAGGGCGTGGTGGCGCATTTGCTGGCGCGCCAGGCACCGGGCTCGATCGTCAACGTGCTTTCGATGTCGGCGCATTGCGGCCAGTCGTTCCTGGCACCCTATTCGTCCAGCAAGGGAGCGCTGGCGACACTGACCAAGAATGTCGCCAATGCCTATCGCGGCAATCGCATCCGCTGCAACGCGGTGCTGCCCGGCTGGATGGACACCGAAGGCGAGGCGATCGTGCAGAAGAAATGGCACGACGCGCTGGAGGACTGGTTGGAGAAGGCCGAAGCCGCGCAGCCGATGGGTCAATTGGTGAAGCCGGCGCAGCTTGCCCGGTTGATCAGCTATATGATCAGCCCGCAGTCCGGCGTCATGACCGGCTCGCTGGTCGACTACGATCAGAGCATCGCCGGGGCGTCACCGGAATAACGCCGGCGAGTACGGAGCTTCGCTCCTGCTTCGCCCAGGGATGACGAAGTTCGGGGGCTTCAGCCAATCGCGAATGGGCTGGAGTAGACGTCCTCCACCAGACGCGTGACAAACCCCTCCGCATCGACTATATCAGCCCTCATGATCAACCCGACCGCCTCGTTCTGGTATTTTAGCAACTCGCTGGCGGCGGGAGGATTGCGCTCGATCTGAAGATTGCAGCAACAACATCCGAACAGCCGCCAGACCTGGCGGCTTTTTTGTTTTAGCCGGCAGGTCTCCCCAATCAGGAGCAGAAAGCCGTGTTGACCACCACAGACGATCTTCGGGTCAAGGAAATCAGAGAACTGAGTACGCCGGACGAGGTGATGCGGGAGATACCCCGCACACTGACGGCAACGCGGACCGTTGCCGCGTCACGCAATTCGATTCACGCCATGCTGACCGGCACCGACGACCGGCTGGTGGTCGTCGTCGGCCCTTGTTCGATCCACGACCCGACCGCTGCCGTGGACTATGCCAGCCGTTTGGCATCGCTGCATGAAAGCCTGTCGGACCGGCTGGAGATCGTGATGCGCGTGTATTTCGAGAAGCCGCGCACGACGGTCGGCTGGAAGGGCCTGATCAACGATCCCGACCTCGACGGCAGCTTCAACATCGACAAGGGCCTGAGGATGGCCCGCAGCGTGCTCGCCGCCGTCAACAATCTCGGCCTGCCGGCGGCGACCGAATTCCTCGACATGACCACC
The DNA here is from genome assembly GCF_055811495.1 of Mesorhizobium sp. WSM4830. Taxonomy (NCBI): domain Bacteria; kingdom Pseudomonadati; phylum Pseudomonadota; class Alphaproteobacteria; order Hyphomicrobiales; family Phyllobacteriaceae; genus Mesorhizobium; species Mesorhizobium sp. WSM4830. The sequence continues at coordinate 135,123 of NZ_JBVVQI010000009.1, read as the reverse complement.
CCGCAATATATTGCCGACCTCGTCGCCTGGGGCGCGATTGGCGCGCGCACGACCGAGAGCCAGATTCATCGCGAACTGGCATCGGGCCTGTCCTGCCCGGTCGGCTTCAAGAACGGCACCGACGGCAATTTGCGGATCGCCGCCGAGGCCGTGAAATCCGCCGCCCAGCCGCACCATTTCATGGCGGTGACGAAAGGTGGGCGCAGCGCCATCGCGACGACCACCGGCAACGAGGACTGCCACGTCATCCTGCGCGGCGGTATTGTGCCGAATTATGACGCGGCCAGCATTGCTGCTGCCTGCGCGGAGCTCGGCCGGATCGGCGTGGCGCCGCGGCTGATGATCGATGTCAGCCACGCCAACAGCAGCAAGAAGCCGGAAAACCAGCCAGGGGTGGCGGCTGACGTGGCAGGCCAGGTGGCGGCAGGCGACGAGTGCATCATCGGCGTCATGATCGAGAGCAACCTTGTCGCCGGCCGGCAGGACGTCATGCCCGGCAAGCCGCTCGTCTATGGCCAGAGCATCACCGATGGCTGCATCGACTGGGCAACCACCGAGACGGTGCTTTACGGCCTTGGCGACGCCGTCGAGCGGCGCCGGTCGGTGCGCCGCGCCATGATCGCCGGCCGGCCAGGAGCAGCCTGAGCACTTCTCCTTCTCCCCTTGTGGGAGAAGGTGGATCGGCGCGCAGCGCCGAGCCGGATGAGGGGTGTTGGAAGAAACTCGGCGTAAAAATATTGAGGGATTTTAAGTGCTTATTTCTTCGCTGTAGCGATCCGTCCAACACCCCTCATCCGACCGAGCTTCGCTCGGCCACCTTCTCCCACAAGGGGAGAAGGGAAGACCAGCGCGGGCTTACTACCTAACATCCATCCAGCGCTGTTCCGCGAACGAGCGCGCCATCGCGTGCACGGTGCGCTCGATCTCCAGCCCCTCGTCGAAGTCGATGATCCGCGCCGGCTTGCCGGCAAGCCGCGTCAAAAGTTCCCGGCATTCGATGATCTTGAGGTCGTTGAAGCCGAGGCCGTGGCCGGGCGCCGGCAGGAAGGCGTCATAAGGCTTATGGTGCGGCGCCACCAGGATGGTGCGATAGCCTTGCTCGGTCGGCCGGTCGGCTGTCAGATAGAGCTGGAACTCATTCATCCGCTCCTGGTCATACAGGATCGAGCCCTTCGAGCCAAAAATCTGGATGGCGATCCGGCCTTTGCGGCCCCAGGCCGAACGGTTGACCAGCAGCGTGCCGGCGATGCCGTTTTCGAGATGCATGAGGATGTTGGCGATGTCGTAGGTCTCGACCGCGCGGCGCCCGCCCGAGGCGACGCGGCGGTCGGCATAGGGTTTGGCCATGTCGCACATGACGCGGGCAACGCGGCCGAACAGCACGGCGATGAGCGACAGCGGATGCACGGCGAAATCGTCGAGCGCGCCGTAACCGGACGCCGCTTCGTGCTTCCAGAAGAACAGGGCCTCCGGATCGGCCATGAAGTCTTCGTCCATCTCGATACGCAGATGGTTGACGTCGCCGATGATCTTCTCGTCGAGCAGCGCGCCGATATGACGGATCGCCGGGTTCTGGATGTAGTTATAGCCGAGCGCGGCGACCTTGCCGGACTTTTGGGCCGCCGCAGCCATTGCTTGCGCCTCCGCAAAACTCGGCGCCATCGGTTTTTCACACCACAGATGCTTGCCAGCTTCGAGGATGGCGATAGCCATTTCCGGGTGGAACTGGTTTGGCGTGGTCAGCGAGATGACATCGACATCCGGGTCGTCGACGACGGCGCGCCAGTCGCCGGACGCCTTGGCGAAGCCGAATTCGCTAGCACGGCGTTTGGCAAGGTCCTCGCTGACCTCGCCCAGATGGACCAGCTTTGGCTTAGCCACATCGGGAAAGACGGTGCCGACCGCGTTCCAGGCAATGGCGTGGCACTTGCCCATGAAGCCCGTGCCGATAAGACCTACCCCGACCATCTGTCTTGTCTCCGCTGCGTGCAAATTTTGTGTGGATGAATTAGTCCATTTTGTTTGCGAATGGAACGCTTGTCTCATTTTTTATGGTGTTCTTGCACAGGCCCGCTATGATGGGGCACAGAGGGACCAGACGATGAGCCTGGGCGGAGCGACGATGGACGAACGGGTGCCTCGCGATTTCGAAACGCTGCGGGCGACGATCCTGGAGCGGCGCCAGAGCCTGCCGAAACGCATCGCCCAGATCGCCGCCTATGCGCTCGATAACCCCGACGATATCGCCTTCGGCACCGCTGCCAGCATCGCCGCCTCCGCCGGTGTCCAGCCTTCGACCCTGATCCGCTTTGCCCAGCAGCTTGGTTTTGACGGTTTCACCAGCCTGCAGTTGGTGTTTCGCGAGCGCCTGCGCGAGCGCAATTCGTCCTATGATGAAAGGCTGGCGGCATTGCGCGCCAAGGCCGAGGAAGGCGCCGGCCACCGGGCGATTTTCGACGGTTTTGTTGCCGCGGCCAGCACCTCGCTGAACGACATTTCGCGCACTATGAACGAAGAGCATTTCGAAGATGCGATTGCCGTGCTGGCCAAGGCGGAAACCATCTATGTGCTGGCCAAGCGGCGCTCCTACCCGGTCGCCTCCTATATCGCCTATGCATTGGGCAAGCTCAAGATTCGCAACCAGCTGATCGAATCGGCCGCCGGCCTGAACGCAGAGATGATCGGCTTTGCCTCTCCAAGGGATGCCGTGATCGCCATCAGCTTTTCGCCCTATGCCCCGGCCACGATCGAGGAGGCACGCGTCATTTCGGAGCAAGGCGTACCGATCGTGGCGATTACCGACAGCTCCTTTTCGCCGCTCGCCCAATTCGCCAGGGTTTGGTTCGAGGTCGCCGAGGCCGATTTCGCCGGCTTCCGCTCGCTGTCGGCGACGATGGCTTTGGCCATGGCGCTGACCGTCGCCGTTGGCGAGAAGCGGCGCGATAGCGGCAAGAGGCGCAAGCCTTAGATCACCTCTATTGCCGTTTCGCCTTCTGCCAAAAGCCGCGCTGCGTCGCGGGCAGGCGGCGACCCAAACTGGCGGGCATACTCCCGGCTGAACTGGGAAGCACTCTCATAGCCGACAGCGAAGGCGACACGCGCCACGTTGCCCGGCTGGGCAATCAGCAGATGGCGGGCTTCCAGCAAGCGGATTTGCTTTTGATACTGGATTGGGCTCATGGCCGTCGCCGCCTTGAAGTGACGATAAAACGCAGCACTGCTCATACGGGCGATCTCGGCCAGATCGCCGACGCGGACCGGCTGATGGGGATGCGAACGGATATAGGCGATCGCCCGGCCAATCCGGGACAGATGGCCATCGGCGCGCGCAAGTTCACGAAGCTTTCCGCCCTGGGGGCCTTGCAGGAGCCGAAACAGCATCTCCCGCTCGATCGTGGTCGCGAGCACGGGAATCTCCGCTGGCCGGTCAAGCAGCCGCATCATTCGACGCAACGCGTCAAGCAGATCGTCATCGGCGGGAGAGGTGGAGAAACTGTCGCCACTGAGGGCCGGCGCGTGCTCGACGAGAAGCGCGGCGACGGCCTGCAGGTCAAGGGTCAAGCCAATGGCCAGGTAAGGACGCGCCGCGCTCGCTTCGACTATCTGGCTGATGGTGGGCGTCTCGACAGTGTAGATGAAATAACTGGCCGGATCGTAACGAAGAGCCCGGTCGCCGATCAGAACCGTCTTCGCGCCCTGCAATACGAATAAGATCCCCGACCCCCACACCCCTGGCAATGGCGCCGTGGCGACTTCGCTGCGGCCTATCGAAACGCGGGGAACCGCCGTTCTTGTCCGTCGCCCGCGCGCATGGCGGCTGGCGATCTCGATCAACTCCTGCAGCGTTTCGCTCATTGCGCCAGCATCGCGCATTCGTACCGGCCGCGCAACAGCATGAGAGGATTAGGCAAGAGCCGGAGAATTTCCGGCGCGCGGCGCGCGCCGCCTCGGTGCCATTTGTGGGTCTTCCACAAGAAAAAATGGAGACACCGATTATGAGAGCATCGAAAAGCGCGCTGGTGACCGGCGCCAACAAGGGTATAGGCCGCGAAATCGCCCGGCGACTGGCGACCATGGGCTTCAAGGTCTGGCTCGGAGCCAGGAGCGCCGAACGCGGCATGGCGGCGGCGCAGGCATTGCGCGCCGAAGGCCTCGACGTGGAATGGCTTGAGCTGGACGTCACGCGCGATGACAGTGTGAAGGCGGCAGCCGAGGCATTCAGGCAGGCCGGCTCCTGCCTCGACGTGCTGGTGAACAACGCCGGCGTCGCCATCAATTACGACTTGCCGCCGAGCCAGCAGCGGATCGCCGACATCCAGGCCACCTACGACGTCAATGTCTTCGGCCCGATCCGCGTAACCCAGGCATTCCTGCCGCTGTTGCTGGCAGCACCTGCTGCCCGCATCGTGATGGTGAGCAGCTCCACCGGGTCCATCGGCAGGGCGCTCGATCCCGCCACCGCCAACCACGCCGTCAACATGATGGGCTACGGCAGCTCCAAGACAGCCTTGAACGCCATCACCGTGGCCTTCGCCAGGGAGCTCGCGCCCCAAGGCATCAAGGTCAACGCCGCGGCGCCCGGCTACACTGCCACCGATCTCAACGGGTATAAAGGTCACCGCACGGTGCAGCAGGCGGCCGAGATCGTCATTCACCTGGCGACCCTGGACGCCGATGGCCCGACCGCCGGGTACTTCAACGATGATGGCCCGCTTCCTTGGTAAATCAGCTGGTTTCAGTGGTAGACACTTGACGTTCGTCTGACTTCAAAGTTTCTGAGCGCGCAAGCCTTGCACAGCACTTTTCAGCCTTGGGGAATGCTCGTTCCATATTGACTATGGATTGGAATTATTATTTCATATTGCCGGCGCCACGCTGCCGCTCGCGCGTGTTACCCAAGACAACAAAGCCGATGGGAGGTTCGAATGGGCGAAGCCGTGGAAGCGAGACATGCGCCGCTCGACATCATCACGATCGGCCGCGCTTCCGTCGATCTCTATGGTCAGCAGATCGGTTCGCGCCTCGAGGACATTACTTCCTTTGCCAAGTCGGTCGGCGGCTGTCCGGCCAACATCGCGGTCGGCACTGCCAGGCTCGGCCTGCGCTCGGCGCTGCTCACCCGCGTCGGCAATGAGCAGATGGGCCGCTTCATCCGCGAGCAGCTGACCCGCGAGGGCGTTTCGGTCCAAGGCCTCAAGACCGATCCGGAGCGGCTGACCGCCCTGGTGCTGCTGTCGGTCGAGGATGAGGGCGTCTCGCCGATGATCTTCTATCGCAGCGATTGCGCCGACATGGCGCTTTCGGAAGACGATATCGATGAGGCGTTCATCGCTTCGGCACGCGCGGTCGTCGTCACCGGCACGCATTTTTCACGGCCCAACAGCGACGCCGCCCAGCGCAAGGCGATCCGTGCCATGAAGGCCAAGGGCGGCAAAGTGGTGTTCGACATCGACTACCGCCCCAACCTGTGGGGCCTCGCCGGCCACGCCGAAGGCTTCGAGCGCTATGTGAAATCCGACCGCGTCTCGGCGCAGTTGAAGACGGTGCTGCCCGACTGCGACCTCATCGTCGGCACCGAAGAGGAAATCATGATCGCCTCGGGCGCAGACAATTGCCTGCGCGCGCTGAAAACCATCCGCTCGCTGTCGGCGGCAACCATCGTGCTGAAACGCGGCGCCATGGGTTGCATCGTCTATGACGGGCCGATCAGTGACGACCTCGAGGACGGTGTCGTCGGCAAGGGGTTTCCGATCGAGGTCTACAATGTGCTCGGCGCCGGCGACGCCTTCATGTCGGGCTTCCTGCGCGGCTGGCTCGGCGAGGAAAGCCTGGCGACGGCGGCAACCTGGGCCAATGCCTGCGGCGCCTTTGCCGTGTCGCGGCTGCTCTGCGCACCGGAATACCCGACTTTCGAGGAATTGCAGTTCTTCCTGAAAAACGGCAGCAAGCATCTGGCGCTGCGCAAGGACGAGGCGATCAACCACATCCATTGGGCGACCACGCGCCGGCGCGACATCCCCTCGCTGATGGCGTTCGCCTGCGACCACCGCGTCCAGCTGGAGGACGTCGCGGCAAAAGCCGGCGCCGATCCGTCGCGAATCCCAGCTTTCAAGGTGCTGACAGTCAAGGCTGCGGCCAAGGTCGCGGCTGGCCGCGCCGGCTACGGCATGCTGCTCGACGAAAAATACGGACGCGAGGCGATGTTCGAATTCGCCCACCATTCCTTCGCCTGGCTCGGCCGGCCGGTCGAGTTGCCGGGTTCGCGGCCGCTTCGCTTCGAGTTCTCGCAAGACATAGGTTCGCAACTGACCGAATGGCCGGTCGACCACTGCATCAAATGCCTGTGCTTCTATCATCCCGACGATCCGGCGGCGCTGAAGAGCGAACAGCAGCAGAAACTGCGCGCTTTGTTCGAGGCCGCGCGGAAAGTGGGCAGAGAACTTCTGGTCGAGATCATCGCCGGCAAGCACGGCAGGCTCGACGACATGACGATACCGCGCGCGCTCGAGGAACTCTACGCACTCGGCATCAAGCCCGATTGGTGGAAGCTCGAACCGCAGGCATCGGCCGGCGCATGGGCAAAGATCGAGGCGGTGATCCTGAAGCACGATCCGTGGTGCCGCGGCATTGTACTGCTCGGTTTGGAAGCGCCGCAGGACGAACTGGAAGCGGCTTTCGCCGCGACCGCCAAGGCGCCCATCGTCAAGGGTTTCGCTGTCGGCCGCACCATCTTCATCAACGCGGCCGAACAATGGCTTGCCGGCAAGATGTCGGACGATGAAGCGGTTGCCGACATGGCGTCGCGCTTCGAGAGACTGACCGAGGCATGGCTTGCCGCGCGCGGCCGCAAAGCAGCATAAGATGGCGCGGCAATAAGGACTGCGGAGGAACCGACATGACCAAGACAATCCGCCTGACGATGGCGCAGGCGCTGACCCGCTTTCTTGCCCGGCAGATGACTGAGATCGACGGGAAGAAAGTGCCGATCTTCGGCGGCGTCTGGGCGATCTTCGGCCACGGCAACGTGGCCGGTGTCGGCGAGGCGCTTTACCAGGTGCGCGACGAGCTGCCGACCTTCCGTGCCCATAACGAGCAGGCAATGGCACATGCGGCGATCGCCTATGCCAAGGCCAATTTCCGCCGCCGCTTCATGGCCGCGACCAGTTCGATCGGCCCGGGCGCGCTCAACATGGTGACCGCCGCGGCACTTGCGCATGTAAACAGGTTGCCTGTCCTGTTTCTGCCCGGCGACGTCTTCGCCAATCGCATTCCCGATCCCGTCCTGCAGCAGGCCGAGGATTTTTCCGACGGCACGGCGACGGTCAATGACTGCCTCCGGCCGGTGTCGCGCTATTTCGATCGCATCACGCGGCCGGAACAGATCATGCCGGCGCTCAGCCGCGCCATGCAGGTGCTGACCGATCCCGCCGAATGCGGCCCGGTGACACTGGCGCTGTGCCAGGACGTGCAGGCCGAGGCTTATGACTACCCCGAGAGTTTCTTTGCCGAGCGGCTCTGGACGCCGCGTCGGCAGCGCCCGGACCGCCAAGAGCTAGCAGCTGCAGTGGCGGCGCTGAAGAGCGCGAAGAAGCCATTGGTAATTGCCGGCGGTGGCGCACTCTATTCGCAGGCGTCCGAGGAACTGGCAAAGCTGGTACAAGGCGCCGGCATTCCGGTTTGTGAGACGCAAGGCGGCAAATCCTCGCTCCCCGACGATCATCCCTTGAACATGGGCGCGGTTGGCGTCACCGGCACTTCGGCGGCCAACAGGTTGGCCGAAGAGGCCGACGTCGTGCTTGCCGTCGGCACCAGACTGCAGGATTTCACCACCGGCTCCTGGGCATTGTTCAAGCATGCCGGCAGGACCATCATCGGGCTCAACGTACAGCCTTTCGACGCTGGAAAGCATCAGGCACTGCCGCTGGTCGCCGATGCGGCGGAAGGGCTCGCCGAACTCGGCGAGGCGCTGAAGGGCTGGAAGGTGCCTGCCGCCTGGACCGACAATGCGATCAAGGGCAAAAAGGATTGGCAGGCGGAGGCGGGCAAGGTGACTGCGTCGACCAATGCCGCCTATCCGTCCGACGCGCAGGTGATCGGCGCCGTACAGCGCGCCATGGGCTCCGGCGTGATATTGCTCCATGCCGCCGGCGGCCTGCCAGGCGAATTGCACAAGCTATGGCAGGCAGGCGCCCCCGGCTCCTACCACGCCGAATACGGCTTCTCGACCATGGGCTACGAAATCGCCGGCGGGCTCGGCGTCAAGATGGCCAAGCCGGACGAAGAGGTTGTGGTGATGATCGGCGACGGCTCCTATCTGATGCTCAATTCCGAGATCGCGACCTCGGTGATGCTCGGCCTCAAGCTGACCATCGTGCTGCTCGACAACCGCGGCTATGGCTGCATCAACCGGCTGCAGATGGCGACCGGCGGCGCCAACTTCAACAATCTGCTGAAGGACGCTCGTCACGAAACTTTGCCCGAGATCGACTTCGCCGCGCATGCTGCGAGCATGGGTGCGATTGCCGAAAAAGTGCCGTCGATCGCCGGGCTCGAAACGGCGCTGGCTCAAGCGAAGAAGAATACGCGAACGACCGTGCTGGTCATCGACACCGACCCGCTGGTTTCGACCGAGGCCGGTGGAAGCTGGTGGGATGTCGCAGTGCCGGAAGTCTCGGCACGGCCGCAAGTGAATGCGGCGCGCAAGAAATACGAGGAAGCGCTGAGCGGGCGGGTTCTTTAGCCATCCGCGAACGCGCCTCGAAATGTCTGAAACTGGAGTGACGACTTGAAAGCCAAACTGGGCATGTCCCCCATTGCATGGTGGAACGACGATCTTGCCGAACTCAGCGATGATGTGTCGCTGGAGGAGTGCCTGCGCCAGTCGCGCTCGGCTGGCTTTACCGGCATGGAAATGGGCCGCCGCTTTCCCAACGATCCGACAATCATGCTGCCGATCCTCAGGCAGGCCGACGTGACGCTTTGCGGCGGCTGGTTCTCGGGGACGCTGGTCGACGAAGACATGGCGAAGAACAAGGATCGTATCCAGCCGATGATCGATCTGTTCAAGGCGGTGAATGCGCCATGCATCGTCTATGGTGAAGTCGGCCGCTCCATCCAGGGCGACCGCTCGAAACCCCTCGCCAGTAAACCCAGGCTTTCGGACGAAGAAATGAAAGCCTACGCCCGGCGGCTCACGCAGTTCGGCGAATGGTGTGCCGGGCAAGGCATGCCGCTCTCCTATCACCATCATATGGCGGCGGTGGTCGAGACCGAGCCAGAGCTCGACGCCTTCATGCGCTATTCGGGAGAAGGCATTCCATTGCTGCTCGACGCGGGTCACCTGGCCTTTGCCGGCGGCGACGTGCTGCGCGCTATTGATAACCACCACCGGCGCATCAACCACGTGCATGTGAAAGACGTGCGCAGGGAGGTGATCGATAAGCTGGATCGTAGCACGCAATCCTTCCTCGATGCGGTGGCGCTTGGTGCCTTCACCGTGCCGGGAGATGGCTCGCTGGACTTTGGCGCCATCGTCCAGAGGCTCGCCGACCATGGCTATGAAGGCTGGTTCGTGGTCGAGGCCGAGCAGGATCCGAAGAAGAACCCGCCACTCAAGATGGCGCAGGTCGGCTACAAGGAATTGATGCGGGTGATGACGGCGGCCGGCTACACGGTGGAGACACAGGGCTTTCCCAATGCTTGAGGGTTCGCGAGGAAAGGTGGTGATCCGATGCCGCGGGTGATCCGATGAAAGACTCCGAGCACCCGTTTTTCCGGCCGCTGTGGCGGCGCGTTGCCGTTGTCGCGGTCTGCCTGGTCTGGTCGGTGATCGAATTCGCTACCGGCACACCGTTCTGGGGCGTGATCGCGCTCGGCTTCGCCGGCTATGCCGTCTGGCAATTCTTCTATCTCTACAAGCCGGCTGACGAGGACAAGGATTCGGCCGAGCCGAAGGAATGACCGGAATCCATGGCGCAGAAGTTTTTGTGGATCGATACCGCGTGACTGACAGATCAACTGACAGATCACATGCGTCGGCAATTGGCCGGAACACCCCTCGCTTCGTCATCCTAGGGCGGAGCAAGGAGCGCAGCGACGCGGCGCAGACCCTAGGATCCATGCCATGACTTCGAAGTGTTATGACGGTGCAGAATTCTGCTCCGCTGTGCCCTTCTGCCAAGGTTACGGCATGGATCCTAGGGTCTTCGCGACGGAGCTTCGCTCTAGGATGACGAAGTTGGAAGGCCTGGCCAATCTCTCCAAGATTTCGCGACAGTCCATCGAAATCTTGGCTGCGCCAATCGAGTGTCGAGGAATAGGAGACCCCAGATGTCTAAGCTGCTCGTCAAAGCCAATAAGGGCCACGGCCGCGTCGCTCATGTGACGCCGCAAGCCGCCGGCTGGACCTATGTCGGCTTCGATCTGCATCGGCTGAGGCCCGGCGAGAGCGCTTCCGGGCAAACCGCGGATCGCGAGGTCTGCCTGGTGATCGTCACCGGCAAGGGTAAGGCCAAGGCCGGCGGCAAGGATCTCGGCCTGCTCGGTGAACGCATGTCGCCGTTCGAAGGCAAGCCGTGGTCGGTCTATGTGCCGCAGGGGTCGGAGTGGTCGGTGAGCGCCGATACCGATCTCGAACTTGCCGTCTGTTCGGCGCCAGGACTGGGCGGGGGTCTGCCGATCCGTGTCATCGGGCCCGACGATCTCGGCCAGGAGGTTCGCGGCAAAGGCACCAACACGCGCTACGTCACCAACATCCTGCCGGAGGGCAAGCCGGCCGATTCCTTGCTGGTGGTCGAGGTCATCACGCCCGGCGGCCACACATCGAGCTATCCGCCGCACAAGCACGACCGGGACAATCTGCCGGCTGAATCCTATCTCGAGGAAACCTATTACCACCGCATCAACCCGCCGCAGGGCTTTGCCTTCCAGCGCGTCTACACCGATGCCGACGAGAACGGTGCTCGTTCGCTCGACGAAGCGATGGCGATCGAGGACGGCGACGTCGTGCTGGTCCCCAAAGGTTATCACCCCTGCGCAGCCTGCCACGGCTATGATCTCTATTACCTCAACGTCATGGCCGGACCGAAGCGGACGTGGAAATTCCACAACGCGCCCGAGCACGAATGGCTGATGAAAGCCTGACAGGTTTTTCGCCTCACCTTCATCCGCTGGTCCAAGGCGAAAAAATCGTCGGCTAATGACCCGCCTGGACAACTTTGTTATCAGGAGCGATCACCAGCTTCGTCATTTCGTCATGCAAATCGCCTATGGCAGCGGGGCTGACGAGGACTTTCGATGCGCTACGCTATCTATTTCACCCCCCGACAGGACGAACCGCTGGCACGGATCGCCGCCAACTGGCTCGGCCGCGACCCGTTCGGTGCCGCCACAAAGCCGGTCGAGGCTGCGGGCGAACTGTCGGCGGCAGAAGTTGCCTTCCATACCGCCTCGGCGCGCCGCTATGGCTTTCATGCGACGCTGAAGGCGCCCTTTCGACTGGCCCCCAACGAGACCGAAACGTCGCTTTGCACGACACTCGACGATTTTGCCGAGGCGACGCCGGTGCTGACGATCCCGCGCCTGATCGTCAGCCAGATCGACGGCTTCTTCGCGCTGGTGCCGGAAGCACCGCTGCCGGCGCTCAACCGCTTCGCCGATGATGTGGTGCGCGACTTCGACCGCTTTCGCGCGCCGTTGACGGAAGCCGAGATCGAACGGCGCAGCCCCGATTCGCTGAAGCCCGACGAATTCCGCAATCTCTGCCAGTGGGGCTACCCCTATGTCTTCGAGACGTTTCGTTTCCATATGACGCTGTCCGGCCGGGTCTCGTCACAGGAAAGTCCTCGTCTTCGCCTAGCAATCGACAGCCTGTTTGCGGACGTGCTGCAACGGCCGGTGCCGGTGGACGCGCTGACGCTGTTTGTGGAAACTGAACCGGGTGCGCCGTTCATGGTGCTGTCGCATCACGCGCTCGGGCGCCGCCCGGCCAGAAGAACTGCCTAAGTGACTATTTGCTTCAACCGCATGGTGCGACGCCAATTCATTTTCAGTTGGCTGCAAAATGCCGCAAGGACTGCCCGAAATGACTGCCGAAACCGTTCTTGATAATGCCCGCATTGTGCTCGCCGACCAGATCATCGAAGGGTCGATCGTGCTGCGCGATGGCGTGATCGCCGACATTGATCCCGGCGCTGGCCGCAGCGGCGAGGACATGGGCGGCGACTTCATCATCCCCGGCCTGGTCGAGCTCCACACCGACCATCTCGAAGGCCATTACGCGCCGCGGCCGAAAGTGCGCTGGAACCCGATCGCAGCTGTGCTCGCCCATGACGCGCAGGTGGCGACCGCCGGCATCACCACCGTGCTCGACGCCTTGCGTGTCGGCATGGACGAGGATGCCGACCTGACGGCCGCCGACATACGCGAGCTGGCCGACGCGATCGAAGACAGCGTGCAGCAGGACCGGCTCAGGGCCGACCATTTCCTCCATCTGCGCTGCGAGGTTTCGGCGCCGGACTGCCTCACGGCCTTCGCCAATTTCGACGGTGACGAGCGCGTCAGGCTGGCGTCGCTGATGGACCATGCGCCCGGACAGCGCCAGTTCGTCAATTTGGAAACCTACGCTTATTACTACCAGCGCAAGCTGAAGCTGACCGATCGCGATTTCCAGAAATTCTGCGAAAAGCGGATGGCGGAATCGGCGAGGAACTCAAGCCCGAACCGCAGCTTCATCGCTGCTGCCTGCCAGGAGCGCGGCATCGTGCTCGCCAGCCATGACGACGCAACCGTCGGCCATGTCGATGAAGCGATCGAGCAAGGTGTGCGTGTCGCCGAGTTCCCGACCACCGAGGAGGCGGCGCGGGCTTCAAAAGAGGCAGGGCTCGGCGTATTGATGGGCGCGCCGAACGTCATGCGCGGCGCCTCGCATTCGGGCAATGTCTCGGCCCGCGCGCTGGCCGGCGACGGCCTGCTCGACATATTGTCGTCGGACTACATTCCGTTCAGCCTGATCCAATCGGCCTTCTTCCTCGGCGACGTGGTCGAGGGCATTTCCTTGCCACAGGCGGTGGCGATGGTCTCGAAGAACCCGGCCGAGGCGGTCGGCCTCACCGATCGCGGCGTCATCGAGCCCGGCCGGCGCGCCGATCTGGTTCGCGTGCGCGTCGACGACCATGTCCCGGTGGTCCGCACGGTCTGGCGGCAGGGACGGCGGGTCGCATGATGGTGTCGGCATCGGTCGAGCGTGAATTGTCAGCTGCGGCGTTTCCCATCCGCGACGGCGTCTTCGTCGCCGTCGTCGGGCCGAGCGGTGCCGGCAAGGACACGGTGATCGGCTATGCGCGCGCCGTGTTTGCCGACGAGAGCCGGCTGGAGTTCGTGCGCCGGGTCATAACCCGGCCGAGCGACGTGGCTACCGAGGATCACGACACGCTCGCCGACGCGGCCTTCGTCGAGGCCGAAGCGGATGGCGCCTTCGCGATTTCCTGGGAGGCGCATGGCCTGCGTTATGGCATCCCGGCCGAAGTCGATTGGTCGGTCTCAAACGGCCGTGTCGCGATCGCCAACGTCTCGCGCGCGATCATCCCGGCGCTGCGGGAGCGCTACGCCAATCTGGCTGTCGTCGAGATCACGGCTACACCGCAGATCCTGGCCGAGCGGCTGGCGTTGCGCGGTCGCGAATCGCGCGGCGAAGTGCTGGCACGGCTAGCGCGCAGCGCCAATGTGGCGCTGTCCGGACCGGGTGTCACCTCGATCGACAATAGCGGTCCTCGTGAAGCCGCCGGCGAGCGCTTCGCCGAGGTGCTGCGCAAGGCCATGGCCTTCTCCGACATGTCGGGCCTTATATAAAGTAGCGTCCATCCGATGAATTCGGGATGGGCGCTACTTGTCTAACCCATATTTTTTTTGAAACCGGTATCCTCTTTTCGGGATTATGGCCTCATGCGGCGTGCCGGTCCCGACCAGCGTGATGAGTATCCGTGCTAGTGGTTGTCGTAGGCTTCGCTGGTGCATCCGCCGGTGTATCCAGAACTGCAACGTGATGCCGATACACCATTTCCCAGCCCTTCCAGCCGGTGAACAGCAGTATGCAGACCACTATGAACGACAACAGCGCGCCCCACGGTCGGACCGCGGCCTCGGCGCCTTGAGCATAGCGAAGGTAGAAATTGATCAGTGCCACAACGACCGCGGTCAAGTTGCCCAGCATGTGGTACCAGGCGTCGGACAAGGCGCGAATGCGCGGCTCGTTGAGGAAGTCGATAAAACCGGCTGTCGCGGCGAGAAGGGCCATTACTATGGCTGCGCCGATCAGCCACATCGATGCCCGTGCCCAGAAGGCATCGGCAGTCCCCCAGAAAACCAGGTCGGTGACAAACGCACCGCCAAGAAACGCGACAGGAAAAGGTATCAGCATCGGGTGGAGGGGGTGAGTTCCTACCTTGGCGGTACTTATTGGATTCGTGGGCATGGGACGCCTCCGCGTAGCAAAGCCTAAACAAACGCTTAGATACGGGTTTCGTTCCAAATAGAGATTAACCTGAACTGCTGTCGCGAAGCTCAGGCTGACCTTTTCATGCCTACCAATGGCAGTCGGCGTATTTCATCCAGCTATTTTTGCGTCATTCGGCGGCAGCACCCGCCACGCCCTTGCGGGTAGCTTCCAGCATCCGCCGCCGCGCCCTGAACACGCCCCATTGCTGGTCGACCAGCACGCCGATGAGGATCACCCCGCCCATGACGGCGAAGTTGAGCGAGGACGGGATGCCGAGCAGGTTGACGAGGTTCTGAAGCTCCTGCAGCAGCACCGTGCCGAGGAGGACGCCGATCAGCGAACCTTCGCCACCGCGCAGCGAGAAGCCGCCGAGCACCGCCGCCGCGATGGCATAGAGCTCGTAGAACTGCCCGTGGCTCGCCGGCGAGATCGAGCGTGTGTACATGGCGAAATAGATAGCCGACAGCGCCGTCAGCACGCCGCAGATGACATAGGCGGCCATGACGATGCGGCCGGTGCGGATGCCGGAATATTTTGCCGCTTCCTCGTTCTTGCCGATGGCGTAGAGATAGCGACCGAACACCGACCGGTGCAGCACCACCCACATCACGACGGCGATGACGATCAGCGCGAAAAAGCTGTTCGGCACGCCCCACGACCGGCCGGCGGTCAGGAATTCCAGCTCCGGAAAGTTCTGGCCGAAGGCGAAACCGGCAGTCCCGTCGGCGGTGTAGAAGCGCGCCACGCCGCGATAGATCAGCAGGCCGCATAGCGTGACGACGAAGGGCTGCAGTTTGAGCCTTGTGATCAACCAGCCATGCACCAGCCCAATAACGGCGCCGAACGCGATGATCAGCACGAAGGCCAGTGGCCACTCCATCTCTCGCACAGCGATGAAATCGACGAACAGCGTCCCGAGCAGCGCAACCACCGAGCCGACCGACAATTCGATGCCGCCGGTGATGATGACGAAAGCCTGGCCGATCGACAGGATGCCGAACAGCCCGATCAGGTTCGAGGTGTTGGCGAGATTGATCGGCAGCAGGAAACGCGGGTTGATGATCGCCACCACCGCGCCGACCACCAGGATCAGGATCAGCAGGCCGAGATCTTTCTTGCTCATCGTCTTCTCCCAGTGCCTGCGAATTACTTCGGCTGTTTGCCGACCGCCAGCAGCAGCACGTTTTCCTGGCTGAACCGGTCCTTGTCGAGAATGCCGGAGATCTGGCCCTCATGCATGACGGCGATGCGGTCGGAAACGCCGATCACCTCCTCCATGTCGCTGGAGATCATCAGCACGGCAACGCCGGCATCGGCCAGCGCTCGCATCAGCCCGTAGATCTCGGCCTTGGCGCCGATATCGATACCGCGCGTCGGCTCGTCGAGGATCATCACCTTCGGCTTCATCGCCAGCCATTTGGCCAGCACGACCTTTTGCTGGTTGCCGCCCGACAGCGTGCCGGTACGCGTCTGGACGGAGGGCGCCCTGATGCCGAGATCGGTCTTCTGCTTCTGAGCGGTGGCGGCCTCGGCGCTGGCCGAAACCAGGGAGCGCCGCGAATGCGCCGGCAGATTGGGCAGCGAGATGTTCTGCGCGATCGACAGGTCGAGCAGGATGCCGGTTAGCTTGCGATCCTCGGGGACGAGGAAAATACCATTGGCCACCGCGTCGGCGGCCGAACCAAGAACCAGATCTTTTGCGTCAAGCTGCAACGAACCGCCAAAGCTCTTGTCGATGCCGAACAGCACGCGCGCCAGTTCCGTCCGGCCGGAGCCGACGAGGCCGGCGAGACCGAGGATCTCGCCATGCCTGACGTCGAGGTCGACCGGCCGGTCGGGATAGGCGGCGGTGCGAATGGCCTTGACCGACAGCGCGACAGAGCCCGGCGGGCGCGCCGATTCTGCGGCCTTCTCGCGCTCCTTCAGCATGCGGCCGATCATCAGCTTGACCATCTGGTCGTGATTGATGGCGCTCTTCGGCAAGGCTCCGGCGAGCATGCCGTCCCTGAGCACGACGACGCGATCGGCGACACGCTCGACCTCGTGAAGGCGGTGCGAGATGAAAATGACACTGATGCCGTCTGCCTTCAGCGCCTTGATGACACCGAGGAGCTTGTCGGTTTCGGCGATCGGCAGGCTCGAGGTCGGTTCGTCGAGGATAACCAGCCGTGCATCGATCGACAGCGCCTTGGCGATCTCGACCATTTGCTGCTGCGCCAGCGACAGCGCCGAGACCGGCGTATCGGCCGAGAAATTGGCGCCCACGCGTTTGAGCAGCGGCGCCGCCTGCGCTCGCAGCCTGGCGCGGTCGACGAGTTTGAGCGGCCCCGCGCGCAGCGGTTCGCGGCCGAAGAAGATATTGGCGGCCACGTCGAGGTTTTCGAACAGGTTGAGTTCCTGGTGGACGAAAGCGATGCCCGAGCCGATGCTGGCCTCGACGGTCAGCCCGTCATGGGCAACGCCATCGACCGTGATAGTGCCGGTGTCCGGCCTGGTCACGCCCCCGAGGATCTTCATCAGCGTCGATTTGCCGGCGCCGTTTTCGCCGACCAGGCCGATGACCTCGCCGGGCCTGACCTCCATCGAGAATCCGTCCAGCGCGACGACGCCGGGATAGGTCTTGCGTACACCGTCGAGGCTCAGGAACGGAGCGTCCGTGGATGCAACGATGGATGGGTCGGAATAATTCATCACGCCTGACAGCAGCCGGTGAGCCGTTTGGTCTCAGACTGACGGGCCTCGCGAAGCCCGTCAATAGAACGCCGGCTCAAGGCGAACCTTGAGCCGGCGCAACCTGGTTCGCTCACTTGCCAGCCATCGCCTTGAGGCTGGCGGCGTAGGCGTCGACATCGTCCTTCCCAATGATCTTGGTCGGGATGATGATCAGGCCATCGGCAGGAATGCCCGACTTGTCGCCCTCGAGATAGGCAGCCATCAGCTTCATGCCCTGATAGGCCCATTCGAAGGGTTGCTGCACGACGGTGGCGGCGACGGTGCCTTCCTTGACGCCGCCCAACGTGATCGGATCGTCATCGAAACCGACGACGGTGATCTGGCCGAGCTTGCCGGCGTCGCGCAGCGCTTCATAGATGCGCGGCGTGTTGTAGGAATAGAAGCCGACCATGCAGGTGACGTCGGGGCTGGCGACCAGCGCGTCCTCGACGTTCTTCTTGGCGCGAGCCTGATCGATGTCGTCGCCACGCACGTCGACCAATTCGATCTTGGTGCCCGCGAGGCCGTCCTTCATGCCCTGGATACGTTCCTTGGCATTGTCGGCACCGAGCAGGCCAACGAAGCCGAGGCACTTGCCACCGTCAGGCATTGCCTTCTTGGCGATCTCTGCCGCCTGCTTGCCGGCATCGACATTGGACGAGCCGATATAGGCGACACGCTTGGTCTGCGGTGCGTCGCTGTCGGTGGTGAACAACGCCGTTTGCGAGGCGATCTTGTTCAGCCCGTCGGTCGACGTCTTGGGATCGACGGCCGAGACCATGATCGCCTTCACGCCGGCCGTGACCAGATCGTCCATCAGGCGCTGCTGGATGGCGACCGAGGACTGCTCCGGATATTTGAGTTCCAGATTGTAATTGGGCAGTTCGCCTTGAGCCTTCTTGACGCCGGCTTCGGCCGCCTTCCAGAAATCGGAAGCGCCGTTGACGACGAAGGCCAGTGTCGGCTTGTCGTCGGCCCGCGCAATTGCGCTGGCGGACAGGCCGAGCAGCAGGGCCGCAGCGGCGACGGACGCATTTCGTATTACAGATTTCATGTTCAACCTCCCATTTGACTCAGTGATTTTCGCTGATGATGAACGTGCCGACGCGGCTTGGACGCCCTCCTCCTCAGGGTTCCGGCAGCGAGGAACGACGCCATTCCAGCCGCGATCATCGACTTTAGAGACTCATTCGCCGTTCGTAAATAGTCCGATTTGTCTGACATTTCCCCGAAACGGCAGGCGAGCTTCGGCTGACGGGAACCGTCCGATACAAGGCTGGCTTGCGTTCCGAACATGCGCGGTCCGATATCGTCCGGGCATGACGGATTGACGTTATAGGGATGCCCGATATTAGTAAAGACTATTAGTGGATCGGGATTCTCGCCACAAAGGAGAGGCCTTCCAGTCGTTGCTGCTTGGGATTGGGCGACTGAATTCGCCGAAGAGGGTGGATTATATCTATTAGTAGCGCTTTGCCTTATAAATGCGAAATTCGAGGGACCAACAACATGAACGAACCACTTCGGGATGCGGTCCTTCAGGGTGCCAGACGGCGCAAGCCGTCCGGGAAAAACCCCAAGGGCCGCGTCACCATGACCGACATCGCCAGGGCCGCAGGCTGTTCGCAGGCGACGGTCTCGTTCGTCCTCAACAACACGCCGGGCATCAGGCTGTCGCAGCAAACCCGAGAGCGGGTGATTGAGACCGCACGAACGCTCGGCTATTCGCCGCCGGTGTTTTCTGCCTTGCGAGCCCCTGTTGCCGCATTCGACGGGCTGGATGGCGTGATCGGCTTCGCAGTCGACCAGTTGGCGACCAGCCCGGAGGCGGTCGTCGCCATCGAAGGGGCGCGGCAAGCCTCGTGGAACGCCGGCAATGTGCTTTTGGTGGCGCAGACCATGGGCGACGAGGTGATGGAGCCCCGCGCCATCGCGGCGCTGACCAAGCGGGGCATTTCGGCGCTGATCTACATGACCATCTTCACCCGCGAGATCGTCGCGCCGGACTATCTCTACGGCCTCGACATCCCGGTCATCCTGCTGAACTGCTACACCGCCGACTATGCCTTTCCGGCCGTGGTGCCGAGCGAAATCGCCGGCGGCCAGAGCTCGACCCGGCACCTGATCAGCCATGGCCACAGGCGTATCGCCACCATTACCGGCGAGCCCTGGATGCAGGCGGCGCAGGACCGGTTGAAGGGCTACCGCCGGGCGCTGGCGACAGCCGACATCCCGTTCGACCCGGCGCTGGTCGTCGAAGGCGATTGGTCGGCGAGCGCCGGCTATGCCGCGACCGTCAAGCTCTTGGCGCTGAAGGACCGGCCGACCGCGATCTTCTGCCAGAACGACCGCACCGCGATCGGCTGCTACGAGGCGCTGAAGGAGGCCGGCCTGCACATCCCCCAGGATATTTCGGTGATCGGTTATGACGACGAGGAGATCGCGCGGCATCTGTTCCCGCCGCTGACGACGTCGATCCTGCCGCATATGGCCATGGGGCAATGGGCGATCGAGCAGCTCGAAGTCCCCGCTGCTCCCGGTCGCGGCCGCTATCCCATCACCAAGCTCGAATGCCCGCTGGTGGAGCGGGAGTCGGTTGGCGCGGTGGCGGGCTAAGGCGAGAGCGCCGGCGATCGAAGTGGCACAGGCTTGACATCGGGCCCGGCATATACCCGATTGATTTCATGAGACTGCGAAGCTGCTACAATTTTCAGGACTTCCGCCGGCTGGCAAAACAGCGCCTGCCAGGCCCGATCTTCAACTATATCGATGGCGGCGCGGACGACGAGACGACGCTGCGGCGCAACACGACGGCGTTCGAGGACTGCGATCTCGTCCCCAACGTCCTTGCCGGCGTCGGACAGGTCGACATGTCGGTCACCGTCATGGGCCAGAAGCTGGCGATGCCGGTCTATTGTTCGCCGACGGCTCTCCAGCGACTGTTTCACCATAGCGGCGAGCGCGCCGTCGCCGCGGCGGCGGAGAAGTTCGGCACGATGTTCGGCGTCTCATCGCTCGGCACGGTCAGCCTGGAGGAAGTCCGCAAGCACAGGACGCCGCAGGTCTATCAGTTCTATTTCCACAGGGATCGCGGCCTGAACCGCGCCATGATGGAGCGCGCCAAGGCGTCCGGCGTCGAGGTGATGATGCTGACGGTCGACAGCGTCACCGGCGGAAACCGCGAGCGTGACCTGCGGACCGGCTTTTCCATCCCCTTTCGGCTTACGCTCGGCGGCATGATGCAGTTCGCGATCAAGCCGAGATGGGCCATCGACTATTTGACGCACGAAAAGTTCAGCCTGCCGCAGTTGGACGGCCACATCGATCTCGGAGGCGGAGCGCTTTCCATCAGCCGCTATTTCACCGAGATCCTCGATCCATCGCTGGATTGGAAGGACGTCGAAGACATGGTCCGCTTCTGGAACGGCCAGTTCTGCCTGAAGGGAATCATGAGCATCGCCGATGCCAGAAAAGCCGTCGACATCGGCTGCACCGGCATCGTTCTGTCAAATCATGGCGGCAGGCAGCTGGACGGCTCGCGCAGCCCGTTCGACCAGCTGTCGGAGATCGTCGACGCGGTGGGCGACAAGATAGACGTGATCATCGACAGCGGCGTCCAGCGCGGCACGCATGTGCTGAAAGCCCTGTCGCTGGGCGCCAAGGCCGTCGGCGTCGGGCGCTACTACCTCTTCCCGCTGGCCGCCGCCGGACAGGCAGGCGTCGAACGGGCGCTCGGCCTGATGCGAACCGAGATCGAACGCGACATGCGGCTGATGGGATGCAGGTCGGTGACAGAGCTTTCCAAGGGGAATGTCCGGTTTAGGTGAGGGAGCCGGGAAGTGGCGCACGGCGTAAGCTTTTCGAAGTGCGAACGCTATACCGACCGGCCGCCGCTCCTGCCGTCCGTGTCGAAGACGGCCTCGCCGGAAACAGCATCCGTATTTCCGCCCAAGCTGCCGCTGCGTGTAACGCGCTGTTAACGCCGTTCGCGACTGACAGGGTGTTGGCGGCAGTTCGAAGGTGTAGCCTGCGTCTCGCTGTCAGTTGCGGAGGCGAAATGAATTTGCTTCGGATTGCGCTCTTGTGCACGGCCATGATCGACCTTGGAATGCCGGCCGTTCGCGCTGAGGATCGGCCTGTGCCGCCGAACAACGAAGCCGCCACAGCGCAGCCGCCCGTTCATTGTGAAGGCCAAAACTGTCTCCCGCCGGCGAACGATCCTGTGCAGGAATGCACCGGCCAAGATTGCACGCCAGTTCCGCCGACTGAACCAGGTCCGGAGGTTAAGCAGGCCGACTGAGCAGCTTCAGCCGACACCGCTCTTTTGGCAGGGACGGCGCTCACTCCTCGCGACCTTCCGACCACAGGCGAGAGAGCGGGATGCGTTCAAATTGAACCGTGCATCCCGCTCTATCTATTTGTTTTAGCCGCATTTCTGCGACGCCAAGTGATTCCACTTGGCTGCAAAATGCTCTAGATTCTGTTACCTATGTTCCCGGGGTGGGCATGAGTTTAATGGCGATGATGAGAACTATGTCTACTCTATTGCCCTCTAGAGCCCTCCCAAATGGGGCGTGAGCCAATCGCGCGGGTTTAGATTCTCTCGC
This sequence comes from Mesorhizobium sp. WSM4830, assembly GCF_055811495.1. Lineage (NCBI taxonomy): Bacteria > Pseudomonadati > Pseudomonadota > Alphaproteobacteria > Hyphomicrobiales > Phyllobacteriaceae > Mesorhizobium > Mesorhizobium sp. WSM4830. The sequence goes on along the minus strand of NZ_JBVVQI010000009.1, from coordinate 113,310 downwards.
TTCATTCCCGATGGCGTAGCGCGTCGACAATGACCTTGAACGCGGGAAGATTCTGACGGCGGCTCGGATAATAGAGGAAATAGCCATCGAAGAAGGGCGACCAGTCGTCGAGGACCTGCACCAGCAATCCTGAGGCGATGTGCCGCTCCACGATGTTCTCGGGAACATAGGCGATGCCATAGCCACTCACTGCGGCGTCGATCATGGCGTAGGTGTTGTTGAAGGTAAGTTGACCGTCCACACGGACACGCAGCGCCTGTCCATCCTTCTCGAACTCCCATGCGTACAGACCGCCGGCGGTTTCGTGGCGCATGTTGATGCAGATGTAACGGACCAGATCCTGCGGATGCACAGGCACACCGTGCGCCGCGAAGTATCGCGGCGAAGCCACGGCGACCAAGCGCCAGTCCGGGCCGATGCGGACCGCGATCATGTCTTTCTCGACGCTCTCTCCAAGCCGGACACCGGCGTCAAAGCCTTCCTCGACGATGTTTCGGAAGGTGCTGTCTAGGATCAGTTCGACGCCGATGTCGGGATAGGCGCTGAGGACCGGCTTAAGCTTCGGCCAGACCACGCTTTCGAGCGCGTGGTCGGACAGGGTCAACCTGATCGAGCCTGACGGCTTTTCGCGGAACGCCATCAGCGCTGCGATCTCGTCTTCGATTTCACCAATGCGCGGAGCGATCGTCTGTAGCAGCCTTTCGCCTGCAACGGTCGTCGCCACATTACGCGTCGTGCGGGTCAGAAGGCGTATGCCCATGCGAGCTTCGAGCTGCTTGATCGTGTGACTGAGCGTCGATTGCGCGACGCCGAGTTTTGCCGCTGCCTTGGTGAAGCTGCGCTCCTCGGCGACGGCCTGAAACCACGTCAGTTGATTGAGATCGGTTCTGGCCATGAGCTTCCTTCGTTTGCCATCTCGCAACAGATTATTCGATGTAGTCGATTAGTTCATGCCAATTTCGACGGGTAATCGTTTTATGTCAAAACCATTAGGTTTGCACTGCAACAACGCATTACCGCGATGTCGGTGATTTGGATGACATGGATGTCGCAAAATGCGGACGATGCGCCCGAGGCCGCCGGCAGCCTGATGGTCGTGGCGATCCAGCTTCGATCCTTCTGGGCGCGATAGTCGGAGGGGTGCTGCTGGATGGCCTGACGATCTCCGCGACCTTTATCGGCAGCTTGGTTCTGGCCGGCTTTGCAATCGCGCTGATCGGCACCGGCCGGCGTCTGATGACGGAGAGAGGACTGGCCAAGGCGGCGAGTGGCTCAATTCAACCCAAACCTACAGGAGATCGGAAATGCCTATGAATACCCCTGATACGAAAACATCAGAGCGTGAAATCCACCGGCGCGAGCTTTTGAAGCTGACCGGTGCCGGCGCAGCCGCTTTCAGTGCGGCGTCACTCTTCAACATTCACTTCGCAAAGGCTCAAGACATGTCGAACGGTGCAAACAATTTCTACACGAGCGATCAGGTGACGCTCGAAAAGGTCGCCTTCAAAAGCCAATACCAGATGAATGTCGCGGGGAATCTGCTCGTTCCCAAGAACCTTGACCGCAATGCACGTCATCCGGCCATCGTCGTCGGCCATCCAATGGGCGCGGTGAAAGAGCAAAGCGCGACCCTCTATGCCACCAAGATGGCCGAGCAGGGCTTCATCGCCATGGCGATCGATCTGCCATTCTGGGGCGAGAGCGAGGGCGAAGCCCGACAGATCGTTTCACCGGATGTCTATGCCGAGGCGTTCAGCGCGGCGGTGGACTTCCTCGGGACACGCGCGTTCGTCGACCGCAACCGTATTGGCGCGATTGGTGTCTGCGGCAGCGGCAGCTTCGTCATCAGCGCCGCCAAGATCGACCCACGCATGCGCGCCATCGCCACGGTAAGCATGTATGACATGGGCGCGGCGAACCGAAACGCACTCAATCACTCGCTAAGCGTCGAGCAACGGAAGCAGATCATCGCGGCGGCCGCCGAGCAGCGCTACTCCGAATTCGAAGGCGGCCAGATCCAGTATACGGGCGGAACCGATCTCAAACTGACCGCGTCGACGCATCCCATCCAGCGTGAGTTCTACGATTTCTATCGGACACCCCGCGGAGAGTTTACCCCGGCGGGTGTCTCCGACCAGATAACGACCAGGCCGACGCTGACCAGCAATGTCAAATTCATGAACTTCTACCCGTTCAACGACATCGAGACGATCTCGCCGCGCCCAATGCTGTTCATCAGCGGCGATCAGGCGCATTCGAAGGAGTTCAGCGAGGAAGCTTACAGACTGGCAGCCGAGCCGAAGGAACTGGTTTGGGTCCAGGGCGCCGGTCACGTCGATCTCTACGACCGTGTGGACCTGATTCCGTTCGACAGGCTTACCAGCTTCTTCGGTCAGCATCTGGCCGCTTAACAGGGCCGTATCATCGAAGGGTGCGGCCGTGTGCCGGAACAATGGACATGGCCGCACCGATTGGGAGACCTTAAATGACACGCGACGCATGGCTTTCACGCCGCACCTTGCTGGCAGGCGCTGCCGGCTTCGCGCTTCCCTCTTCGGTGCGCTCTCAGACCTCCACAACCCAGGGTACGAAAGGAGCCCCGATGCGCCTGAGATTTGTTTTTGCAGATCAGGATTTCACGGCGACGCTGGAGAACAATCCTTCCGCGGACGATCTGGTCTCGATGCTGCCGCTGGACCTGACGATCGACGACTATTCGTCCAACGAGAAGATCGCCTATCTGCCGCGCAAGCTCACCGAGGAAGGCAGCGGTCGCTTCGGGAACGAGGCAGCTGGCGATCTTTGCTACTACGCCCCCTGGGGCAATCTTGCGATGTTTCATGGTCCCTATCGCTGGTCGCGCGGCCTGATCCGGCTTGGGCGACTAGACCAGGGACCGGCGCCGCTTCTGATGCGCGGAGAACATCCGCTGCGCGTCGAAATGCTGTCCTGAACCTGGAAGCCGCTGCGCATCAGGACAATGCCGCGGCTGTCGGACAAAACCCGCATCATTCACCGAGAACGGCAAGAAGCCGCAAACGCAGAAGGAGACCGACATGAAGAAGATTCTCGCTGCCGCTGCGATCAGCACGGTCGGCCTGATGCCGGCCGAGGCCGAGACCATCGAAATCCGCACGAACGGCAGCACGCCGGCCGTGATCGGAGCGGCGGACAACTTCACCGGGCAGGCGGTCATCAGCCCGCTCTATCCGCCTACCGACATTACGCGGGCGAGCACCGGACTGGTGAACTTCGCGCCCGGCGCGCGGACGGTCTGGCACACCCATCCGGCAGGCCAGATGCTTATCGTCACGAGCGGTCAAGGCTGGGTGCAGGAAGAGGGCAAAGAGCGGCGCGGCATCAATCCTGGCGATGTGGTCTGGATTCCGGCCGGCGTGAAGCACTGGCATGGAGCGACCGCGATCAGCCCCATGGCGCATATCGCCTTGAGCTACATGCAGGACGGCAAGAACGTCGACTGGCTCGAACCTGTTTCCGACGAGCAATACCGCTGACGGGATAACGGAACGAAAGGCTTCATCATGAAAACCTCGACCGTTCTGGCTCTCGCTCTTTCCATGGGAGCCGTCGATACCGCCGCGCAAACCGGATCGCAGACCGGCAGCCTGTCCCGCGAAGACGTGCGAACCGTTTCGCCCGCGCTTGAGCGCTACGCCGATGAGAAGCTTGCAAATGGCCTCTGGAAGAGGCCGGGCCTGTCGCTGCGGGATCGCAGCATCGTCACTATCGCTGCCGTGATCACGCGCAACCAGGGCATTCTCCTGCCTGAGCAAGTGCATCTCGCACTCGACAATGGGGTGAAGCCGGCCGAAATCTCAGAGATTATCACGCATCTCGCCTTCTATGCCGGCTGGGGCAATGCGATTGCCGCGACGGGCATCACGAAGGAGGTGTTCGCGGCGCGCGGTGTCGGACCCGACCAGCTCCCCAAGGCCATGGTTGATTTCCTGCCGCTGGACGAAAAAGCCGAGGCCGATCGCGCCGCCGGCGTCGCGCAGGGCACGGGACCGGCATCGCCGGGATTGGTGCGGGATACGACCGACATATTGTTTCGCGACTTGTGGCTGCGGCCCGATCTCGCCCCGCGCGATCGCAGTCTGGTGACGGTCAGCGCCCTGATCTCGGCCGGCCAGGTCGAGCAGATTTCCTACCATCTCAACCGGGCGATGGATAACGGACTGATGCGCATGGAAGCCTCCGAAGCCATCAGCCATCTCGCGTACTACGCCGGATGGCCGAACGCTTTCTCGGCGGCCGCTGTTGCGCGCTCCGTGTTCGAGAAGCGGTCCGCCAACTGAACGCTGCTGGTCGCGATGACTCAATTGCCCTCATTGTCCAGACCGCCGCCATCGGTCGCCGTGACGTTGCTGCCGATCATGGCGGCCGTGTTGGCCGGCTTCCTCGTCATCGGCGCGGCCCTGCCGGTGCTGCCGCTGCATGTGAATCAGGATCTCGGCTTCGGAACTTTCGTCGTCGGCCTGGTTGCGGGCTCGCAATTTGCCGCGTCTCTGATCACGCGCATATGGTCCGGCACCTATTCGGATGCGAATGGCGGCAAACGCAGCGTCGTGCTCGGCCTGATCGCCGCAGCCGGTGCTGGATTGCTGTATCTCCTGTCCTTGACCTTCGTGAGTTCGCCAACCCTCTCGGTTGCGATTCTTCTGGTGGGACGTGCGGTGCTCGGTGGAGCCGAAAGCTTCATCATCACCGGGGGCGTGAACTGGGGATTGGCCATGGTCGATTCCGGCCATGCGGGGAAGGTCATCGCCTGGGTCGGCACGGCCATGTTCGCGGCGCTCGCCTTCGGCGGTCCGCTCGGCACGATGCTCTTTGTACCGTACGGCTTTGTCGCGATCGGCCTTATCACGACCTTGGCGCCACTGCTCGTTCTGCTGTTCCTGTTGCGAGCGCCGAGTCCGCCCGTCCTATCGGCACGGACGAGATCCACCTTTGGCGGCGTGATTGGAGCGGTCTGGCTACCCGGACTTGGCGCGGCGCTTAGCAGCATCGGCTATTGCGCCATTCTCGCATTCAGCTCGCTCCTTTATGCCAATCACGGCTGGCAGCCCGTCTGGCTTGCCTTCACTGCCTTTGGCGCGGCGTTGATCGTGGCGCGAATGATGTTTGGCCATCTGCCGGATAAGTTCGGCGGCGCGAGAATCGCCTTGGTGTTCGTTCTGGTGCAAGCGGCCGGATTGATCCTCATGGGATTAGCCCGAAGCACGATGATGGCATCCGCCGGAGCCGCTCTCGCGGGACTCGGCTACTCGCTCGTCTATCCCGGTCTGGGTGTCGAGGCTGTCCGTGACACCTCGCCTGAAAGCCGCGGGCTGGCAATGGGCATCTACACGGTCTTTCTCGATGTCGCGATGGCTCTAGGAAGCCCGGCGTTGGGATGGGCTGCCGATCGAGCAGGTTTGAGCGTTGTGTTCTTTATCAGCGCCGGTGTCACCTTTTGTACGACGGCCATTGCCTTGTATTTAGCCTACAGCACGCACCGAGGCCAACGGGCGCCTGCAACGAGGTCTTATTGATAAACTTCGCGGCAATCAGCGGCCTTCTACGTTCGCAACCGAAGTAGATTTAGAGTGAAATGGCTCATGCCACCCAAGTGATATATGGCACGTGCCTGCTGATCAGAAATCAGCCATTCAACCCGAGAGATTCAACCTTTTCCACCGCCTAACGCCGCCGTTTCTACGCCTTTCGCTCGCGGACTATCTCCCGCTCTTTGCGCGGGCGTAGTCTGATGGGAATCGGGCTATATCGTGCGATCGGTGGGTATTTGGCGCGCCCGAAGAGATTCGAACTCCTGACCCCCAGATTCGTAGTCTGGTGCTCTATCCAGCTGAGCTACGGGCGCGCAACAGGCCATGCTTTGCATAGCCCCGCGAACCGATCCTGGCGACCGGCCGCGAATGTGAGCTGTTCCCTAGCGACTGAATTTGCGAAAAGCAAGCCGATCCTGGCCAAAAGTTTTGCCGTCATGTGCCGGCCGGCGAAGGCAAGACCGCGTCACGCGGCGGCCGAGCCGATAGGTCGTCTTCTCGGACCGGTCATTTGCCAATCGAAACGGTCCGTAACGAAACACGCCGTTGCACGGCGGCCGAGCCGATGGCTCATAGCCTCGGACCAACCATTTGCGAATTGAAACAGCCCGTAACGAAACGGTTCGTTACGCCGGGCGGCGCAGACCGTTGCGGGCCTGGTCGAGCCGGACCGGCTGGTCGGGAATGGTGACCGCGAATGTGGTGCGACCGCCGATGCTTTCGACCAGTTCCACCGTGCCGCCATGGGCGCGGATCAATTCATGGGCGATCGCCAGGCCAAGGCCGGTGCCGCCGCTGCGGGCCGAGCCGCGAAATGCCGCAAACAGGTTTTCTCGCGCCTTTGGCGGCAGGCCGGGACCGGTGTCGGTGACGACGATGCGGCTGACGCTGCCGATGCGCTCGGCCGCTATGGTCAGGCGGCGCACCACCGCGCTCTCGGTGTCCGCCGCCATCGCCTGCACGGCGTTGCGGCTAAGATTGGTGAGCACGCGGAACAGCTGGTCGGAATCGGCGTCGACCTCGAGCACCGGGTCGACGGCGTTGACGAATTCGATACCGCATTCGATGTCGAGCAGGCCCTGGACGTCTTCGACCAGCTGGCGCAGCCGCAGCCTGCGGCGCGACGGCGGCGGCTCCTGGGTGCGGCCATAGGCCAGCACGCCCTCCGAATAGGACACCGCACGGTCGAGCGCGCGCAGCAGTTTTGGCGCGAAGGCCTGCACGGTCGGGTCCTTGACCTGGCGCAGGCGGTCCGACATCAGCTGCGCCGAGGCGAGGATGTTGCGCATGTCGTGGTTGATCTTCGACACGGCCAGGCCGAGATCGGCCAGGTGCTTCTGCTCGGTCAGCATCTTTTGCAGCCGCTCCTGCATCTGCGACAGCTCGCGTTCGGCGACGCCGATCTCGTCGCCCCGCGCGGCGGGGTGAATGATGCGACCGGGATCGTCGGGCGCCTCGGAAAAGGACAGCATCGAGCGTGTCATCGTCCTGATCGGGCCGATCATGATCAGGTCTATCGCGGCGTAGACCAGCATGGCGGTGAACAGCGAGATCAGCAACGAGACGAAGGCGACGTTGCGCGAATAGATCAGCATGGCATTGCGCAGGCGGTGGTCGGGCATGATCAGCTCGAATTCCTTGTCGCTGTCGCCGACCGGGCCGAAAACGCGCAGCATGCGCTTGCCGCCGAAAAACAGCGTGTCCAGCGCGCCGGTCATGCCCTTGATCATGCCGACATTGGCGATATCGATATGCTCGTCGACCTGCGGCGGCATTTCGGCCACGACCAGAAGCCGCGAGACGCCGCCGTCGCGGACGGCGATCGCCTTGGCGCCGATCGCCATCAGCACGTCGTTCTGGGCGGCACGCGACAGCGAGGCAGGTTCGCCCTGCACCAGGACGATTGAAACCGCGGCGGCGGTGCTCAGCCTCTCCTTCAGCCAGCTCAGCCTGTAGCTGGCAATCCAGGGCACGAAGATGAGGATTTCGGCCAAGAGCACGAAGACGATGGTGAGCAGCAGCAGCTTGGTCGACAGGCCGCGCGCCAGCGGCACCCTGCGGGTCGCCGCCTTCGCCTGGGCGATGCTTTCCTCGGTTGCTGGGACTTCACTCATGCTCGTCGTCACGGCTGCCTGTCATCACGGCTGCTTGTCTTAAGGACTGCTCGTCTTCACGATCGCTTGATCGGGTGAGATTAGGCGATTGCGGCTTTTTTGCCAAATTCATCCTTGGTCGAAGCCGGACAAAGGGCCGCAAGGCTTCCCTGCCGGGTCCGACAATGCCGGCCCGACGCTGGATTGACTTCCAAAACCCTTCTTTCTATAAGCCCGCTCACGCTCGGGCCATTCGTCCCGGCGCGGTTTCGATCGCGCCAAAACCGGCCCGGCAAAGCTCCTGTTACAAAGTGACAGAATCAAGAAGGGCCGCACCCCGCGGTATTTAAACAAATGAAGCGTACTTACCAGCCGTCCAAACTCGTCCGCAAACGCAGGCACGGTTTCCGCGCCCGCATGGCCACCAAAGGTGGCCGCGGCGTCGTCGCAGCCCGCCGCAACCGCGGCCGCAAACGTCTCAGCGCCTGAGCACCAAGCGAGAGACAAGATCGTTGCCCGCAACCGGCAAGCCAACGGGTGCCCATCCCAAGCGGCTTCTGAAGCGCGCGGAATTCCTGGCCGTCCGCCGTGGCGAAAAGCGCCGCGGGCGGCTTTTCCTCGTCGAGGTCCTGGGCCGCGGCGACAGCGAAGCGCCGCGCGTCGGCTATACCGTCACCAGGAAGGTCGGCAACGCCGTCGTTCGCAACCGCATTCGGCGGCGGCTCAGAGAGGCCGTGCGCACGCATGCCGCGGATGACATGGCGCCCGGCAATGATTATGTCATCGTCGGGCGCGAAGACGTGCTTACCACTCCGTTCGGCCAGTTGAAGGCCGAACTCTCCCGCAGATTGCGTGGAACACGATAGGCCAAGGGCTTCGATGGAAAACAACCGCAACTTCTTCATCACCATCGCACTGTCGGTGCTGATCCTGGCGCTTTGGCAATATTTCTATGTGATGCCGCGCAGCGAGATGCAGCGCGAGGCCGCCCGCATCGAAGAGCAGCGCGTGGCGGAGCAGAAGAAGGCCGCCCAAGGCACCAGCCCGGGAGCCAGCGAAACTCCGGTGCAGCCGGGCGCCATTCCAAACGCGCCTGGCGGCGACGTCGTGACGCCGGCCGGCCGCGAGCAGGCGATTGCCTCGACCAGCCGCGTGAAGATCGACACGCCGAGCCTCGAAGGTTCGATCAACCTCACCGGCGCGCGTCTCGATGATCTCCGGCTCAAGCATTACAGGGAGACGGTCGACAAGAATTCGCCCGAGATCGAGCTGCTCAACCCGCAGACGCTGCCCACCGGCTATTTCGCCGAGATCGGCTTCGTCGGTAACGACAAGACCGGTACCGTGCCGGGCTCGGATACGGTGTGGACTGTGAACGGCAATCCGACGCTGACCCCGTCGACTCCGGTGACGCTGACCTACACCAATGACAAGGGCCTGACGTTCAAGCGCACCGTCTCGGTCGACAACGACTACATGTTCACCATCTCGGATATGGTGCAGAATTCCGGCAGCGGCCCCGTTTCGCTGTTCAACTACGGCCGCGTCACGCGCTACGACAAGCCGGCCGTCGCCAGCACCTATGTGCTGCATGAGGGACTGATCGGGGTTACCGGGAGCGAGGGCCTGCAAGAGTACAAATATTCCAAGATCGAGTCGGACAAGCAGGTCACGCCGGGCAAGTCGACAGACGGCTGGCTTGGCATCACAGACAAATACTGGGCAGTGACGCTGGTGCCAACCGAGAAGCAGCCGTTCCAGCCGCGCTATGCCTATTTCGAGGACGGTCGGCACCGCTACCAGTCTGACTTCCTCACCGACCCCATCAATGTCGAGGGCGGCCAGTCAGCGACTGTCGAGACCGAGGTCTTCGCTGGCGCGAAGGAAGTGGCCAAGATCAACGCCTATGAAACAGACCGTCATATTCGCCAGTTCAACCTGGTGATCGACTGGGGGTATTTCTATTTCATCACCAAGCCGATGTTCTGGCTGATCGACACGCTGTACAAATTCTTCGGCAATTTCGGCCTGGCGATCCTCGCCACCACCGTCATCGTCAAAGCGCTGTTCTTCCCGCTCGCCAACAAATCGTACGCGTCGATGGCGAACATGAAGAAGGTGCAGCCAAAGATGCTCGAGATCCGCGAAAAATACGCGGACGACAAGATGAAGCAGCAGCAGGCGATGATGGAGCTCTACAAGACCGAGAAGATCAATCCGCTCGCGGGCTGTTGGCCGGTGGCGTTGCAGATCCCGGTGTTCTTCTCGCTCTACAAGGTGCTCTACATCACCATCGAGATGCGCCACGCGCCGTTCTTCGGCTGGATCCAGGATCTGGCGGCGCCGGACCCGACATCAATCTTCAACCTGTTCGGGCTGATCCCGGTCACCTTGCCGCACATGCTGATGATCGGCGTCTGGCCGCTGATCATGGGCGTGACGATGTTCCTGCAGATGCGCATGAACCCGACGCCGCCGGACCCGACGCAGGCTGCGATCTTCACCTGGATGCCTGTGATCTTCACTTTCATGATGGCGGGTTTTCCGGCCGGCCTGGTCATCTACTGGGCCTGGAACAACACGCTGTCGATCCTGCAGCAGGGCGTGATCATGAAGCGGCAAGGCGCCAAGATCGAATTGTGGGACAATCTGGTCGCGCTGTTCCGCAAGAAACCGTCGCCGGCGGAATAGCCGGCGCTCCGACGATGCGAAACCCAAAAAGCCCCGGTTCGTCCGGGGCTTTTTGCACAAGCTGCCCCCCTTGACCAAGCGAGCCTGGATTAAGCGATTGGTACTGCCGGACGGATCGCGCTATTTTGACCTGGCTGGCAGTTGCCCGACGGAGCTCGATATGACCGGACCCAATCCATCGATCAAGCATCCGATCCCGTTGCACACGCGTGTCGGCTTTCTGAAACCGCTGGTGACGGCGCCGAATATCGAGATCGGCGACTTCACCTATTATGACGACCCTGACGGACCCGACAAATTCGCCGAAAGATGCGTGCTGCATCATTATCCGTTCATCGGCGACAGGCTGGTCATCGGCAAGTTCTGCGCCATTGCCGAAGGCGCGCGCTTCATCATGAACGGCGCCAATCACGCCATGTCCGGCTTTTCGACCTATCCGTTCAACATCTTTGGCCACGGCTGGGAGGAAGGCTTCGACCCGGCGACATGGTCGAAGGAGGTGCGTGGCGACACAATCGTCGGCAACGACGTCTGGATCGGCATGGAAGCGGTGATGCTGCCGGGCGTGAAGATCGGCGACGGCGCCATCGTCGCGGCAAAGTCGGTGGTGACGCACGATGTGCCGGCCTATGCGATCGTCGCCGGCAATCCGGCGAAGGTGGTGAAGATGCGCTTCGACGACAGGACCATCCGGCGGCTGCTGGCGCTGGCGTGGTGGCACTGGCCGGTGGAAAAAATCAGCCGCAATCTCGATGCCATTCGTGGCAGCAATATTTTTCTTCTGGAGGCAGCGGTTTGAACGCGTTGAGCAAGACCACGATCGGCATCGAATTGTTCACGCGAGCCTGGATTTTCATCCGCGGCGTGCCGGCAATGAAATTCCTGCCGCCGGAGGGACCGCCCGAGATCGCCTTTGCCGGCCGCTCCAATGTCGGCAAATCGTCGCTGATCAACGCGCTGGTCAACCAGAAGGGGCTGGCGCGCACCTCCAACACGCCGGGCCGGACGCAAGAGCTCAACTATTTCGTGCCGGGCGGATTTTCGGGAGAAGGCGCCGACCTGCCGCCAATGGCGCTGGTCGACATGCCGGGCTATGGCTACGCCACGGCGCCCAAGGAAAAGGTCGACGAGTGGACGAAGCTCGTGTTCGACTATCTGAAGGGCCGGGTGACGCTGAAGCGCGTCTACGTGCTGATCGATGCCCGCCATGGCATCAAGGCCAAGGACGACGAGGTGCTGTCGCTGCTCGACAAGGCGGCGGTCTCGTATCAGATCGTGCTGACCAAGACCGACAAGATCAAGGCGGCGGGGGTACCGCGGCTGATCGAGGAAACGCTCCAGAAGATAAAGAAACGCCCGGCGGCCTTTCCCTTCGTGCTCGCCACGTCGTCGGAAAAGAGCGAGGGCCTCGAGGAATTGCGTGCGGCGATCGTGCTCGCCGCCAACGGCGGATAGGCCACCGACCCTGGCAGCCTGTCAGGCGAGGCTGGAGGCCCGTTCCTGCTCGGCAAGCTGTTCGGTGCCGTAGGCCTTCAGGAATACATCGACGCCCGACCTGACGATATGTTCGATCTCGGCCGCACTTGGCGCCTTGGTGCGATAGGCGAATATGCACTGGCGGAACAGACCGGCCAGGCACAGCTCGGTGAACTGATAGGCGGCAAGCTCGACGTCGTCGATCTTCAGCAGGCCGCGTTCGATAGCCATGTTGAGGAAAACGACGACCCTGTCATGGCCGCGCTTGGGCCCGCGTTCGTAAAATCGCGCGCCAAGCTCCGGAATGCGTTCCGACGCGCCGATCACCGTCCGCTGCGCCAGGATGACCCTCGCCGAAGTGATCTTCATGGACAGCACGATGCCGAACTTCACCAGCGTCTGGCGAAGGTCGCCGATCTGGTCGAGCACCTCATACATGTTCTTGAAAATCGTGCCGCGCTCTTCCTCGATCAGCGCTTCGAACAGCTCTTCCTTATTGGCGAAGTAGACATAGATCGTGCCCTTGGACACGCCGGCCTCACGCGTGATGTCGTTCATCGACGCGGCTTCGAAGCCCTTGTCGATGAAGACACGGCGCGCACCGTCGATGATCTGGCTGCGCTTGACCGGGTCTTGCCCCGCGGCCGGGCGGCCGCGCGGCAGACTGTCCAGCAGATCGCACTGGTCCTTACCAGCGCTGGGCAATGGGCCTGAATCAGGCAAAGGAGCGGCCTTGGGGGCTTCGGCCATAATGTCACACCTCGTAAAATAATTCGAACCATCCGGTTCGATTGCTCTTGATATGGTCCTCTTTAAGCGCTAAGTCAACGTCGAGATCGAACCGAACGGTTCAGTCTGATGAAGTTCAGCGCCAGTTAATTTAGAGAGATATCATGTCCTCGAACGCGCCCACCAGTGCCGAAGTCCGCCCTTTCCCCAACGCCAAGGTCCAGCCTGCGATCGAAGCGCCGGAAGCCCCTCTCAAGCCCGCCGACGTCACCCCGCTGGCTCCCGCCAAGAAGAAGCGCTCGATGCGCTCGATGTTGCTGCCCATCATCGGCCTGGCCCTGCTGGGCGCCGGCGCCTGGTATGGCTATGATTACTGGACAGACGGGCGCTTCATGATCACGACCGACGACGCCTATGTCCAGGCCGACACGGCGTTCATCTCGCCAAAAATCTCGGGCTACGTCGATCAGGTCAAAGTGACCGAGAACCAGCAGGTGAAGGACGGCGACCCGCTGCTGATCGTCGATGACGGCGACTACAAGATAGCCGTTGCCCAGGCCGAGGCGCAGATCGCCACGTTGAGCAAGACGCTCGACCGCATCGATGCCCAGACCGAGGCGGCGCGCGCCTCGCTCAAGCAGGCGCAGGCGCAGAAGACCGCCGACCAGGCCGCGGCCGATAATGCCAAGCGAGCTCAGGTTCGTGCCGCCCAGTTGCTCAAGACCCGCGTCGGTACGCAGGCCCAGTTGGACGATGCCCAGACGGCGGTCGAGCAAGCCAATGCCGCGCTTGCCGGCGCCGACGCACAGATCGCGGCGGCTCAAGCCAATATCGGCGTGCTCCAGGCGCAGCGCGCGGAATCGGCCAGCACGCTGGCCTCGCTGCAGCTTGCCCACGACAAGGCGGTGCGGGATCTGTCCTTCACCGTGTTGCGCGCACCCTATGACGGCGTGGTCGGCAACCGCTCGGTCGAGCAGGGCGACCTGATCAGCCCCGGACAGAAGCTCGCCGTCATCGTACCAATGGACAAGCTCTACATCGTCGCCAACTTCAAGGAGACCCAGCTTGCCCGGCTGGTGCCCGGTGAAAAGGTCAGGGTGTCGGTCGACGCGATCGACGGCCAAGACATCGAGGGTACCGTGTCGTCGCTGGCGCCGGCTTCGGGAGCAGTGTTCTCGCTGCTGCCGCCGGAGAATGCCACAGGCAATTTCACCAAGGTGGTGCAGCGCGTTCCGGTTCGCATCGACGTGCCCGCGGATGTGCTGAAGACGGGCAAGCTGCGCGCCGGCCTGAGCGTCGTCGTCGCTGTCGACAGCCGCACGGCGCCTTCGGCATCGAAGTAAAGCGGAACCGGGAGCAAAGGTCATGGCGACCGCAACCCTGACTGCAGGATCGACACCGGCGCCAGCCATGCCGGTGCCGGTCGACCACATCTCGACACGCCGCGTCATCGCCTTCCTGGCAATGGTGTTCGGCATGTTCATGGCCATCCTGGACATCCAGATCGTCTCGGCCTCGCTGGCCGAGATCCAGGCGGGCCTGAGTGCCAGTTCGGACGAGATTCCGTGGGTGCAGACGGCCTATCTGATTGCCGAGGTGGTGATGATCCCGCTGTCGGGCTTCCTCAGCCGGATGCTGTCGACGCGCGTGCTGTTCACGATCTCGGCGGCAGGCTTCACCGCGGCCAGCGCGCTGGCGGCGACCGCAACCAATATCGACCAGATGATCGTCTACCGGGCCGTGCAGGGCTTCATCGGCGGCGGCATGATCCCGAGCGTCTTTGCAGCCGCCTTCACCATCTTCCCGCCGTCGCGCCGTGCCGTCGTCTCGCCGATGATCGGCCTGGTGGCGACCTTGGCGCCGACCATCGGCCCGACCGTCGGCGGCTATATCAGCCATGCCATGTCCTGGCACTGGCTGTTTCTGGTCAATGTCGTGCCCGGCATTCTGGTGACGACGGCCGCCTGGTCGCTGATCGACTTCGACAAACCCAATCTCAAGCTGTTCAGCAAGTTCGACTGGTGGGGGCTCGCCGGCATGGCCGCCTTTCTGGGCTGCATGGAATATGTGCTGGAAGAAGGTCCCAACAACGACTGGCTGCAGGATCAGGCGGTGCTCGTTTGCGCCATCATCATGACCTTCGGCGCGGTGCTGTTCTTCTGGCGCGTGTTCACCGCCGAGGAGCCGATTGTCGATCTGAGGGCCTTCAGCAATATCAATTTTGCCTTCGGCTCGCTGTTCTCCTTCGTCGTCGGCATCGGCCTCTACGGTCTGACCTATCTTTATCCGGTGTTCCTGGGGCGCATCCGCGGCTACGATTCGATGATGATCGGCGAGGCGCTGTTCGTCAGCGGCCTGGCCATGTTCTTCACCGCGCCGATCTCCGGCATCCTGTCGAACAAGATGGACCCGCGCATCATGATGATGATCGGCTTCTTCGGCTTCGCCACCGGGACCTGGTGGATGACGCATCTCACCGCCGACTGGGATTTCTATGAACTGCTGATCCCGCAGATCCTGCGCGGCTGCTCGATGATGCTTTGCATGGTGCCGATCAACAACATTGCGCTCGGAACCTTGCCGCCGGAGCGCCTGAAGAATGCGTCTGGCCTGTTCAACCTGACCCGCAATCTCGGCGGTGCCGTCGGCCTGGCCGTCATCAACACTGTGCTGATCGACCGCAATGCCTTCCACTACGCCAGGCTCTCCGAGCACGTGCAATGGGGAAGTGCCGCTGCGCAGCAGAAGCTGCAGAACATGACGGTCAACTTCGAGCAGACCGCCGGGCTCGACGCCTCCAAGGCGGCCATCTCCAAACTGTCAGGCATGGTCCAGCAGCAGGCATCGCTGCTGTCGTTCATGGACGTATTCTTCATGCTGACGGTTTTGTTCGCGACGCTTGGGCTCTTCACCCTGGTGATCCGCAAGCCAGCCGCTCAGGGCGGCGGTGGCGGAGGCCATTGAGGCGCGCCGGATCCCCCGCCTGGCGCCCTCGCGCATGACCCCGAAAAGCGATTTTCGGGGTCATGCGCAAATCAACCATTACGAAGTCTTGGAGCGGCGGACACTCCACCGCTCCAACTTTTTGTTTGAGCATCGGATTTTCCCAAAACCGCTTCGCACTTTTGGGTCCGATGCTCTAGCGCGCTCCGACAAAGTCAGGGTCGCAGCCGTCCTCACGCCGTCGCCGGCTTGAAGGTCAAGGCGACGCCGTTGATGCAATGCCGCAACCCGGTCGGCGGCGGACCGTCGTCGAAGACGTGGCCGAGATGGCCACCGCAGCGGCGACAATGGACCTCGGTGCGGGTCATGCCCAACGACCTGTCCACGGTCTTGCCGATGGAATTCGGGATTTCCTGCCAGAAGCTCGGCCAGCCTGTGCCGGAATCGAACTTGGTCTCTGACGAATAGACCGGCAGGCCGCAGCCGGCGCAAGCGAAGATGCCTTTGCGGTGCTCGTTGAGCAGCGGACTGGTGCCGGGATATTCGGTGCCCTCCTTGCGCAGCACATTGAAGGCCGCGTCGGACAGGATGGCGCGCCACTCGGCTTCGGTCTTAGTAACCTCGAAAGTCTCGGCCGCGCGTGCATCCTGGGCTCCGCCCATACGCAGCGCGGTGGCGCCTGCGACAACGCCAATGGCTGCCGCACCACTCAAAAGAAGCTCGCGACGGTCCATGGCCATTCCTCCTGTTACTGCTTGTGCCAAATTCGACCGCCACACGGAAATCAAAAGCCGGTGACGATCGCTGTCCTCAAAGCGGGACTCCGCGCCTGTCCACATCTTGCGTGAACGGCGCGGAGTGTGCGCAGGGAGGCCCTTAGCGATATCTTCGCCGGCAGCGTGCGTTTGTTACATCTTCGGGAGGAGAACCTTGTCGACGACGTGGATGACGCCGTTGGACTGCTCGACGTCGGCGATCGTCACGTTCGCGACGTTGCCGTTCTCGTCGGTCACGGTGACCTTGCCGCCGTCGGCCTTGAGCGACAGTTCGCAACCAGCGACCGTCTTGACCCTATGGGTGCCGCCGTCATCCTTGACCATCTTGGCGACGTCGGCGGCCATCGCCTTGGCGCCGATGACATGGCAGGTCAGTATCTTGACGAGCTTGTCCTTGTTTTCAGGCTTGAGCAGCGTCTCCACCGTGCCGGCCGGAAGTGCCGCAAAGGCCTCGTTGGTCGGCGCGAATACGGTGAAAGGGCCGGCGCTCTGCAGCGTGTCGACCAGGCCGCCAGCCTTGACGGCAGCGACCAGCGTCGTGTGGTCCTTCGAGTTGATAGCATTTTCGACGATGTTTTTCTGGGCATACATGGCGGCGCCGCCGACCATCGGATTTTGGGCATAGGCAATGGTGGCGAGCTCAGAAATGGCGACCGTGCCGGCAAGCAAAAGGGTAGCGAATTTACGCATGATTTCAATCTCCTCGGGTTATCGTTCCCCCTCATTCGGGAACGCAAGGAGATACGCGATAGAAAATTCCGGAGTTTCGTCCTCTCCGCAAAAAAATATTGTGTCGCTGAAATTTGCCCGGCGCGGATCAACAGCTGCCAACACGCTTTGCAGGCGTTTAAATCGTGGGAGATAGATTTCAGGTCTGCTTCCACAGATGAGAAGCGGTCAGATGCTCTTCAGATCGCCCGCTGCGACCACCGGTCCAGTCGGCTGGCCGGTCGGTGAACCGCCGGCAGGCTCAACGCTGACCGCAAGCACGGCGCCTTGCGCCAATTTCTCCTGGACGGCGGGCGGGATGGCCAAATGCGCGGTCGCACCGGCCGGGATGACGCCCATCGACACCGGCGCCTTCTTGCCTTCGATCATCCACAATTCGAAGTCCTTGCCGGCGGCCCGCTCGCCGGAGACGTGGGAAAGGCCGACCTCGTGACGGACGGCATCGTAGACGACGAGATATTTGACGTCGCTGCCTTCGGCCGCCAGCGAGGCGACAAGCCGCGTCTGCGGCAGTTCGGTAGGCGGGCGGAAGTAGGGCACGGCGATGTAGATCGCCAGCGCCGCAATGGCGGCGGCGGCAAGACCGCGCCAGAAGCCAAGGCTCGACCAGAGGCCGGCGCGCGGCTCTGCAGCGAACAGCCGGCGGTCCAATGCTTCCTTGACCCTGATCGGAGGCTCTGTCTCCGAATAGGCGGCGGCCATCGGCGAAAGATGCGCCTCCCAGGCATCGACAAGGCGTGCGAAGGCGGCGTCCGCATCGATGCGGCGCGACGCGATCTCGCGTTCATCGGCGGCCAGCACGCCAAGAACGTATTCGGCGGCGAACAGGTCGTCGCCCCCACGTTCCGGTCCATTGTCGTCAGCCAGCGTCATCTTTCCAGGCATTCTCTCAGTTTCAACAGGCTGCGACGCAGCCAGGTCCGCATCGTGTTCAGCGGTACGCCATAGCGCTCCGCCAGCTCGGCATAGCTTTTGCCATCCAGATAGGCGCCCCGGACGGCCGCCGCCCGGTCCTTCTCCAATTCCTCGAGACAATGGTAGATGCGTCCGGACTCACCGCCCGCCACGGCCATGGCCTCCGGCCCCGGCGCCGGATCGGCCACGTCGAGCGCGGCATCGATATAGGCGGCAGGCTCTCGCCGCGCCCTGATCCGATCGATCGCATGATTGCGCGCAATGGCCACCAGCCAGGAGATCGGGCTCAGATCCGAAACTGCGAAACGGTCCGCCTTCGTCCATATCTTGACGAAGACCTCTTGAAGCGCCTCTTCTGCATCTCCCCGATCCTTCAATACACGAAGGCAGACGCCGAAAAGTTTCGCGCTGGTCTGCCGGTACAGCAGATCGAACGCAGCCCGGTCCTTCATCGAAGTCCGGACAATCAGGTTGCTGATGTCCTGCGGCGTCATCGGCCGCCAAATTAGGCGATTGCAATGTATTTGCAACGACTGAAATGGTCTTGCGCACCGGCAGCGCCAGCGTCGATTGCCAATGAAATCGCCGCCCGCTAGCTTGCCATGAGCGGGAGGGCGACCATGTCGATCGAGCGGGTTCTGTGGGAGCATGACGCGACCGGCCAGGCCGCACTCGTGCACAAGGGAGAGATCACACCGCAAGATCTCGTCGATGCGGCGATCGCCCGGGCCGAGGCCACCTGGCCGGAGATCAACGCCATCGCCGAACCGCTTTATGAGGCGGCGCGGGCATGGGCGAGGACCGTCGACCACAAGCTGCCGCTTGCCGGAGTGCCCTTTGCGCTGAAGGATCTCGGCATCGCCATGAAGGGCGTGCCGACGCATGGCGGCAGCCGCATCCCTGCTTACACCCCCGATTTCAACTCGGTGATGACGGAACGCTACCTGGCTGCAGGCCTGATCCCGATCGCCACCAGCACCGCACCCGAACACGGGCTGAGGCTGGTGACCGAATCGGTGGCTTACGGCGTCACTCGCAACCCATGGGACACCGCGCACACGACCGGCGGTTCCTCGGGCGGTGCGGCTGCCCTGGTCGCGGCCGGCGTCGTGCCGGTGGCGCACGCCTCGGACGGCGGCGGCTCGATCAGGGTGCCTGCGGCCTGTACCGGGCTGGTCGGGCTGAAAACCTCGCGCGGCCGCGTGCCCTTGACGCCGCTCGTCACCGAAAGCTGGTACGGCTTCGTCGTCGACCATGCGTTGGCCCGCTCGGTGCGCGATACGGCGCTGCTGCTCGACCTGACCCACGGGCCCGACCCGCTGTCGCCCTACGCGGCACCGTCGCCGAACGGCAGTTTCGCCGCGGCGGCCGGGCGCGATCCGGGCAAGCTCAAGCTCGCCTTCTACCGAAAATCGCCGCTCGGCCTGCCGATTTCGGAAGAAACCTTGAAAGCTCTGGATGCGGCAATTGCGTTGGCGCGCGAGGGCGGGCACAGCGTCGAGGAGATCGACCTGCCCTATATCGATCGCGATTTCATCGCCGATTTCGCCCGAACCGTCGCCGCGGCGGTGGCCGGCACGATGCGTGGCGAGGCCTTGCGCGTCGGCCGCTCCATCTCAGGCGACATCGAACGCGCCACGCGCGTGATGAGCCGGTTCGGTGAAATCCTCTCGGCCGGCGAAATCTATGCCGGCCTGCAGCGGCTGCACGCAACCTCGCGCCGGCTTATCACCGAAACCGCGCACTATGATGCAGTGCTGATGCCTGTCATCGCGCACCCGCCGCTCGCCTGCCGCACCATGGACCCGAAAGGCGCCGACGACTTCATCGAGAATGTCCTGGACAGACTGCGCCTCGCCGGCCTGCTGAAGTTCAAGCCGCTATTCGGCCAGCTGATGGACAAGAGCCTGTGGTTCACCCACTGGCCGGCGATCCAGAACGTCAGCGGGCAACCGTCGATCACGCTTCCGGTCTACGTCACCGATGCCGGCCTGCCGCTCGGCGTCCAGGCCGCCGGCCGCCCCGGCGACGAGGAGACGCTTTTGTCGTTCGCCGCGCAGATGGAAAAGATCTCGGGATGGCTGGGCCGGCGAGCGCCGCTGCAAGTGCCGGCATAGACCATGATCCCGAAAGGTGGGACCGGTTTTCGGACAAGATCATGGTCAAACAAACAGTAGTGCCGATTTGATCGATCCTGACAGCAAAGCCGTTTGCCCCCTCGCCCAATTCCCGCTAAGACGCCGCCGTTCATGCCAAGCTGGGAACCACGCCGATGACGGATGTCGCCGCCACCGCCGAAATGCAGGCCGCGCTGCTTTCAAGGGCGCTGCCCTACATGCAGCGCTACGAGAACAAGACGGTCGTGGTGAAATATGGCGGCCACGCGATGGGCGACATCGCGCTCGGCAAGGCTTTTGCCCGCGACATCGCACTGCTCAAGCAATCCGGCGTCAACCCGATCGTCGTGCATGGCGGCGGGCCGCAGATCGGCGCCATGCTCAGCAAGATGGGCATCGAATCCAAATTCGAGGGCGGCTTGCGCGTCACCGACCAGAAGACCGTCGAGATTGTCGAGATGGTGCTGGCCGGGTCGATCAACAAGGAGATCGTCGCGCTGATCAATGCCGAGGGCGAGTGGGCGATCGGCCTGTGTGGCAAGGACGGCAACATGGTGTTTGCCGAAAAGGCGCGCAAGACCATGATCGATCCGGATTCCAACATCGAGCGGGTGCTCGACCTGGGCTTCGTCGGTGAACCTATCGAGGTCGACCGCACATTGCTCGACCTCCTGGCACGATCCGAAATGATCCCGGTGCTGGCGCCGGTGGCGCCCGGCCGCGACGGCCATACCTACAACATCAACGCCGACACTTTTGCCGGCGCCATCGCCGGCGCCTGCCAGGCGACGCGCCTGCTGTTCCTCACCGACGTGCCCGGCGTGCTCGACAAGGACAAGAAGCTGATCGACGAGCTGACCGTGGCCGAGGCCAAGGACCTGATCAAGGACGGCACGGTCTCGGGCGGCATGATCCCCAAGGTCGAGACCTGCATCGAGGCAATCGAGCGCGGCGTCGCAGGCGTCGTCATCCTCAACGGCAAGACGCCGCATGCGGTGCTGCTCGAGTTGTTCACCGAACACGGCGCCGGCACGCTGATCGTGCCGTGAGGCCGGGTGTCTGAGGGCTCAAGCGTTTGGCGAAATAGCAGTCACGGACTTACGCGACAGGCGTTCGACAACCATCGATTCCTCTTCCTCGTCTTGCGGCGCGCCCCAGAATTCGGCGAGCGTCGGGCCATTTTTGAGGCGGCGGTCGCGGACCAGAAAGCCCCAAACTTCGCGGAACCAGACGCGGCGGCCCATTTTGGTGTACCAGCGCATCGAATGCCGTTGCTCCGGATCCTTGTGGAACAGGATACGCGCCAGCGCCCTAGGCCGCGACTGCACGGCCAGTTCGATCAGCTTGACGGCCAAGAACAACATCCACGGTTTGAGGCGGGTCATCTGCAGCACCTGGTGCTTGTAGTCCCACAGGCGTGCGTCCAACTGGATCACCTTGCGGTCCCTGGCAATCCTGAAGAACGGCGTCCAGCGATGCGGCGTCACATAGAGCGCCTGGATCTGGTCGGGATCATAGGCGATCAGCTGGCGGAAGCCTCGCCAGAGGTCGCGAAAGCCTTCGTCCTCGAAACCGGCCACCCAGGTTGCCATCGACAGAATGCCGTTGCGGCGCAGCAGCCGTATCGCCTCGCGATCGGATGAGGTGCTGCCGCCCTTGCGGATCAACTGGAGCGTCTGCTCGTCGGTATTTTCCATGCCAAGCAGCCAGCGGATGATGCCGGCCTTGCGATAGAGATGCAGGCTGCCGGCGTCGCGGACGATGTCGTCGGCGCGGGTGGAGCCGACGATCAGCACCGGCACGTTCTCAGCGATCATCGCATCGAGAAAGGCGCGCCAGGCTTTTTTGGACGAGGTCGGGTTCTCGTCGGCAAGGTTGATCAGCTCGACGCCGTGTTCGCGGTGCAGCCAGGCAATCTCCCGCGCGAACTTCACGGGGTCGCGGTGCCGCCAGCGCGTCCAGAAGCCGCGCTGGCCGCAATAGTTGCACAGATGCGGACAGCCTCGCGAGAACTGCATGACCACTGCGCGCTTGCCTCCCCAATAGCTGTAGCGACTGAAGTCGATCAGTTCCCAGCCGATGCGGCAGTCGTCTAGGTTGGTGATCGTCCGTGCCGGCCGGGTGGCAAAGGGCCGGCGCAAATCGTCAGGAAAGGCGATCCCCGCCACGTCCGACAGCGGCTTGCGTTTTTCAAGAGCCTCGACCAGCGCGACGATGGTCGCCTCGCCCTCGCCGCGCACGATGAAGTCGAAGGCATCCGTTTCGGCCAGTATGTCGCGCCAGTGATAGGTCGGAAACACGCCGCCATAAATCAGGATTGTCGCTGGCTCGATGTGCTTGACCATGCGGGCGATCAGCAGGGCTGTCGGATGTGCAGAGGTCGAGCCGGAATGGCCGATCAGAATGCAGTCGGGATGGTCGCTCAAGGCGTCCTGGACCAGCGCGGCAAGCGGCATCGGCCCGAATTCGGCGTCCACAAGCCGCACTTGATGTCCCGCGTCGATCAGCGGTCCGCCCAGTGCCAGCAAACCGAGCGGCGGCAGATGGTCGTCGGGCACACGGCTGCCGATGGCGGTATGCGGCGGGTTGATCAGGACGATTTTCATGGCGGGCCTTATGCAATGGCGGTCCGCATGTCGTAGTCGGCGATCTAGCTCTGGAGATTGGCCAGCTTCAGCAGTTTGTGTGCAGCTTTTCCGCAGAAATCCTACCGTCTGAGATGTGCAAGCGGGACATGGCCGGGCCCCTTGATGTTCTGCAGCACAAGCTGCGTGTGTACGTCGCGCACGCCTTCGAGCCGCATCAGCCGGTGCATGACGAAGGCATTGAGCTCGTCGACCGACGGCACCATGACATGCAGCAGGAAATCATGGTCGCCGGTCATGGTCCAGCATGAGGACACCTCGTCCATGCGCTGGACGGCGGCGATGAAGCTTTCGGGCGAGCCGTCGCTGTGGCTGGTCAAGCGCACCTGGATGAACACCTCGACCATCAGCCCGACGGCGCGACGGCTGAGCACCGCGGCGAAGCGCTTGATGATGCCCGCCTGCTGAAGAGCTTCGAAGCGCCGCGCGCAAGGTGTCGTCGACAGGCCGATCTGCTGCGCCAGTTCGGATACCGGCTTGCGCCCGTCGCGCTGCAGGATGTCGAGCATCTTGATCTCGAATTCGTCAAACTGAGGCATTTTCACTCTCCCAAAGCTTGATCGTGGAGTCTTTTACCTCCAACCCCGCATTTGAGCCACCATCAAAGCTGATTTGCCTCGCGCCATCCGGCTAAAATTGCCGACAATTCGCTGATCATGATTTCCAGGGAGAGCAGCCATGACCATGAACGTTGCCGATTATGCCCGCGAATGCGCGGCGCGAGGCCTCCGCGGCGATTACTCGGTCTGCCGTGCCGATTTCACCGTGGCGCAGGGCTACAATTATAGCGACGAAGAGCAGGCGGTATGGCGCACGCTGTGCGACCGCCAGACGAAGCTGACCAGGAAGCTCGCCCACCATTCCTATCTCGATGGCGTTGCGGCGCTCGGTCTTCTCGACAAGATCCCGGATTTCGGTGAGATCAGCGAGAAGCTGCGCAAGCTCACCGGCTGGGAGATCGTCGCCGTGCCGGGGCTCATCCCCGCCCAGCCGTTCTTCGACCACCTCGCCAACCGCCGGTTCCCGGTCACCAACTGGCTGCGAACCCGAAAGGAGCTCGACTACATCGTCGAGCCCGACATGTTCCACGATTTCTTCGGTCATGTGCCGATCCTGACGCAGCCGGTCTTTGCCGACTTCATGCAGATGTACGGCAAGAAGGCCGATAGCGTGATTGCGCTCGGCGGCGACGAGATGATCACCAGGCTTTACTGGTACACCGTCGAATACGGGCTGATACGCGAGCCGGGCCAGCCGCTGAAGGCTTTCGGCGCCGGGCTGATGTCATCCTTCACGGAGCTTCAGTTCGCGGTCGAAGGCCGCGAGGCGCACCACGTCCCCTTCGACCTGGAAACCGTAATGCGCACCGGCTACGAGATCGACAAGTTCCAGCGTGCCTATTTCGTGCTGCCGTCGTTCGACGCCCTGCGTGATGCTTTCGAGACCGCCGATCTTGCGGCGATCGTGGCGCGCCGCAAAGGCGAGCCAGCGCTCGACCCGGCGAGCCTATAGGCTGCCGGTTGTTTCCAACGCCTCGGCCTTCAGCCGGGCCAGCTGGTCGCGCTGAAGGTCGAGCGACGCCGTGACGAAGCGCAGGATCGTGGCGAGCTCCGTGTCGCTAAATGTGGCGATCACCTTTTCCCCCTCCTGCGCGATCGCGCCATAATAGCGCGTCGATAGTTCTCGCGTGAGTTCCGTCGCCTCGATGACCACCTTGCGCCTGTCCTCAACGCTGCGCGTTCGTGTCAGCAGGCCGCGCGCCTCCAGCCGGTCGATCAGCGCGGTGATCGCGGCCGGCGTCAACCCTGTTGCGGCCGCGACCTCGCCAGCCGATCGCGGGCCGCCATAGAGCAGTGCCAGGCAATGGCGTTCCGCCATACTCAGCCCAAGCCTATCGCCCACTGCCTCGTCATAAGCCTGTGTCGCGTCCTGCCAGCCCATAATGGCAAGGCTGATGGCGGTCTTCATGTCGGCCCGATTCATGCTTGACGAATTTATTTCGATCATCTAACTATCAATCTGCCTAACATTATGTCCATTATAGTAATATGCTGCATCGGGCGCAAGGCAAGGCCTGTCGCAGCCTGCAAGGAGTGAAAAATGAATCAGACCCCGACGCGCGGCCCACTCACACCGGCCGAGGAGTTCAAATACGCCAAGCTGGCGATGGAGTGGTATGGCTGGGGCTCTCCCATTGGCCTTGGCATCGCTCTGGTCGCGCTGGCGGCCGCCGCCCTGCTGTTCCGCATCGCCATCTTCGGATTTTGACAGTCTGGCCACGGCGCGATTGAATCCAGACAGGGTCGAATTTCCCCAGCAGAAGGCTTAGGACCGAGCTCAGGCGGCTTCGGAAATATCGCGGTCGATGATCGACAGATTGCGGCCGCGATGCTTGGCCTCGTAAAGCCGCTGGTCGGCGGCGCGCATCAGCTCCGACACTGCGGCCTCCCTGCCGCAGGTGATGCCGCCAATACTGACCGTCAGCGGAACCGTTCGTTCATCGACCGGCCGGAAACGGATACGCTCGACTTCACGCCGGATGCGCTCGGCGACGCGCCTGGCCTCGTGTTCGGTGGCGCCAATCAGAAGGGCGCAGAATTCCTCACCGCCGATGCGCCCAAGCACGTCGCCGCTGCGCACGCCACGCTCTATCGCGTTTGCAATCAGGAGCAGCGCATCGTCGCCGATCAGATGGCCGTAGCTGTCGTTGATGGTCTTGAAATGATCGGCATCGATGATCAGCAATGCCCCGCGATCGAATTTATGCCGGGAGCCGTCGAGCGCGGCAAAGAAACTTTCGCGATTGAGCATGCCGGTCATGTCGTCGCGGCTCGCCTTTTCCGCCAAGCGCCTGTGCGCGGCGGCGAGTCGGGCATGGGCGCGGGCGAGCTCGCGATGCGCGGTCTGCAACCTTTCGCCCTGCCAGAACATATGGGCGCCGACGCCCCAGGCAAGCGCGAGCGGGCAGACGGTGGATGTCAGCCAGATGGTGCGATTGATCGGAAACCCCATTGCCGGCACGACGATCAGCGTCAGCAAAAGCGAGACCGCTACAGAGGCGAAAGCGATGGCGGCAGACTTTAGAATTATGCGATTCATCGCTTGCTCCCACTGGTCCGTCTTGGTCCCAGCAAGCGCTGAATGTCACCTTTCGGCGATGCTTAAGATTTTAATTATGGCGCCATTTTCACCACCCAGGGCGCGCATAGGTTGTGGATAAACCTCCTGTTAGAAAGATCGTTTCGTGCCATAAGGACGGTATGACCACACTTCCCGACCCCGCCCGCTTTGCCCATGTCACCGACTGGGTGTTCGATCTCGACAACACGCTTTATCCGCATCATTCGAATCTGTTCTCGCAGATCGATGTGAAGATGACCGCCTACGTCGGAGAATTGCTGACGCTGCCGCGCGAGGAAGCACGAAAGCTGCAAAAGGAGCTCTACCGCGAATACGGCACGACACTGAACGGATTGATGACGCGCCATGGCATCGACCCCGATGATTTTCTCGAGAAGGTCCACGACATCGATTATTCCTGGCTGGTTCCAGATCCCGTCCTCGGCACCGCCATTCGCCAGCTTCCCGGCCGTAAATTCATCTTCACCAACGGGGATCGCCGGCATGCCGAACGCACCGCGCGGCAACTAGGCATTCTCGAGCATTTCGACGATATTTTCGATATCGTCGCAGCCGGACTGAACCCCAAGCCGGCGCGGCAATCCTACGAGAAATTTGCCGAACTCCACGCCGTTACCGGGCAAAATGCGGTGATGTTCGAGGATCTCGCCCGCAACCTGTCGGTACCGAAATCGCTGGGCATGACCACGGTGCTGGTGGTGCCGCGCAATTTCGAGCCGACCTTCTCGGAAATCTGGGAACGCGACCCGGCCAACGAGGACGATGTGGACTTCGTCACCGACGATCTCGCCGGCTTTCTCACGGCGATCGTCGAAGTCCCTGCTTGAGGCAGCCGGCGCGCTTCAAGTCCTTGCTTGCATGTCAAAGTTTATAGAAGCGGCTAATGATCCCCCAGGCCTCGTCGGCGGTGTCGACGAAATCGATGATATCCTGGTCGCCGGGCGTGATCGTGCCTTGCTCGGCGAGGAAATCGAGGTCGATCGCCTTTGCCCAGAAAGCTTTGCCGAACAGAATGACCGGCACGCGTTCCATGCGGCCCGTTTGGATCAGGGTCAGCGTTTCGAAGAACTCGTCCATCGTGCCGAAGCCGCCTGGAAATACCGCAACGGCCTTGGCACGCATGACGAAATGCATCTTGCGGACCGCGAAATAGTGGAAATTGAAGCAGAGTTCCGGCGTCACGTAGGCGTTTGGCGCCTGCTCGTGCGGCAGCACGATGTTGAGACCGATCGACGGCGCGCCAACATCGTCGGCGCCGCGATTGCCGGCCTCCATGACGCCCGGCCCGCCGCCGGTGACCACGACGAATTCGCGATAGTACGAGGTGGCCGACTGCTGTGAGCAGAGACGGGCGAATTTGCGCGCCTCCTCGTAATATTTGCTGTTTTGCTCGAGGTTCTTCTTCTGCGTCTCGTTCTTGGCCGCCCAGGCTTCGCCGCCGGGCTCGGGTATGCGGGCGCCGCCGAACAGGATGACGGTCGATTGGATGCCGCGCTCGGCCAGGATCATCTCCGGTTTCAGCAGTTCGAGCTGCAGCCTGACCGCGCGCAATTCGCGCCGCGTCATGAAATCGGGATCGTTCCAGGCCAGCCGATATGTCTCCGCGCGCGTTTGCGGCGTGTCAGGCACACTTCTCGACCGCTCCAGATCCTCGTCCGAATGCGGCAGCGGCGTCCATCCCGCCTTTTCCATGGGAGTCATATTTGCTTTACCCGTCCAATCATTCACTTGCGCCGTCCCGTGACGCTGCCGCGATTGACCCTCCCCAAGCCTTCACATAGGGTCCGCGCGACTTTCAAACAGGTTAAGGCGCCGGCCCTTAACAGCTTGGTAATGGAGCGAATTCATGTCGAAGCCCGATCTCGCGAGCCTCGAGGAGATTATCGAGAACGCCTTCGAGGAACGCGACACGATTTCGACCGCAACCCGCGGCGAGACGCGCGAGGCCATCCAATCGGCGCTCGACCTGCTCGACCGCGGCGTCGCCCGCGTCGCCGAGCGGCAGGCCGACGGCAAATGGCACATCAACCAGTGGCTGAAGAAAGCGGTGCTGCTATCCTTCCGGCTCACCCCGATGGAGATCATAAAGGGCGGTCCCGGTCAGGCGGTATGGTGGGACAAGGTGCCCTCGAAGTTCGACGGCTGGAGCGCCGTCGATTTCGAGAAGGCCGGCTTCCGCGCCGTGCCGTCGTCGATCGTGCGCCGCTCCGCCTATGTCGCGCCCGGCGCCGTGCTGATGCCGTCCTTCGTCAACGTCGGCGCCTATGTCGACAGCGGCACCATGGTCGACACCTGGGCTTCGGTCGGCTCCTGCGCCCAGATCGGCAAGAATGTGCATCTGTCGGGCGGCGTCGGCATCGGCGGCGTGCTGGAGCCGATGCAGGCGGGTCCCACCATCATCGAGGACAATTGCTTCATCGGCGCCCGTTCCGAAGTGGTCGAAGGCTGCATCGTTCGCGAAGGCTCGGTGCTCGGCATGGGCGTATTCATTGGCCAGTCGACCAAGATCGTCGACCGCGCCACCGGCGAGATATTCTACGGCGAAGTGCCGCCTAATTCCGTCGTCGTCGCCGGCTCGCTGCCGGGCAAGCCTTTTCCAAACAACGAGCCCGGCCCCAGCCTCTACTGCGCGGTTATCGTCAAGCGGGTCGATGCCAGGACCCGTTCCAAGACCTCGATCAACGAATTGCTGCGCGATTGATCTTTCTCAACGAATACGGACGGAATTCGCTTGCCTGACAGATCAGACCTCATCTGGCTTTTCTTCAAGGCTTCGGGCCGCGTCAGCCGCGCGGCCTATTTTCTTGGAGGACTGCTGGTGGCCATCATACAGGCCTTCCCGCTCTACCGTTTCACGCTGGTGCCGGAAGGCACCACCGAGAGCAACATGTGGTCGTTTATTTTCTTCATCGCCTTCATTGCCTCGCTTTGGTCGAACGTGGTGCTGGCGGTGAAGCGGTTGCACGACCTCGACAAGCCGGGCGTTGCGGCGCTGGTGCTGTTCGTGCCGGTAGTCTCGATCATCGCTTTCCTCGTGCTTTGCCTGTTTCCGGGGCAACCCGGCCCTAACCGCTACGGCAAGCGCACCAACGCACCGGCCGAACCCTGAGCGCCGATCGGACATTTCG
Source organism: Mesorhizobium sp. WSM4830 (assembly GCF_055811495.1). Taxonomy (NCBI): domain Bacteria; kingdom Pseudomonadati; phylum Pseudomonadota; class Alphaproteobacteria; order Hyphomicrobiales; family Phyllobacteriaceae; genus Mesorhizobium; species Mesorhizobium sp. WSM4830. The sequence continues at coordinate 84,357 of NZ_JBVVQI010000009.1, read as the reverse complement.
TCATGCGTTACCGCTCGCTTGATTCGAAACTGATCCTCGAAACCGCCGAAAGGCTGGAAGAGCGCGTCGCCGAGCGCTTTCCCGATGCAGGCTTGCGCGGCGTCGCCGCCGAGCTCGTGTCGCTGTCGCGCGATCTGGCAAAGGCAGCCAAGGCGCTGGAGGCGCCGATCTGGTGGCTGCGCGGCCTCATCATCGCCGCCTTCGTCGTCGGAGCGCTGATGTTCCTGTTCGTCGGCACAATCCTGCCGCTTGGCCGCATTTCTGGAAACCACGATGCCTTCCAATCCGTGCAAGGCATCGAAGCTTCACTCAACATGATCATCCTCGCCGTGCTGGGCTTCCTTGCCCTGATCCGCTCCGAGGAGCAGATCAAGCGCAAGCGGGTGTTCCGCCAGCTCCACGGGCTGCGGTCGCTGATCCACGTCATCGACATGCACCAGCTGACCAAGGATCCGGCAGCACTTTCAGCCAGTTTCAAGCCGACTGCGCATTCGCCAGCCCGCATCACCAACGCCGCCGACCTTGCCCGCTATCTCGACTATTGCTCCGAAATGCTGTCGATCACCGGCAAGATCGCCGCGCTGTTCGCGCAATCGGTGAATGACGCCGTGGTCATCGACGGCGTCAATGACATCGAGAACCTGGCTTCGAACCTCTCGCGAAAGATCTGGCAGAAGATCACGCTGATCGAAACCCCTCATGGGCAGCCGGCACGTGCGGCGAAAACCGATCCCGAGCCGGGTCCGCCGCGTGGGCCTGCGGTCCGCAAACAACCGGGGCCGGCAAGCTAAAATCGGCGAGCCGGCGGCAGATCCGCGAGAGCGGCAGAGCGGGGAGTTCCGAAACCCCGGTTTTGCGCCGGATGCTCTAAGTGAATGTTAATCACCCTCGCCCAGCATGGCGGCGAAGACTATGTCGACCGGCACGGAGCGCTCGACTGGCAAGCGATCCATCCCTGACCACCAAGGAGCCGCGCAAAACGTGGAGCGCCGGCGCTCGCCTGTTTGCCTGGTTCTCTTCGCCGATGAGATTGGAGCCGGAAGCTGTCCGCGCCCGGCTGCTCGACACCACTTTCGACCGCAAATTCGCGGTCCTGTTCGGCACCATCAGCGTTCTGTTGGTTGCGGTCAGCGCAGCATTTTTCACCAAGGATTGGTGGCCCTGCTCCTGGATCGCAGCCGACCTGATGCTTTTTGCCGTACGCGTTCTGCTGATGCGGGAATGCGAGCAGGCCCGCAGGCGCGGCTCGAAAGGGCCGCTGGCGGGCCTGATGGCAGCCAGCGGCGTCTGGTCGGTTGTTTTCGGCCTCGGCTGCTATGGCTGTGTTGCCAGCGGGAATATGGCGCTTTCCGTACTTGCCGCCTTGAATGTCGCAGGCGTCGTCGGCGTGGTGTCGTCACGCAATGCGGCGACCCCGCGCTTCGCCATATTCGTCATGTTGGCCGTAAGCCTGCCTTACGTGGTCGGTGCATTGTTTTCTGCGGCGCCCGGAATGCCGATCGTCGGAATTCAAACGCCGTTCTTTGTGGCCGGCGTCATCATCGTGCTGCTTCAGAACCACGCAATCAACGCCCGCATGATCCGCGCCGAACTGGACAATCGCGACCTGGCCATCAAGGACGCGCTGACCGGTCTGCCAAACCGCATCTTCCTGCAGGAGAAATTGCGCGACATGTGCCGCGACCTTGCGGCACCGGCCGCCAATGGCGGCAAGCCGTTTGCAGTGCTCAGCATGGATCTCGACGGCTTCAAACAGGTCAACGACCGTTTTGGCCACGCCGTCGGCGACGTGCTGCTGTGCAAGGTGGCCGAACGATTGAAGCGCGGCTTCCGGCCGGGGGACGTGGTCTTCCGCATCGGCGGCGATGAATTTGTCATCCTTTTGCCCGCAACCTCGGAGATCGAGGCCACCTACCTGGCAAAGCGGGCCATCGAAAAGGTCTCGGTGCCTTTCGACCTCGGGGTCGGTTCCGCCATCCATGTCGGCTTGAGCGTCGGCAGCGCCTTCGCACCCGCCGACGGCGGCGATCCGGAAATCCTGCTCACCTGTTCCGACCATGCGCTCTACGAAGCCAAGCGCACCGGCAAGGGCCGTTACTGGGCGCCTGTGCGGGCTACGATCTGACGGTCGCAGCGACGGCTTCCGGCGTCAGGCAGGGCGATCCGCTTCTCTCCTGCTCGGCCGCGCGCACCAGTGCCGTCACACGCTTCAGCAACGGCGCCGGCGTGCCGGCCTTTTCGGCCAGACGCAGGACCGCGCCTTGCAGTTCGCCGACCTCAGCCGGCCGGCGGCGCTGCGATGGCCCTGTCCTGGTCGAGAAGCCTTGCCGCAATTATACGACATGAAAAACCATAATATCGGCGGCATGGCTGGCCCTTATGTCTTGCCGTGACAGGCCTTGCGCTTTCGACTATCGCTTTTGCCCATGACGCTGCCTACCGATCCGACCAGAAATCTGGCTGCTCTCATTCGCTGCGCTTCCGTGACGCCCGCCGAAGGCGGTGCGCTGAGCGCGCTGGAAGAAATGTTGAAGCCGCTCGGCTTTGCCGTCGAGCGCCCGGTGTTTTCCGAATCCGGCACACCTGACATCGAGAACCTTTACGCGCGGCGTTCCGGCAACGGCCCGCATCTGATGTTTGCCGGCCATACCGATGTGGTGCCGGTGGGCGATGAAACAGCCTGGACGCACCCGCCCTTTGGCGCCGAGATCGCCAATGGCGAGATGTTCGGCCGCGGCGCCGTCGACATGAAGGGCGGCATTGCTTGTTTCGTCGCGGCGGTAGCGCGGCACATCGCGCAGAAGGGCGGCCCGAAGGGGTCGGTCTCGCTGCTGATAACCGGCGACGAGGAAGGTCCGGCGATCAACGGCACGACGAAACTGCTCGAATGGGCGGCTGCCAAGGGCGAGAAATGGCATGCGGCGATCGTCGGCGAGCCGAGCAATCCCGACGCGCTCGGCGATATGATCAAGATCGGCCGGCGCGGCTCGCTATCGGGCACGGTCACAGTCAACGGCCGCCAGGGCCACGCCGCCTATCCGCAGCTAGCCGACAATCCCGTGCGTGGCCTGATGACGCTGGTCGACGCCTTGCTTCACCCCGTCTTCGACGACGGAACAAGGGATTTCCAGCCGACCAATCTTGAGGTCACCTCCATCGATGTCGGCAACCCTGCCACCAACGTCATCCCCGCGAAGGCGGCCGCTACCTTCAATATCCGCTTCAACGACACATGGACCGCCGAGACGATCCAGGCCGAGATCCACAATCGCCTCGACCGGGCCGCGAAACGCAAGAAATACCGCGCCGGCAAGAAGACGCCGGTCGACTACGAGATCGCTTGGCGCGACGGGCCGAGCCATGTTTTCCTGACACGCGACGACCGGTTGATCGAGACGCTTGGCGGCTCGATCAAGGCGGTGACCGGCAGAAAGCCGGCGCTCTCCACCTCCGGCGGCACCTCCGATGCCCGCTTCATCAAGGATTATTGTCCGGTGGTCGAATTCGGCCTTGTCGGCAAGACCATGCACATGGTCGACGAGCGCGTGGCGATTGCCGACCTCGAGACGCTGACGCAGATTTATCTGCGCTTCGTTGAAGACTGGTTTGCGCAGGACATATCCTAGTGATGCTTTCAGCGGATGAAACCTACGCTTCGCTTGCCGGCGCCTGGCGGCTGATGCTCGGCAAGGCCGACGGATTTCGCCTGCTCGACCTTTCGGCGGACGGTTTCTGGAACTCCTTTTTTGCCATCGTCGTCGCGGCGCCGGCACTGATCGTCGGCTGGGTCGGTATTGCCAACGAGATCGGCGATCCCAACGCATTCGTCGGCCGTTTCAGCATGGTGATCCGCCTGGCCACCGTCGATATCGGCGCTTGGGTGCTGCCGCTCATAGGCCTCGCCCTGGTGGCGCCGCGGGTCGGCGTCGGCGGCCGTTTCGTCCATTATGTCGTGGCCAGCAACTGGGCCTCGGCGATCATCGCCTGGATGATGCTGCCGGTGGCGCTGCTCAGCCTGTTTGTCCCCTTCAACGACCAATTCGTTGTGTTTACGGCGCTGGTTCTGTTTCTAGTGTCTCAGGTCTTGTTCTGGCGGATGACCAACGCAGCCATTGGCAAAGGCGCGGCGGTCACCACCGTGGTATTCGTCAGCATGCTCGTGGCTTCGAAGTTGGTCTCAGTCGTTCTTCAGGCGTTGCTCGGCATTTCCATGCCCGAGATATCCACCCCCGGATAATCGACGCCGACGAGAAACAGCCCGTCGGGCGGCGCCACCTGACCGCAGGCTGCACGGTCGCGCGCCTCAAGCGCCGCCTTGAGGTCGGCAATAGTCCAGCCGCCTTCGCCGACACGTTTGAGCGAGCCGACCATCGAGCGCACCTGGTTGTGCAGGAATGACCGCGCCGAAGCGCGGATTTCGATGAAATCGCCCGCCCGGCTGACATCCAGTCGGTCGAGCGTGCGGACCGGGCTGGTGGCCTGGCACTGGGTCGAGCGGAAGGTGGTGAAATCATGCCGGCCAAGCAGCACCTTTGCCGCTTCGTGCATGGCAGCCGCATCGAGCTGCTTCGGTACCCACCAGATCTTGCCCTTGTCGAGCGCCGCCGGCGCGCGGCGGTTGACGATGCGGTAGAGGTAATGGCGGCCGATCGCCGAGAAACGCGCATCGAAGCCATCCGGCACGACGGCGGCCTTCAGTATGGCGATGCGCACCTTGGCCGCCTGCAGATGCGCGTTGACGGCGTCGCGCACCTTGTCGCCGGGCCATGCCTTGATCAGATCGACATGCGCCACCTGAGCGGTCGCATGGACGCCGGCATCGGTGCGGCCGGCGGCGCGCAGCGAAACCTGCTCACCACAGAACTTCTCGATCGCCTGCTCGATCGCCTGCTGCACCGAAGGCTGGTTGGCCTGGCGCTGCCAGCCGGCGAAGAGACTGCCGTCATATTCGATGTCGAGGCGAAAACGCGGCATTCCCGGATCGAGGCGAAATCAGGCGGCGAGGGCTGAGCCGAAGGCCGAGGCGTAGACCAGCCTGCCGGTCTCCGGCGCCTCGCCCCAGGCAAGCGCCTGCAGAGCCTCGCTTTGGTAGTCGCTCTCGAATTTCGCTGCACGGGCGCGGCTGTAGCCGAACCGGCCATAGTAAGCCGGATCGCCGAGCACCACGGCGAGCGTCTCGTCGGCAGCCTTCAGGCGGATATGCGCCTCGCGGACCAGCGCACCGCCGATGCCGGTGCCATGGAACGACGGCTCGACCGCCAAAGGAGCCAAAGCCACCGCCGGGAAGCTTTTGCCGCCATTCTGAACGAAAAGCCGTGAAAACAGGATATGGCCGACCACTTGCCCGTCTTCGTCCGCCACCAGTTCGACGACGGCATCACCGCCGGTGACCAGCGCGTCGACCAGTCCGGCCTCCGTCTGCTGGCCGAATGCGTGTTCTTCGACAAGGCGGATCGCCTCGCGGTCCCGCGGCGTCGCCGCGCGTATGGACATCATGCTCATGACAATTTCATTCCTTTTTCGAGCTTGGCCCCGCGCAGAAACTCCTGCGCGGCAATGGGCCTTCCGCCCGCACGTTGAACTTCGACCAGACTGATCGCGCCTGACCCGCAGGCGACCGTCAGCCGGTCATCGAGAATTCCTCCCGGTTCGCCGGCGCCTTGCGAGAGCGTCGAGCGAAGCAGTTTCAGCCGTTCCAAGCGGCCGCCGATTTCGGCCTCGCACCATGCACCGGGAAAGGGCGACAGGCCGCGAATCTGGTTGTGCACGTCGCCGGCAGGTCGCAGCCAGTCTATGCGAGTCTCCGATTTATCGATTTTCTTGGCGTAGGTCACCCCCACCTCCGCCTGAGTGGTAAATGTCAGCGTATTCCGCTCCAGCCGTTCGAGCGCCTGCACCATCAGCGAAGCACCGAGAACCATCAGCCGGTCGTGCAGATCGCCGGCCGTCATGTCGGGTCCAATGGCGCATTTTTCAACCATTGCCACCGGCCCGGCGTCGAGGCCTTCCTCCATCCGCATCACCATCATGCCCGTCTCGGTATCGCCGGCCATGATGGCGCGCTGGATAGGGGCAGCGCCGCGCCAGCGCGGCAACAGCGATGCGTGGCCATTGAGGCAACCGCGCCGCGGCGCCTCGAGAATGGGTTTGGGCAGAAGCAGCCCGTAGGCGACGACCACGGCCACATCGGCGCGCAAGGCGCGGAACCCCTCCTGCTCCGCCTCGCTCTTCAGCGACACCGGCGCGCGAACCTCGACGCCCAGCCGCTCCGCTTCGCGCTGCACCGGCGACGGCGTCAGCTCGAGCCCGCGCCGGCCGCCGGCACGCGGCGGCTGCGTGTAGACGGCTGCCAGTTCATGCCCGGCCCCGGCAATCGCCCGCAAGGTCGGAACGGAGAATTCTGGCGTACCCATGAAGACGACACGCAGGGGCATTCGTCGACCCCTATCCCACCATCTTGCCCGGCGCCTTGTCCCTGGCGAGCTTTTTGAACTTCTTGACCACCATGTCGCGCTTCAGTTTTGAGATGTGATCGATGAACAGCACGCCGTTGAGATGGTCGATTTCATGCTGCAGGCAGGTCGCCATCAGCCCTTCGGCCTCGATCTCCTGCAGCTGACCGTCGCGATCGAGATACTTTATCCGCACCGCCGCCGGCCGCTCGACCTCGGCGTAGTAGTCCGGGATCGACAGGCAGCCTTCCTCATAGACCGAACGCTGGTCGGAGCTTTCGAGGATTTCGGGATTGATGAAGACGTGCGGTGCCGGCGTCTCGTCCTCTTTGGCGAGGTCGATCACCAGCATGCGCAAGGGTTCGCCGACCTGGATCGCCGCGAGGCCAATGCCGGGCGCGTCATACATGGTGTCCAGCATGTCGCCGGCCAGTTTGCGCAAATCGCCGTCGACACGCTCGACCGGTTTTGAAACCTGACGCAGGACGGGATCGGGAAGGATGATAAGCGGCTTGATCGACATGGCGTCTCACCTAAGACCTCGCAGGAAAAGCGTCAACCGGGACGCCTTCGGGTCGTTCCCGTTTTGATCTGTGCCAGCGAACCGAATCATCTATGCTGTCGGCATGAACGATCTGGCCACCATCCTGTCCGAACCTGTAGCCCGCCTCGGCGCCACCACGATCACGCTGGGCCATGCCCTGGGTTTCGGCGCAATGCTGTTCCTCGGACTGTTCGCGGCGCTCGTCGTTGCGCTCTGGCGATCGGCCAAGGCGCGTGCAATGGCGGCCGCCGAAGCCGCCGACCACGCCCGCGACGCCGAGGCGAGGATGGCCGGCATCTTGGCAAGCCAGGCGGAAATGCAGGGCCGCATGGGCGCCATCGCCGAAGTGTTCGGGGCGCGCCAGGCGGAACTGACACAGTCGATCGGCCAGCGCCTCGATGCCATGACCGGCCGCTTGGGCCAGACCATGACCGAGCAGACGAGATCGACGCATGAGAGCCTCGCCAAGCTGCAGGAACGGCTGGCGGTTATCGATATCGCGCAAGGCAACATCCAGTCGCTGGCCGGCCAGGTCGTGCAATTGCAGGCGATCCTTTCCAACAAGCAAACGCGCGGGGCCTTCGGCCAGTCGCGCATGGAAGCCATCGTCGCCGACGGATTGCCGCACGGCGCCTATGAATTCCAGGCGACCTTGTCGAATGGCAGCCGGCCCGACTGCCTGGTGAAGATGCCGAACGGCGCACCGTCGCTTGCCATCGATGCAAAGTTTCCGCTCGAGGCCTGGAATGCCATCCGTGCCGCCGAAGGCGCCGACCTGCAGAAGTCCGCCGCTCAGGCTTTCCGCCGCGACATCGAGGTGCATGTCCGCGATATCTCCGAAAAATACCTGATCCAGGGCGAGACGCAGGACACCGCCTTCATGTTCGTGCCCTCGGAATCGGTGTTCGCCGAAATCCACGAGAATTTCGAGGCCGTTGTCCAGAAGGCGCATCGATCGCGGATCGTCATCGTCTCGCCGTCGCTTTTGATGCTGTCGATCCAGGTCATCCAGGCGATCCTCAAGGATGCCCGCATGCGCGAGCAGGCGCACCTGATCCAGGGCGAGGTCATCCGGCTGATGGAAGACGTCTCCCGGCTCGACGAGCGGGTACGCAAACTGCAGACGCATTTCGGCCAATCGGCCAGGGATATCGACGACATTCTGGTCTCGACATCGAAGGTGACCAGGCGCGGACAAAAGATCGAGGCGCTGGAGTTTGGCGTGCAGCCGGCGGAGGACACCGCTGGTTCGAATGGCAGCGGAGCAAAAGCGGAAAGCAGCCCGCGCGTCGCCGATTCGAAAACCGGGCAATTGAGGCTGAGGGTCGTCGAAGGCGACGATTGAGAGCTATGCTGGAACCCGGAGCCGAACGCTTCGCCCGGGTCCGGCGCTACTGCTCCTCGATGATGATTGTGCCTTCGAATTCCGGCAGCCAATGCAGCGCCGAGCGATGCCAGATCTGCTTTCTCGGCACCAGTTGATCGCGCTGCCGTGTCGTGCCGACCCTGATACCGTAAACCTTCGGTCCCTCGCCCGCCGACGTGGCGTAGAGATGCGAGCCGCACTCACCGCAAAATGCCTGGGCGCGCTTGGCGCCGCTCGAACCGGTCTTGATGTAGATTTTCGGCGTGCCCTTGGTGATCCTGTAATTGTCCTCGGACGCCGGCACGGTGACGCGAAAGGCCGTTCCGGTTAGCTTCTGACAATCGACGCAGTGACAAATGGTGGTCTTTTCCGGATCGACTTCGGCCTCGTAAGTGATGGCGCCGCAATGACACCCGCCGTCGATTTTCATCTTCGTTCCTCCTGGAGCTTTTGCCCGCAATCATAACCGGGACTGCCCGATGGCGCAGCCATTTTCCTCAGACCGGTTCCCCTCCGGACGCCGCCAAGGCCTTGCTCCGGCGTTCCCAGGTGCCGGTGGTCTGCGGCTTGACGAAGAGCCGCGTCACCTCCGGCATCTCCGCCTTCAGCCGTGTCTCGAGGCGCTCGACGCAGGTCTCTATCTCGGGCGCCGACAAATGGTCCTCGAACTCGATGCTTAGAGCGGCGACGATCTCCTGCGGACCCATATGCAGCGTCAGCACGCCATTTGCCCACTGCACCGCCGGGTCCTGCTGGACGATGGCCAGCACTTTCATTTGCACCTCGGGCGAGGCCGGCTCGCCGAGCAGCAGGCTCTTGCTTTCGCGCGCCAGGAAGACCGCGGTCGCGCCCAGGATGAGCGCGATGCCGATCGACGCGGCGCCGTCGAGCTTCGGCATGTCCAGCAATTCCGCCGCCAATATGCCGGCAAAGGCGACAACGAGGCCGAGAAGTGCCGCGCTGTCCTCGAAGAGTACGGTGTAGACACTCGGATCCTTGCTGAGCTGCACCGCCTCGAGCCAGCCGTGGCTGCCTTTTTGGTGGCGGAATTCCTTCAGCGCCACCAGCCAAGAGGTGCCTTCGAAGAGGAAGGAAAGGCCAAGGACAGCGTAGTTCACCTTGGCGTTGGCGATCGGCTCCGGCGTCATGATGTGCGTCACGCCTTCGTAGAACGATATGCCGGCGCCCAGTGCAAAGACGAGGAGCGCAACGATGAAGCTCCAGAAGTACAGCTCGCGGCCATGGCCGAGCGGATGCGTGCGGTCGGCCGGCCGGGCGGCACGGTGCATGCCGTAAAGCAGCAGGCTGCCATTACCGGTATCGACGAGCGAGTGGACGCCTTCCGAGAGCATTGCCGAGCTGCCCGTGAACAACGCAGCGGCGAACTTGGTCAGTGCGATCGCAAGATTTCCGGCGAGCGCCGCATAGATCACTTTTTTCGACCCGCCATGCGCCGCCATGGTGTGCTGCCTTGGTTGATGCACCGAGATTGGCGGAGCGCCCGCCCACGCTCCACAGTCCCCACAACGCCCGAAGTGTCGAGTCGTTCAAAGGGCAGTTGTTTAAAAGGGCAGCGCGAGAGGCTATTCGACGACCTCGTCCGTCCAGACCTTAAAGCCAGCCAGCGCGCCCGGCCCGAAAATGTGGGTCAGCGGCACATCGGCGGCATCGCGTCCGGAGGCGATCAGGATACGGCCGATGCGCGGCGCGTTGTTGCGCGGGTCGAACGCGTGCCAGCGGCCGCCGAGATAGACCTCCATCCAGGCGGCGAAATCCATGTCCGACCACGGCTTCGGCAGACCGATATCGCTGATATAGCCGGTGCAATAGCGGGTCGGAATATTCAGGGCGCGGCAGAAGGCAACAGCGAGGTGGGCAAAGTCGCGGCACACACCGCTCTGCTCGCGATAGGCCTCGGCGGCGGTGCGTGTCGGGCGCGCATTGAAATAGTTGAAGACGATGTGATTGTGGACGAAGTCGCAGACCGCCTGGACGCGCGGAATGCCCAGCGGGGTGCTGCCGAACAGCCGCCATGCTTCATTCGACAGCACGTCGCTCTCGCAATAACGGCTGGGCAGCAGGAACAGCAGCGTCTCCGACGGCAGATCGCGCACCTCGTGCTGCCACGCCGTCAGCTCGCGCGTCTCGAAGGAGCCGGGGTCGCGGATGACCGCGTCAGTACCGAACGCAAATCGCCCGGCCGGCGCAACGAGACGGTTGCACCAATTGCCGAAACTGTCGCGGTAGCTTTCGATCGGCACCGGCGGGTTCGACGTCAGGAAGTCCGGCCGCTCAAGATCAGATGCGCGCGAATAATGGACATTTAGCATCGCGATCAGCGGTGTTTCCTGCGGGAAATCGAAACTCATCTGGCAACCGATGTGGATCCGCATTGTCGTCCTGACCGGCCTGCCTGATCATCAGCTGGCGAAACGCAAGGGCTGATGCTGCAGTGCGAAGAAGACCATGGCACGGACCGCTGCGGTTTACGAGGGAATTAGAAACCGGTTAACAGCCATCGGCCAGGGCGACTGCACGGCAACGGCCTCTTGCAGTCGTGCGTTTTCTCTTGTTTCACTTCGCTAGGCATCAACTGGAGGAACGAATCATGGCTAAGGGTGCGATGAAGGCGGGCAAGGAAGCCCGCAAGCCGAAGAAGGACGCGAAGAAACCCGCTCCGGCGCCGGCCCTGAAGGCACCGCCGGTGAAGGCGATGAAGCTGAAGGACAAGTAGGGCCGCAGCTACCGTTTCGGCTCATTTCGACCGGCCGCGAACGCGGCCGGTATGATGTTCATTAAGCTCACGCTCATCCCCATGGATGCGGCGAAGATAGTTTTTGCGCCTTCAAGAAATCGGCCGGAAGCCATCGAAACGGAGCGTTCCGATGTCGTGGATTTTCCTGTTCCTCGCCGGCCTGTTCGAGATCGGCTGGGCGATCGGCCTCAAATACACCGACGGATTCTCGAAGCCGCTGCCGACCGTGTTGACGGTAGCCTCGATGATCGTCAGCCTGACCTTGCTCGGCCTGGCGCTGAAGGCATTGCCGGTCGGCACCGCTTATGCGGTGTGGACCGGCATCGGCACCGTCGGCACGGCGCTGTTGGGGATATGGCTGCTCGGGGAGCCGGCGACGGCGATCAGGCTGGCCTGCATCGCGCTCATCGTCTGCGGCATCATGGGACTGAAGCTCGCGGCTTAGCCGATTCTGACAGACGAACGCGTTCGGGGCCGCTGCAAGGCGGCCCTGATTCTTGAATTCGGCTGATCAGCGCCGGAAGGCGCTATCGGGCGGAGAAGCCGGGCGGCGTCCTGCCGGTGCGCTGCTTGCGCGCGGCATAGCGTGCGTCACGCTTAGCCTTGCGTTCGGCCTCGTCGGCAAGAAAACGGGCGATACGCTCGTTCTCTTCAGCTTCCCGGATCTTCGCTTCGGCCTGTGCGGCTTCTTCCGCGGCGATGCGTGCCGCTTCAGCAGCTGCCTCGCGCTCGGCCTTTTCTGCTGCTTCGCGCGCCAGCTTTTCCTGCTTCAGCCTGGCCTTTTCGGCCTCGCGTATCGCGCGGGCCTCGAGGATCGCCTTGCGCTCGGCCTGTCGTGCCAGCACCGCTGGATCGTCTGCCGCCGGCTTTGCCTTAAAGCGCTCCAGAAGCGCCTTCTTTGCCTCGTTTGCGGCATTGCGCCGCTCGAAAACGTCTTTTTCTCTATAGATAGCCAAGTCCACTTCCCTGAAGTCAATTTGCGAGGCTTACATACGCGTGAAAACCGAGAGTTCAAGCGCCAAAACGGTATGCCAGCCATGAAATTCTGATCTGTTGCAACCAGGAGACGCCATTTCGATTGAATTCGACTGAAAACCACCCGCACTGTTCACCATCCGGGCCTCTGGCGGGGCGGCGGACTGATCGCTACCTGTAGCGCCACGACAAAACGCTGGGATGACATACTATGGAACTCGGTCTCTACACCTTCGCCGACGTCAGCCCGGGACCGGGTCCCGGTGCGATCGGTGCGCGCGAGCGGCTGCGCAACCTGATCGAGGAGATCGAGCTGGCCGACCAGGTCGGGCTGGACGTCTTTGGTCTCGGCGAGCACCACCGTCCCGACTATGCCGCCTCGGCTCCGGTGGTGGCCCTGGCGGCGGCCGCCGAACGAACCAGGCGCATAAGGCTGACCAGCGCCGTCACCGTGTTGTCGTCCGACGATCCGGTGCGCGTCTTCCAGCAGTTTGCCACCCTTGATCTTCTATCCGGCGGCCGGGCCGAGATCATGGCCGGGCGCGGCTCGTTCATCGAATCCTTTCCGCTGTTCGGCTACAATCTCGAAGACTACGACGAGCTCTTCGCCGAGAAGCTCGACCTGCTGCTCGCCATCCGCGATCATGTCAAGGTGACCTGGTCGGGCACTCTGCGCGCGCCGATCAACGATCGCGGCGTCTATCCCCGGCCCTTGCAGGACAAACTGCCGATCTGGATCGCCGTCGGTGGAACACCGCAGTCCGTCGCCCGCGCGGGCGTGCTTGGGCTGCCGCTGGCGCTGGCGATCATCGGCGGCGAGCCGGCGCGGTTCGCACCGCTGTTCGACATCTACAGGGATGCAGCCAGGCGGGCCGGCAACGATCCGGCGAGCCTTGCCACCAGCCTCAACGTGCACGGTTTCATCGCCGAGAGCACGGACCAGGCAGCCGACGATTTTTACGGGCCGCAGGCCGAGGTGATGAACCGCATCGGCCGCGAGCGCGGCTGGGGGCCGACATCGCGGGCGCATTTCGACCAATCGCGCGGCCCGAACGGCGCGCTGTTCGTCGGCAATCCGGAACAGGTGGCCGAGAAGATCATTGCCCAGCACAGGATATTTGGCAACGACCGCTTCCTGCTGCAAATGGCGATCGGCACCATGCCGCACGCCAAGGTCATGAAGGCCATCGAACTCTACGGCACCAAGGTGGCGCCGATCGTGCGCCGGGAAACGGCGAAGGCCGTCCCTGCCGTGGCGGCGCCGGTTGCCTGATTCACCGGCAAGGCCGCGAGGCGGCCTTGCCGGTGACGCCGGCTAACGGAACCTTGAAGCCACAGAGGCGTTTTTCGCCAACGGTCTGCACCAATCGCGGTGTACCGCCGAGGGTCAGAATGAAAGCCGAACCCGCCGCTTCGGGCGCAAGCGCTGCCGAAAGCCGGGATCCGCGCGTCGAGGCACGGGCGGATGCGCATCTGATGCGTTCGCTGCTCGTCGGCATCTTCATCCTCATGGCGATCTACGCGCTTTACTTCGCCCGCGCCTTCTTCATGCCGGTCATTCTGGCTTTCCTGCTGGCACTGACGCTGACGCCGATCGTTCGCTTCCTGCGCAAGCATGGCATGCCCGATGTCATTTCGGCGACACTGCTGGTGCTGCTTTCGTTCTGCCTCGTCGCCGTCGCGGGATATCTGCTCAGCGGCCCGGTCATCGATCTCATCAACAACACCTCGACGATCGGCCAGCAGCTTACCGAACGTCTGGCACAACTGCGCCGTCCGCTCGAAAGGATCGTGGAGATTTCGCGCCAGATCGAGGGCCTGACCCAGACATCCCAGGAGCCGGGCGTTCAGAGGGTGGCCATGGCGCCATCCGGTATTCTCTCGCAGGCCGCCGGCAATGTGCTGTCGGCCGGCGCCAGCGTCACCATCGTCTTCGTCCTGTCGCTGTTCCTGCTCGCCTCGGGCACGATGTTCTATGAAAAGATCGTCCAGTCCTTCCCCAGTCTCAGCGAAAAGAAGCGGGCGCTGCGCGTCGTCTACGACGTAGAACGTGAAATCTCGCATTATCTGCTTACCGTCACGGTCATCAACACATGTCTCGGCGTGGTCATCGGGCTCGGCCTGTGGGCGCTCGGCGTGCCCAACGCCCAGGTCTGGGGCGCGGCAGCGGCTCTGCTCAATTTCCTGCCCTATATCGGGGCGCTGACCACCATCACGCTGGTCACGATCATCGCGCTGATCAGCTTCGACACGATTTCCTACGCGCTGCTGGCGCCGGCCTTCGTCCTTATGTGCGATGTCGTCGAAGGCCAGTTCGTGACGCCGACGGTGGTCGGCCGCCGTCTCGAGATCAACGCCGTGGCGATCCTCATCGCCATCGCCTTCTGGTCGTGGCTATGGGGTTTCGTCGGCGCGTTGCTGGCAGTGCCGCTGCTGGTCGTCATCAAGGTGTTCTGCGATCATTTCGACGGCCTCAGCCATGTCGGCAATTTCCTGGCGGCGCAACACACGGCGGTGGCTGAAGAAGAACTCATCGAGGACAGCGCTGCAGCGCAAACCGACACGCGGCGTTTGCGGCGCCCGGATTGAATGCCTATATCGAGCCGGTCAAAGCCCGGACTCCCTTCCATGACCGATATCCCCTTCGACATCGATGCCTATTTCGCCCGCATCGGATACACCGGCTCGAGGGACGCTTCGCTGGAAACGCTGAAGTCGCTCCATCTCTTGCACCCGGAGGCAATCCCGTTCGAAAATCTCGATCCGTTTCTAGGCCACCCGGTTCGTCTCGATCTTGCCTCGCTGCAGGAAAAGATCGTCGCTCGGCATCGCGGCGGCTATTGCTTCGAGCACAATCTCATTTTCATGCATGTGCTGAAGGCGCTTGGCTTCGCCGTCACCGGCCTTGCAGCACGCGTTCTTTGGGGCCAGCCCGATGATGCCATAACTGCACGCAGCCATATGTTGCTGCGTGTCGAACTCGACGGCCGAACCTACATTGCCGACGTCGGCTTCGGCGGGCTGACGCTGACAGCACCGCTCCTGCTTCGACCGGGTCTCGAGCAGAAGACCCCACATGAGACATTCCGCATGGTAGAGACAGGCGATCATTTTCGCCTGCAGGCCAATGTCGGCGGCGACTGGCGGACAATGTACCGCTTCGACATGCAGCAGAACCATGAGGTCGACTATTCGGTCAGCAACCATTTCCTGTCGACCCACCCAACCTCGCACTTCCTTTCCTCCGTAATCGCGGCACGCGCCTTGCCGGACCGCCGCTATGCGCTCCGCAACAACCGGCTGTCGACACATCATCTCGGCGGCGGTACCGAGCAGGTGGAGATAGCAACAGCCGCCGAACTCGCCGACGTGCTGGAAGGCCTCGAAATCGCCATTCCCGACCGTGCAGCCTTCGAGGCCATGGCGCGACAGAAGAAAATCCTGGAGGCCTAAGACGCCATGACCGCTCTTTCCGTTCTCGACCTGTCGCCGATCGTCGAAGGAAGCAACGCTTCGCAGTCACTCGCCAATTCGCTCGACCTTGCGCGCCATGCCGAGCGGCTGGGTTACCGGCGCTATTGGCTGACGGAGCACCACAACATGCCGGGCATCGCCAGCGCCGCCACCTCGGTGGTCATTGCCCATGTCGCCGGAGGTACCCGTACAATACGCGTCGGCGCCGGCGGCATCATGCTGCCCAACCATTCGCCGCTTGTCATCGCCGAGCAATTCGGCACGCTCAACGCTTTGCATCCCGGCCGCATCGATCTCGGCCTCGGCCGGGCGCCCGGCACCGACATGGCCACGGCACGGGCGCTGCGCCGCAACCTCGATGCAGGCGCCGACAATTTCCCGCAGGACGTCGTCGAGCTGATGGATTACTTCCAGCCGGCCGAAGACGGCCAACGCATCCGCGCGGTGCCCGGCGAAGGCGAAAAGGTGCCGATCTGGATCCTGGGCTCCAGCCTCTACGGCGCGCAGCTTGCCGCCATGCTCGGCCTGCCCTACGCCTTCGCTTCGCATTTTGCGCCGGCAGAGCTCGACCATGCGCTGGAGATCTACCGCTCGCGTTTCCAGCCTTCGGAGCAGCTCGATAAGCCCTATGTGATGCTCGGCCTCAACGTCTTCGCCGCTCCTTCCGATGCAGAGGCGCGGCTGTTGTTCACCTCGCTGCAGCAGGCCTTCGTCAACCTGCGCACCGGCCGGCCCGGCCGACTGCCGCCGCCGGTCGAAGGATATGAGCGCGACCTCGATCCGATGGCCAAGACCATGCTCGGACAGGCGCTTTCCTGCGCCGTCGTCGGCTCTCCCGAAACGGTCAGGCAAGGCATCGAGGCATTCGTGGGCCGCACCGGCGCCGACGAACTGATGGTCACGGCGCAGATTTTCGACCATGCGGCGCGGGTGCGCTCGTTCGAGATCCTGGCCGACGCTCACAAATCGCTGTCGGAAGCTGCCTGAGAGTTGGTTCGCCACTTGGCACTGTTTGCGGGCAAGGCCGGCCTTAGGCAGGGAACATCGCGAACAGGTGTGCGAAGACATCGCGAACACTTCGCGCGTTTTACGCGGAGGTTTTCGATCCGTCATGCTCGTCCGTTGGACGGAAACGCGGCGTCCACTAAATGACGATCACCTTGGTGCCGATTGTGGCGCGGTTATAGAGATCGATGATGTCCTGGTTCATGAGGCGGATGCAGCCCGCCGACACAGCTTTGCCGATGGACCACCATTCAGGGCTACCGTGCAGCCGATATCCAGTGTCGCCTTTCTCGTTGAAAAGATAGAGAGCGCGCGCCCCGAGCGGGTTCATGAGTCCGCCCTCCATATGAGCCGGTATGATGCGGCCTCGCTTCTGCTCGCGCACGATCATCGCAGACGGCGCGCTCCAATCCGGCCATTCGCGCTTCCTCGCAACGTGAGCAGTGCCATGCCATTCGAAGCCCGCCTTGCCAACGCCGATTCCGTAGCGCAGCGCCTGACCGTCTCCCAACACGTAATAGAGGAACTTCGCTCCTGTATCGACAATGATGGTGCCAGGCGCCTCTTCAGTCGCATAAGGCACTGTCTGCCGATGGAACTTCTGGTCAACCTTGTAGATCGGAACCGGCGGAACGCGAAAACCGGCATCGGTGAGGCCGCCATAGGCCGAGGGGGAAGTCTTTAATGCGCCGCCGGTGGTGCAGCCGAAGAGTGCGACCATCCCAGCAAGTACCAGCCCGATTAGGATCGATTTCACGCACATGGCTCAAGCCGGCGCCCGTATGGGCGATCAGCCGCATCTCGTCATATTCCTAATCCGACATGCTTCGATTGCCAAGATTTTCCTGCTTGTCGGCGGGCTGATTGTTGGCCACTTGGCTCGATCGGCGCCGCGTCCTTCAATTGCTCGGTTTTTCGAACGACGAACGCCCGTAGCGGCTGCGAAGGGCCGGGGTCGGCAGGACAGAGGGAGCGCTGTCCGTCCGGCATTACAAAGTTTCTGAACAGAGCCCACGCGCTACGCGCTGACGCTCTGCGCGTTTGCACCTAGCGGACGGCATGAATTGCGGATCATCAAGCGTCCTTTGAGCGTCAGCTTGCGCGGCGGCGCATCCCTGTTTCCGGCGAGCCGGTCGAGCAGCAGATTGGCCGCCTGTTCGCCAATCGCCTGCACCGGCTGTGCGACCGTTGTCAATTGCGGCCGGAACACATCCGACCACGGAAAATCGTCGAAACAGGCGACCGAAATATCCTCCGGACAGGACAGGCCGATATCGCGAATGGCCTTCATGGTGCCGATCACCATCGGGTTGTTGGCCGAAAAGATGGCGCTCGGCCGGTCGTGCAGCGAAAGCAGCTGCATGGTGGCGTTGTAGCCGTCGACTTCATGGAAGTTGCCGAAGCGGACGAGCTCGGCCTCGGCCGGCAGGCCGGCGGCCTGGAGGGCCTCGCGATATCCCGCCATGCGGTCATGCATCGGCGAGATATCGAAAGAGCCGGAGATGTAGCCGATGCGCCGATGGCCGAGATCGATCAAATAGTTGATGGCGTCGAACACCGCGCGCTGATTGTCGAGAACGACGGCATCGGTGTCGACACCCTGGCAAATACGGTCGAGCAGCACGACCGGCACTTTGGCGTCGTCGACAATCCGTTTGAGGATCGCGCCGTCGCCGACACGCGCGACGATCAGCCCGTCGACCATCCGGTCGAGCAGCAGCCTGATCTGGTCGTCCTGGGTGTTCAGGTGCTCGTCGGTGCAGCACAGCATGACGGCGTAGCCGGCCCTGTCGAAAGCCTGCTGGATGACCGAAACCACATCGGTAAAGAACGGATTGGTGATGTGGGGGACGGTGAGCCCGATGGTGCGTGTGGTGCCCATCTTCAGGCTGCGGGCGATGGCATTGCGCTTGTAGCCGATATCGCGGATCGCCTGTTCGATGCGCTGGCTGAGCTCGGGGCTGACGGTCGCGGTGCCGTTGATCAGCGCCGATACGGTGGCCACGGAAACACGCGCCGCCTCGGCCACATGAAGCATGGTCGGAGCGGTGAATTTGCGCTGCCTTTTTCGTCCTGACGCTGTCATTTTCGAAACGTTTCACCACTCCACGGCAGCAATACGTACGGAATCTTATGATTTTGCGCAAGAATTGAAATGGAACAATCTTAGGCGCCAGATATTGCCTTGACATGATCGAAACGTTTAGATTAGCGTTTGAGGTGTTCGGTGACGACGGAGGGAGGCCGTCCTTGTCATGCAGCACGGCAATTCCATTCCTGCGCAAGGCGTTATGGCGGACGGCTCGGCTATCGTGCTGAGCGCTGAGCACATCTCCAAGTCCTTCGGCGGCATCGCCGCACTTGTCGATGTCGGCTTCGAGCTGCGGCGCGGCGAGGTCCATGCGCTGATGGGCGAGAACGGCGCCGGCAAGTCGACGCTGATGAAGATCCTGTCCGGCGTCTATACGGACTATAACGGAACGGTCAGTATCGATGGCCATGCGGTGCGCTTTGCCGGCGTCCGCGAAGCCGAGCGCACCGGCATCGCCATCATCCACCAGGAGCTGAACCTCGTCCCCGAACTCAGCGTCGCCGACAACATCTTTCTCGGCCGCGAGAAGCTGATCGCCGGGCTGATCGTCGACGGCAAGGCGAGCAGCCGCGCCGCCGGCGCGCTGTTGCAAAGGCTCGGCATCGAGCTCGATCCGGATGCGCGCGTCGGTGCCTTGCGCGTTGGCGAACAGCAACTGGTCGAGATCGCCAAGGCGCTGTCGATGTCGGCACGCATCCTGATCATGGATGAGCCGACCTCGGCGCTTTCGCCGGCCGAATGCCAGCGGCTGTTCCGCATCATCCGCCAGCTCGCCGATAGCGGCGTGGCGATCGTCTACATTTCGCACCGCATCGACGAGGTCATGCATCTGGCCAGCCGGGTCACCGTGTTCCGCGATGGACGCCACGTCCTGACGCAGGCGATGGACAAGCTCGACGAAGACGCCATAATTTCGGCGATGGTCGGGCGAAACCTGCTTGCTTCCTCCCAGGAGCACCGCATCGCCGGTGGCAACACCGTCCTTTCCGTAAGCGAGCTGTCGCTGTCGAAGCCCAATCGCCATGGCTGGCGCACCGTGCTCGACGGCGTCAGCTTCGATCTTGCCGCAGGAGAAATCCTCGGTATCGGCGGGCTGCTGGGCTCGGGCCGTACCGAAATCCTGGAGACCATCTTCGGGTCCAGCGGCGGACGTGCCGACGGTGAGATCAGGCTCGATGGCGAGGCGGTAGAAATCCGTTCGCCGCGCGATGCACGCCGGCTCGGCATCGCCCTGGTCACGGAAGACCGCAAGACGCAAGGCCTGCATCTCGAGGCCTCGATCACCGACAATGTCGCGCTGCCGCTGGTCGGCGCGCTGGCGCGGTTCGGCCTGCGCTCGCTGGCCGGTGAGCAAGGGCTGGCACGGGACGCCGTCAAGGCTCTCGGCATTCGCTGCGAGACCGTCGAGCAGCCGGCCGGCACGCTGTCCGGCGGCAACCAGCAGAAGGTCGTCATCGGCAAATGGCTGGCGACGAGGCCGCGGGTGCTGCTGCTCGACGAGCCGACGCGCGGCATCGATGTCGGCGCCAAGCGGGAAATCTACGATCTCATCTTCAAGTTGGCGCGAGACGGGCTGGCGATCGCCGTGATCAGCTCGGAATTGCCGGAGCTGCTGCATCTTTCCGACCGTATCCTGGTCATGGCCGACGGCCGCCAGACGGGAATGCTGTCCCGCGCGCAAGCCAGCGAGGAGGCCATCATGCGGCTTGCGGCGCCGCGACGGACCATGACAAGGCCTGCCGCATGAGCATTTTGCATATCCTGTCCCGGACGAAGCTCTATTGGGGCCTGATCGCCATCTTCCTGATCGGCGTGCTCGGCTCGCCGATCAGCTCCAAGGGCAACAACATCTTCCTGTCCTACGGCAACCTGCTCGATGTGCTGCGCCAGGTGTCGACCACCGGCCTAATTGCCACCGGCATGACGGCGGTGATCATCACCGGCGGTATAGACCTTTCCGTCGGCTCGCTGATGGCGATCTGCACGGTCGTCTGTGCCATGCTGCTGACGGTCCCCGGCGTGACGCCGGCGGTGGTGCTGGGGGTGCCGACAGTTGCCGTGGCAGCCCTTTGCCTCGGCATTCTCGTCACTCGTTTCATCCTGCTGAACATCGAAAAATCCCGCGCCGGCGCGCAGGCCACGCACGACATCAGGTTGGACAGCGTTCGCGGGCTGGTGACGCCCGGCATTGTCGGGGTGATCCTGTGCAGTCTGGTGCTGTGGTTCCTGCTGCCGCAGGTAGGCTCAAAATTCGGCGTGCTCGGCGTGTTGCTGGTGGCGCCTTGCGTCGGCCTGCTGTTCGGCGCGCTCAACGGCTTCATCATTGTCGCCGGGCGGCTGCAGCCCTTCATCGTGACGCTGGCGATGATGGTCACTGCGCTTGGTATCGCCCGGCTGACAGCCGGCCAGAACAATGCGGTGCTGCCGGTCTATACCGGGTCGAACGCCACCGCCGATTTCGAAATGCTGCGCTCGCTGGTGTTCGGCGTGATCCCGATGCCGGGCCTGTTCTTCCTCGGCGCCATCCTGATCTACGGCGCCGTGCTGCGCTTCACCCCGTTCGGCCGCTATGTCTACGCAATCGGCGGCAATGAGGAGGCGGCGCGGCTGTCGGGCATCGCCGCTGGCCGGGTCAAGATCGCCACCTACGCGGTTTCAGGGCTGCTGGCCGGCATCGCGGCGGTGCTCTACGTCGCGCAGTACCGGCAAGGCAAGCCGGACGCCGGCGCCGGGCTGGAGCTCGACGCGATTGCCGCCGTAGTCATCGGCGGCACCAGCCTGATGGGCGGACGCGGCAGCCTCACCGGGACGTTCTGCGGCGTGCTGATCTTCGGGCTGCTCTCCAACATCCTGCAGCTGCACAACATCAATTCGAACCTTCAGCTGGTGCTGAAGGGGATGATCATCATCGGTACCGTGCTCGTACAGGAGCGCAATGCCGGTGATCTTCTCTTCTATCTGCGACTGCCCGGTGGGCAAGCGCACAAGGAAACGGCCGCGGCAAAGCGGCCGTCGCAAGAGACCGCGTCTCTGAATATTGGAGGAAACAAGAAATGAAACGACGTGAATTGTTGAAGCTCGCCGGGCTGACAGCGGCACTCCTGACCACGACCGCCATGCTTGCCGGCGGCGCCCATGCGCAGGACAAGAAGTGGAAGATCGGCTTCTCGCAGGTGACCACCATCGAACCCTGGCGCGCCCAGTTCAACAAGGACATCCTGGCAGAAGCGGCCAAGCATCCGGAAGTCGAGCTGATCATCACCGACGGCGAGGACAAGACCGAGAAGCAGGTCGCCGATGTCGAAAACCTGATCCGTCAGGAGGTCGATGCGCTCTTGGTATCACCGAAAGAATCCGCCGGCCTGACCGGTGTCGTGCAGCAGGCGATCGATGCCAAGATCCCGGTCTTCGTGCTCGACCGCAACGTCGAAACCAACGATTACACGCAGTTCGTCGGCGGCGACAACAAGCTGATCGGCCGGGCTGCCGGTGAATATGCCGTCGAGCTGCTTGGCGGCAAGGGCAAGGCTGCCGGCAACGTCGTCGAGATCTGGGGCGGCATGGGCACCCAGCCGGCACACGATCGCCATGACGGCTTCCATGAATTCACCGACAAGGAGCCGGGCATAAAATACCTGCTCGACCAGCAGTCGGGCGACTGGAAGCAGGACCAGGCCTACAACATCATGGCGACCGCGTTGCGCAACAACGAGAAGATCGATCTCGTCTACGGCCACAATGATCCGATGGCCTATGGCGCCTATCTTGCCGCCAAGGACGTCGGACGTGAGAAGGACATCAAGTTCATCGGCATCGACGGCCTGCCCAATGAAGGCGTGCAGCTGGTCGCCAATGGCGAGCTGACGGCGACGTTCACTTATGTGACGCCGGGCGCCGAAGGGCTGCGGCAGGCGATCAAGTTCCTGAACGGAGAGAAGGTGGAAAAGACGATCATCCTGCCGACGCAGAAGATCACCAAGGAAAATGCCGCCCAGATCCTGAAGGACAATGGCCTCTGAGACGAGGCTTTCCTGCCGGGCGTTCAGCGCCCGGCAGGAACAACAACCAAACGCCGCAAGGCAGCAGATTAAGCCAGCTTGGCCAGCAGCTTCATGAAAATGGCCGCTTCCCTGGCGGAAAGCGGCGCCAGCGTTTCCTGCGTAATCTCGCGGGCAAGCGGGATCAGCCGCTCGATCGCGTCGCGCCCCTCGGCCGTCAGACTGACCAGCAGGCGCCGTTTGTCGACTTCGTGCTTGCTAAGTTCGACAAAGCCACGCGCTTTCAGCCGGTCGATGACGCCCTTCACCGTCGCCGCATCCATGGCGATCAGGCTGCCAAGCTGGTTCTGCGAGGTCTCGCCGACGTCGCGCAATTTGGCGAGAGCGGCGAATTGCGGCGGCGTCAGATCGGCGATGTGTGCGGCGAAGATCGAGACATGGCGCTGATGCGCCTTGCGCAGGATGAAGCCGACCTGCTCCTGCAAGCGATAGTCGTTTTCGTCAGGCTCCTCGGCCTCGACCAGCTTGAGCAGATTGTCCTCGGCGCTCACCGCAGCCCATCCCATGCCTTGATGTCCTTGGCCGCCAGCCCGCCCATGCGGTCGTGCACGCGCGGGCCGCAGGTCATGGCGAGGCAAAACAGGATCTCGTCGGGACGCGGACCATCGCTGATGCCGATTTCCATGGCGTCGAAATGGCTGCGCACATAGGCGGCGTTGATGTGGCCGAGCGGCACGTCGAGCCGCGCGCCGAAGCCGCCGACCTTCTTCGCCGAGGGCACGATCGCCTTGGCGTCGCCGAGCCGTTCGCGCATGGCATAGCCGCCCGGCACATGCCACAGCGCGCCATGCTCCAACTCGCCTGCCATACCGACGATGGCGCCCTTGCCGTAGCCGTCGATCTGTTTGACGTCGCCACCCAGTGCGACAATGAGCCTGTCGGAGAGCAGCAGCCCGAGCGGCTTCAGATCCTCCATGGCGCTCTGCAGTTCCTCGACGTAACGGCCGGCGAACGGGTTCTTGACCACAGCCATGGCCGCGGCGCGGCGCCGCGGTACCAGCGCCACCGGCCCGCCTTCGTGAAAAATCTCTTCGGTCAGCACGGCGATCTTGCGGATCGGAAACTCAGGCATGAGCAATTTCCCTCTCTAAAACCTTATTGGCGAGCGCCATCGGACCTGCGATGCGCGCCTGACCGCCGAGGAAAAGCGCCGCGGCGGCAATCAGGCCGCGCCGCCGAAACTCCTCGGCAACGGCAAATCCGCCTTCCAGCGCAATAGCGATCTCAGCGGCGGAAAGCAGCCCCACGCCCTGCGTCACCAAACGGTCGCCGAGGTCGCTGTCAGGTGCCAGATCGCGCGCCCGTACGCGCCTAACGGCCGGATGACCGGGCAGGTCGACGGCGTTGGCGATCAAGGTCGCGGCGGCATCGGCTTCAGCACCCGTTCGCGCCAGCACGGTGACGGCGTCGGCGATGCCGAGCGAAAACGAACGGCCGCGCCAGCCGCTTGTCGCGACACCGCGGATCCCGTCTTCGGCGCGGATCGTGAGACGATCCGCCAGCCCATGACCTGTCCCGGCAATGGCAAGCGTCATCGACTGGCCGTTGCCGAGATGGATCGCGCCGTCGCCACCATTGTTGACATAGGCGCGATCGAGCCGACGGCCGGCAAGCAACGCACCAAGCACTTCGTCGGCTACCGAGCCGGCGACGGCCGCCATCGGTGTGATGAATTGTTTTGCTAGCGGAACGACCGCCGCTTCCATGCGGCGCGCCGTCGGGCCAGCGAAAGTCCGTGGCCGCGAGGAGGCCGGGCAGCGCAGCTCGGGCAACTCTTCGACCAGTTCGGGCAGGATTGTCTGGAAGCGCGCCACTGCCTGGCGATAGCCAGCGCTGCATTCACTCGCCTCGCCGAATGCCTCGACGATCAGGTCGATCGGCCCATGATTGAGGTGAAGCCTTCGGCCGTCCTCGAGCCAATGAGCCTGCGGGCCGTTCATCGCCCGTCCCCGTTTGCGGCCGCGCGACGCAACTGCGCCAGCGGCGGCCAGGGATTGTCGCGGGGTGCGGCCGTGCCGCGGCGCGGGTTGAGATACTCGCCGCCCTTGGCCAGGATATCGTCGACGCTGCGGATTTCGGCTTCGTAGCCGCCGAGCCTGACATAATCGTCGCGGCGCATGGTGAACTCGATCGGCGCCACCAGCGCCGGCGTCGGGACATAGCCGAAGGCGCCTTCCGGCACGCGGGTGACGTCGACCATCAGCGTGATGCCGCCGCCCGGCCAGACATAGACCGGCGCGCCGCCGACCGTCACATAGGTCTTGAGGCCCTGCACCGAGCGGGTCAGATTGACCGGGTTCTCGGTGACGCCGGCGCGCAGCGAGCCGCCGGCGCCGCCGACGAAAAGCACGGTGCAGAGCGCCGGCTCGCAATTGTCCTCGATCAGTTCAACCGACTTCCGCAGCCGCTCCGGGAACGGTTTCTGCACCGGCTTCAATTCGTCGTCGAGCTCGTAATAGGCGAACTGCTCGCCGGTGGTCGAGACCATCAGCAGCGACATGCCGGGGCGCGCACCCTTTTTGGCGTTCCATTCACCAAGGATCGACAGCGGGTCGGAGATGCTGGTGCCGCCCCAGCCGAGGCCGGGCTCCGACACCTTGAAATAGCGGCCCGGCGTCGAACGGCGGCCGATGATCTTGATGCCGGTGTCCTGCCAGCCAAGCACTTTGCCGGCCTGATGCTCGGAGACCACGCCGGTGATGTGGTCGTCGACCACCACCACCTCGTCGACAAGGCCGCGCCACTGGGTGGCGAACATGCCGATGGTGGCCGAACCGCAGCCGACGCGCATGCGCTGCTCGAGCTTGCCGTCGATGACCGGCGGCTTGCCGGCCTCGACGATGACGGTGGCGCCGCCGTCGATGACGAGCTCGACCGGTTTGCGGTTGCACAGGGAGAGCATGGCTTCACAGGTGGCGCGCCCTTCAGCCTTCGAGCCGCCGGTCAAATGATGCACGCCGCCCAGCGACAGCATCTGCGAGCCGTATTCGCCGGTCGTGACATGGCCGATCGCCTCGCCTTGGGCACGGATCGTCGCCGTTTCGGGGCCGATATGACGGTCGGTGTCGATCTTCACCTTGACGCCGCAATAGGAGAAGATGCCCTCGGTGACGACGGTGACCAAATCGACGCCTTCGACCTCCTGGCTGACGATGAAGGGCGCCGGCTTGTAGTCGGGATAGGTGGTGCCGGCGCCGATCGCGGTGACGAAGCGGCGGCCGGTGTTGACCAGTTCCCCGTCCCATGCCTCGCCTTCGGCAACAAAAGATACGACCGCGCCACCTGTCTCGGCCGCATGGTCGAGGATGGTCAACGGGTCCATCCGCACGATCCTGCCGCCGACATTGCCGTAGCGGTCGCAGGCGCCAGTGCGGCCGTCGGCGATGTAGCACATGACCGGACAGGCATCGCAGCGGATCTTCTCGGCCACCAGCTTCTCGCCGGGATCGTGTGTCTCGAAGCGTTCGGCAAGCTCGCTCATCGGCGCGCCTCCTTGTCGAGGATGGCGGCGCGGATGCGGGTCGGCGTCGCCGGAATTTTGGTGACCAGCACACCGGTTGCATGGCGGATGGCGTTGAGGATCGCCGGCGCCGTCGGGATCAGCACATGCTCGCCCAAACCCTTGGCGCCGAAGGGTCCTTCCGGATCCGGAACTTCTATCAGGATGGTCTCGATCGGCGGCACGTCGCCGATCGTCGGGATCAGATAGTCGTGCAGGTTTTCGGTGCGGCCGGGGATGTATTCTTCCATCAGCGCCATGCCGATGCCCTGGGCAATGCCACCCTCGATCTGGCCTTCGGCAAGCAAGGGATTGATGGCCTTGCCGACATCGTGCGCGGCGGTGATTTTTATCAGCTTCACGGTGCCGAGCCTGAGGTCGACCTCCAGTTCGGCGATCTGGGCGCCATAGCCATAGACGGCATAAGGCTTGCCCTGGCCCTTGGTATCGAGCGGCTGCGTTGGCGGGTCGTAGCTTTCCTCGGCCCGGAAGACGAAGCCTTCGGCATCGGCCTTCAGCGAGGAAAGATCGATGCGGCGCGTTGCTTCGCCTTCCCTGATGCTCAGGCTTGTGCCGTCCAGCGCAATCGCGGCCTTTTCCGAGACATTGGCGAAACGCAAGATCTCCTCGCGCAAGGCGCGGCCGGCCTTTTCGGCGGCCTTGCCGGTGACGAAGGTCTGGCGCGAGGCCGAGGTCTTGCCGGCGTCGGGGGTGATCGCCGTGTCGGCGCCTTTCAGCCGGAGCTTTTCAAGCGGAAGACCCAACGCGTCGGCGCAGATCTGCGCGATGACGGTGTTCGAACCTTGCCCGATATCGACCGCCCCCTGATGCAGGACGACTTCGCCCGATACCGAGATGCCGACCTTGATGGTCGACGGATTGGGCAGCGAGGTGTTGCCGCAGCCGTACCAGCAAGAGGCCACGCCGACGCCGCGTTTTTTGATGCTGCTACCGGCATTGAGCGCTTCGGCATCACGAAGGGCACGCTGCCAATGTGAGCGGAGGGCCTCCAGGCAGTCGGCGATGCCGACGCCCGACTCGAGCCGCTGCCCGGTAACTGTTTCGGATCCGTTCCGAAGGCAGTTCTTCAGGCGAAAGTCGAGCCGATCCATGCCGAGCTTGTCGGCCAGCTCGTCATAGAGGGTCTCCTGCATGATCGTCGCCTGCGGCACGCCGAAGCCGCGAAAGGCGCCGGCAATCGGGCCATTGGTGTGGATGGCGCGGCCTTCGGCGCGATAGTTCGGCGTCGCATAGGGGCCGGAGGCGTGCACCGGCACGCGGTTGGCGACCGTCGGCCCCCAGCTGGCATAGGCGCCGGTGTTGAAATCGCCGGCGAAGACCATGCCGGTGACACGGCCGTCGGCATCGGCGCCGATGCTCGCTTTCATCTGAGCCGGATGGCGCTTGGTGGTCGAGATCATCGATTCGGTGCGGGTATAGACGAGCGCCGCCGGCTGGCCGGTTTTCATGGCGACGAGGCCGATGAGCGGTTGCAGCGAGACGTCGAGCTTGGAGCCGAAGCCGCCGCCGGTGGCGGTCGGCACGATACGCACCTTTTCCGGGGCAAGGCCGAGCACTTTTGCCGTGTCGTCACGGTCCATATAGGGCGCCTGCGTGCAGGCGACGACGACCAGCGTGTCGCCGTCCATGAAGGCATAGCCGGCTTCCGGTTCGATATAGGCGTGCTCGACATAGGAGGTGTCAATGGCGCAGGAAACGACGAAAGCCGCACCAGCAAGCGCGGCTTCCGGGTCGCCACGCTCGACGAAGCCGGAGGTGAGCAGGTTCGACGGCCGGTTTTCATGGACCAGTTGCGCACCGCCGGCCTGTGCTTCGCCAGTTTCCAGAAAATGCGGCAATTCGGTCCAACTGACCGGAAAATCGGCAAGGTCGAGATCGAGGATAGCCTCGCATTCGCCGGCAACCAGCGCCACCGCCTCGCCGCGAAAGCGCGAAAACCCTTCAGCCAGCGCCGGCTGGTCGGCGAAGGGCGCGATGACGCCGAAACAATTCTTTCCCGGAATGTCGGCGGCGGTGAAGACGCCGGCAATGCCGGGAAGGGATTTCACCCAGCCATCGAGATCGCCGAAGCTGAAGGCCGCATGATAATGCGGCGAGCGGACCACCAGCACCGACAATGCATCCATGGGGAAGGAATCGCCGCCGAACTTTTCGCCGCCGGTGACTTTCGGCACGCCATCGAGGCGGATCGGAGAGGAGCCGACGGCATGGCCGGACAATGGCATGCGCTGATCGAGACCATCGGCATAGCGCCAAGCATCCATCACCGCGGCGACGATCTTGCGATAGCCGGTACAGCGGCAGAGCACGCCGCCCAGCGCATCCTGCGTTTCGGCCTCGCTCGGGTAAGGCGTCCTGTCCAGGAGTGCCGTTGCCGCGACCAGCAGGCCGGGCGTGCAGGCGCCGCATTGTGCCGCGCCATGGCTGAGGAACGAAGCCTGCAGCGCCGACAGCCGGCCATTGCCGAGACCTTCGACGGTCGTCACCACGGTGCCGGAGGCGGAAGCCGCGGGCACCAGGCAGGCGCAGACCGGCTCGCCGTCGACCAGCACCGTGCAGGCGCCGCAATCGCCGGCATCACAGCCGATCTTGGTGCCGGTCAGCCGCAGCTCGTCGCGCAGCACCGCGGACAGCCGTCGCACCGGCGGCACGCAAACACTGACGGCGGCGCCGTTGACCTCGAAGGCGATGTCGGCGCGCTCCATGCCCATCAGGCCGCCACCCTTTCACCGGGAATAGCGCCCATCGCACCAAGCACGGCGCGGGCAACGATCTCGCGCGCTGCATCCAGCCGATATTCGGCGCTGCCGCGCACGTCGGAAATCGGCGACAGCTCGTCCATTGGCGCGGATTGGAGCGCAGTGGCCAGCGCGTGGCCGACGGGCAGGCCGCGCAGCGCCGCCTCGACACCCGCCAGGCGCCTGGCGACGACCGAGCAGGACCCGACGGCGACGGCCGCGTTCCTGACGATGCCATCTTCGACGGCCAGGCGAGCGGCGGCCATGGCGATGGAGATGACGAGATAACGCCGCGCGCCGAGTTTCACGAAGGCGGAGCCGCCGGCGGTCGCGGGTTTCGGAATGCGGATTGCCGTGACCATTTCGCCGGGCTGCAGTGCGGTGCGACGGTTGCCGAGGATGAATTCTGCAACGGGCAGATGCCGGGTCGCCACCGCAGAACGCAGTTCGACTTCGGCATCGAGCACCAGCAGCGCCGGCACGCCGTCGGCGGCCGGCGAGGCATTGCAGAGATTGCCGGCAATCGAGGCAATGTTCTGGATCTGCACCGAGCCGACTTCCCGCGCCGCCTGCTTCAGCGCGTCGAAAGCCGCCGGCAGCGGATGGCGGACGAGATCGGTCCAGGTGGTGCGCGCGCCGACGAGCCAATGGTTCTCGGCTTCGGCAATGCCGCGCAATGCCGCCAGGCCGTTGATGTCGAGGACATTGTCGCGGAAGGGCTTGCTGCCCTGTGCCGGATAGAAGTCGGTGCCGCCGGCAAGGATGCGCCATTGTCCTTCGCCCAACAAAGCGAGGGCATCATCGACCGTGGTGGGTTTTGCGTAACGGATCACGCTTTGCCTTCCCAGAATGGGCTTCCCGAGAGGGATCCTGTCGAAAGATTTTCCCGAGCACGCAAGGCAGGAAATTCATTCGTATGCAAATGATATCAAGCCGGCAGGAATTGTCAAAGCCAGAGTTTGCACGGCTGTTGCCACCGGTGCGCCCGGAACGCATTTGTTATGCCATAAGAGGTTGACGCAGCCGGCCATCTGGTCAAGTTTCTGCGTCCGGTCGCGTTTTCATTGGAGCCTAAGCTCAAGACCAAGAAAATAAGGAGGCTCCATGGCCGACGAAGCGCTTGTCGTCATCGACCTGCAGAATGATTTCTGCCCGGGTGGCGCCCTGGAAGTGGCCGGTGGCGACGAAATCGTGCCCTTGGTCAATGACCTGATCCGGCGGACCGAGCACGTCCTGCTGACGCAGGACTGGCACCCTGCCGGCCATTCGAGCTTTGCCTCCAGCCACCCCGGCAAGCAACCGTTCGAAACGATCGATGTGCCTTATGGCCACCAGACACTGTGGCCGGATCACTGCATCCAGGGCAGCCTGGGATCGGATTTCCATTCGGGCCTCGCCTGGAGCAAGGCCGAGCTGGTGATCCGCAAGGGGTTCCGCCCTGCGATCGACAGCTATTCGGCATTCTTCGAGAACGACCGGACGACGCCGACCGGCCTTGCCGGCTATCTCCGGGAGCGGAACATCGATACGCTGACTCTGGTCGGCCTGGCGACGGATTTCTGCGTCGCCTTTTCGGCGCTCGACGCGGTCAAGCTCGGTTTTGCGACGTCCGTGCGGCTCGACGCCTGCCGCGGCATCGATCTCAACGGCTCCATGGAGAGGATGCTGGCCCGGATGCGCGATGCCGGCGTGGCACTGATTTGAACGCCCAGCCGAACTACCTGACAGACTTTTGAGGGGCTTCATGCGGTTTGCGGCGTGGACGGCAAGTGCTGCACTTATTGCCGCAATCCTTTCTCCGGGAGCGGTTCTTGCGGCCGAAGCGCACGAATTGCCGGGCGCCGCCATGTCGCTGTGGTGGGTGCTGCCGTTTGCCGGGCTGTTGCTTTGCATCGCGACCGGGCCGTTGCTCTTCCAACATGCGTGGGAGCACCATTACGGCAAGATCGCTGCCTTCTGGGCAGCGTTGGTGATCGGGCCACTGGCCATCGCCTTCGGCATCCCGTCGGCCACGCAGGCGGTGCTGCATGCGCTGCTCACCGAATACATGTCGTTCATCATCCTGCTGTTTGCTCTGTTCACCATTTCGGGCGGCATCTTCGTTGCCGGCAACATACACGGCACGCCGCTGGTCAATGCCGGGCTGTTGCTGGGCGGGGCTGTGCTTGCCTCGATCATTGGCACAACCGGCGCCTCGATGATCCTGATCCGGCCGCTTATCCGCGCCAACGACAACCGGCGCTTCAACGCCCATGTCGTCATCTTCTTCATCTTCCTGGTGTCCAACATCGGCGGGTCGCTGACGCCGCTCGGCGATCCGCCGCTGTTCGTCGGCTTCCTTCGCGGCGTCGATTTCTTCTGGACGACAGTTCACGTGTTGCCCGAGACGCTGTTCGTCGCCGGCGTGCTGCTGGTGGTTTTCCTGGCGATCGACATCGTCATGCATCACCGGGAGGAAGGCGCGCCGAAGATCAAGGATCCGACGCCCGACAGCAAGGTGCGCATTCGCGGCCTGGCCAACATCCCGCTGCTGGCCGGGGTAATTGCCGCGATCCTGATTTCCGCTGCCTGGAAGCCGGGAGTGAGCTTCTCTTTCCAGGGCGTCAGCCTCGAGCTGCAGAACCTGGTGCGCGACGCAGCCATACTGATACTGGCCTTCACTTCGCTTGTCGTCTCGCCGAAGGAGTTTCGCGGCGCAAACGCCTTCAGCTGGGGGCCGATTGCCGAGGTGGCGAAGCTGTTCGCCAGCATCTTCATCTGCATCGTGCCGGTCGTCGCCATATTGCGGGCCGGCCTCGACGGCGCGCTGGCGCCGTTAGTGCTGCTGGTCAGTTCGCCGACCGGCGCGCCCGACAACCTTGCCTATTTCTGGCTGACCGGGGCGCTGTCGTCCTTCCTCGACAATGCGCCGACCTATCTGGTGTTCTTCGAGCTGGCTGGCGGCGATGCGCAGCATCTGATGACCGAACTCGCCTCGACGCTGGCAGCGATCTCGGCAGGCGCGGTGTTCATGGGCGCCAACACCTATGTCGGCAATGCGCCGAATTTCATGGTCTATGCCATTGCCCGGCATCGCGGCATCAAGATGCCGAGCTTCTTTGGCTATATGGCATGGTCGGGTGCCGTGCTGATCCCGACATTCCTGCTTGCCGGTTTGCTGTTCTTTGCCTGATCATCCGACGCCAACATAGCGACGGACCGCCGAGGGATCGGCACGCAGTTCCTCGACATCAACCGTCTCGCGGTTGCGGCCGTTTTCGATGAAGCAAACGCGGTCTGCGACCGACAGCACGGCATCGACGCGCTGCTCGACAAGAATTGTCGACACGCCGAGCGCTCGCAGTTTCGAAACGGTTTCGCGAATCTTGGCGATCATCGACGGCATCAGCCCTTCGGTCGGCTCGTCGAGCAGGAGCACCTGCGGTTCCAGACACAAGGCGCGCGCCATGGCCAGCATCTGCTGCTCGCCGCCGGACAGCGTGCCGGAACGCTGCCTGAGGCGCTGGCGCAGCAGCGGGAAAAGATCGAGCACGTTTTCGCGCGTCGCCTTGCCCTTGTTGCGGGCCATCAGGCCGATCTCGATGTTTTCCGCCACCGTCATCTCGGCGAACAGCCGCCGGCCCTGCGGCACGTAGGCGACGCCGGCCTTGGGCACCTCATGCGCCGGCAGGCCTGTCAACTCCCGCCCTTCGAGCTTGATCGAGCCGGCGCTTGCCGGCACCAGGCCCATGATCGCCTTCAGCGTCGTCGTCTTGCCGGCGCCGTTGCGGCCGAACAGGCAGAGCACCTCGCCCTCGTTCAACACGAGATCGAGGCCATAGAGCACCTGGACCTCGCCATAGAAGCAGTCGAGCCCGGAGATCGTCAGTGCCTTGGACTGGGCCTCAGCCATGGGTCGTCCCCAGATAGGCGTCCTGCACCGCGGCATTGGCGCGGATCTGCTCGGGTGTGCCTTCAGCTAAAATCCTGCCGGCGTTGAAGACGGTGATGCGGTCGGCGAGCTGCATGACCACCGGCATGTTGTGCTCGATCAAAAGCACGGTGGCGCTATCGGCGATCTCGCGCACCAGCTCGATGAAATTGTCGATCTCGCTGTCGGCCAGCCCTTGCGTCGGTTCGTCGAGGATCAGCAGCCGCGGCTTCAGTGCCAGCCCCATCGCCACTTCCAGCAACCGCTGGTGACCGTAGGACAATTGCCCGGCCGGCATTTGCGCCCGGTCGGCAAGGCCGGTGCGCTCGAGCGCCGCCATGACGCCGATGTGGACCGCGCCCTTCGAGCGGCCGTCGGTCAGCGTGCGCTGCACCGGCAGGGCAACATTGTCGTAGGCGCTGAGATTGGCAAAGACGCTGGTGATCTGGAACGTGTAGGCGATGCCAAGGCGAACCCTGGCGTAGGCCGGCAGGCTGGTGATGTCGGCGCCATCGAAAACGATCGTGCCCGACGAGGGCTGGATGCGGCCGCTGACCAGGCTGACGAAGGTGGTTTTGCCGGCACCGTTGGGGCCGATGACGGCACGGATCTCGCCCGGCATCAGCGCGAAGTCGACGCCGTCGACGGCACGCAAGCCGCCGAAACTGCGCGACAAGCCTTTGGTGGTCAAAAGTGGCATCATGGCAGCCAACCCAGCCAGCGCTGGCGGATGCTGCCGAGAATGCCTTTCGGGAAGAAAAGCACCAGCAGGATCAGCGCAATGCCGACGATCAGCAGATAGGCCGAGGTGTAGCCGCTGGCGACGTCGATGACGTAATACATGAAAAGCGTGCCGATCAGCGGACCGAGCGTGGTGGCGGCACCGCCCAGCAGGACCCAGAGCAGCGGCAGGATGGAATATTGCACCGAGGCGAAGCTCGAGCCGACATAGCCGAACAGCAGCGCATAGGCGGCGCCGGACGCCGCGCAGATGCTGCCGGAGATGACGACGGCGGCAAGCTTGTTGGAAAATGTATCGTAGCCAAGCATCTTGGTCCGCTCCTCGTTCTCGCGGATGGCGACCAGCACGCGGCCGTAGCCTGAGCGGACCACGGCGAGGATTATGAGCAGCACGATCGAGAACAGTGCCAGCGCGCTCATATAACGCACGGTCGGGTTGGTGAGGTCGAATGCCGTGCTGCCCAGGACAAGGACCCGCATCGCCTGCGGTACGACCATGCCCTGGTCGCCACCGGTCCAGGCAGCGAGATAGAGGATGACGAGATAGAATACCTGCGCGAACATCATGGTGACGATCATAAAGGCGACGCCGGAGGTGCGCAGCGCCAGCAGCCCGATCACCAGCGCGAGCAGCGCGCCGCAGGCAAGCCCGGCTGCGAAGGCGGCCGGCACGCTCCAGCCGAGATGGATGACGGCAAGCCCGGCGCCATAGAGCCCGGCTGAAAAGAACATGGCATGGCCGAGGCTGAGCAGCCCGACATAGCCGAACAGCAGATTATAGCCCATGGCGAAGACCGCCAGCACCATGATGCGGGCGAGCAGGCCGTGATGGTATTCCGGCAGGATGAAGCTAAGCCCGAAAAGCAGGGCGATGACGCCGAGATGCAGCGCATATGGCTTTGCCGGCGAAGCATCCTTCATCGCGACGTCGTCCCGAACAGGCCCTGCGGCCGGAACACCAGCACCATGGCGACGAGCAAGGTGGCGATGATCTTGGCCAGCGTCGGTGAGAAGAACACCGAGATGATGCCGTCGGAAAGGCCGATCAGCACCGCGGCGACGACCGTGCCGCGCAACGAACCAAGGCCGCCGATGATGACGACGATGAACGAGAGCAGCAGCGGGTCCTGCCCCATCAGATAATGCGCCTGGCTGATCGGCACGATCAGCACCGCGGCCACAGCCGCCAGCATGGCGCCGAGCGCGAAGACGCCGGCATAGACTCTGGTCACCGGAATGCCGAAGGCCTGCGCCGTCTCGCTGTCATACTGCGTGGCGCGCATGACG
Organism: Mesorhizobium sp. WSM4830; assembly: GCF_055811495.1. Taxonomy (NCBI): domain Bacteria; kingdom Pseudomonadati; phylum Pseudomonadota; class Alphaproteobacteria; order Hyphomicrobiales; family Phyllobacteriaceae; genus Mesorhizobium; species Mesorhizobium sp. WSM4830. The sequence continues at coordinate 49,440 of NZ_JBVVQI010000009.1, read as the reverse complement.
AGGCCGATTTTGGTGCGCGTCAGCACCAGCCAGGTCGCGACCAGAAGCAGCGCGGATGCGGCGATGACCGACAACTTGTAGCCGGAATAACCGAACCACGGCAGGAGGATGCGGTAGCTGAACGGCGGCTCCACCGGCCGCGCCTCCGGGCCGTAGAAGGTCAGCGCCAATTGCTGGATGATGTAGAGCATGCCGATGGTGGCGACGATGGTGGCTTCCGGATTGTAGTTGAGCCGGCGCAGCACCAGCCGTTCGGCGACCAGCGCGATCAGGCCGACGATCAGCGGCGCCAGCACCAGGGCGGCCAGGAAGCCGAGCGCCGGATGGCCGGATATCGCCGTAGAGATCGCCCAGGCAAGCACCGCGCCCAGCATGAAGAACTCGCCATGCGCGACATTGACGACGCGCATGACGCCGAACACCAGCGACAGGCCAAGCGCCGTCAGCGCCAGCACGGCGGAGGTGACGAGACCTTCGAGGGCGGCGAGGAGCAGGTGGGGTCCGAAGTGCATCGGCTAAGTACCGGCGGATGCGCGAAGCACCCCCCTCTGGCCAGAGGGGGGTGTCTTGGCGCTCACGCTTGCTGCAGCTGCCAAGCTCACAGCGCCTGCGTGGTGTAATCCCCTTCCGGCTCGTAGAGGCCGTCCTCGATCTTGGTCTTGTGGACGACATTCAGCCGGCCGCCTTCGACCTTGGAGATGTTCTGGATACCAAAACACTGGTGGATCTTGCCGTTGAAGGTTTTCGGTCCCTGCGGATGCTCGGGCCCCTCGGCGAACTCGGTCAACGCCTCGGTCGCCTCGACCAGCTTGGCGCGGTCTTCCGGGCCCTTGTAGCCGGCATCCTCCATCGCCTTCTTGACGACGTAGAGCGTTTCCCAGCAGCCGAACATGTGCGCCGCGGTGGAGACGTCCTTGGGATCGCCGACGGCGGCACCATTGTCGTCGATGCCGACGGCGGCGCGGTAGGCCTTCTGTGCGGGGGAGTCATCGGGCTGCGCATAGCGCGGCGAACCTTCCCAGAAATGGCTGCCGTCGAGGAATTCGAGGCCGGGGCTGTTGATGTCGGTGGCTTCGAGCGAATCGATGAAGCCGAACAGCTGCGGCCGATTGGAGCCGTAGAACTCGCCGAGCTCCTTGACGAAGGTGAGCACCGCCGGGCCGACCATGACGTGGTAGATCACCTCGGTCTCCGCGGGGATCTGCGGGAAATATTTGGTGAAGGAGGATTCCGTCGGCGGAATAGCGATCTGGGCGATAACCTCGGCGCCTTGCGCCTTCAGCGCCGGCGGCAGGTAGTCGCGATGGTCATAGCCGAAGGCGAAATCGGGGAATATCTGCGTCACCTTCTTGCCGGCGTTGGCGGCAATCCACGGCGCCATCGACTGGATCTGGCTCTTCACATCGGTGATACCGGGCTGGAAGACGTAGCGGTTCAACTTGGTCGACGCGACGTGGTGGCCTTCGCTAACGACGAAATAGGGCATCTTGGCCTCGCCGGCGGCCGGCGCCGAGCCGATGACAACATGCGAAAACAGCGTGCCGTAGACGATGTCGGTCTTGTGCTGGGAGGCGAACTTGCCGACGATTTCGGCGCCCCGGCCGGGATCGGTGCCGTCGTCCTCGATGATCACCTCGACCGGCCGGCCGTTGATGCCGCCGGCATCGTTGATCGCCTTGACTGCAGCCGCCGTGGTCTTCTCGTACCAGCGGCCATAGGCGGCGCCGATACCGGTACGATGGCACTGGAAGCCGATCTTGATCGGCGCCGAGCTTTGCGCCTGACTATAGCGCACGAACCCAGGCGCGACGGCGAGGCCGGCGCCCGCGGCCAGCCCCTTGAGCGCCGTGCGGCGGGTGAGAGCGGATCTGGAGAGATCGAAAAACCCATTCTTGTCAGTCACGGCAGTTCCCCTTGTTTTTGAGCTTTGACCAATGGCTGTAGCGAGGCGGGCCACTCTTGTTAAGAGGGCCGAAAATTGCATGTGTACAAACTAAATCACCAAAGCTGTGACGTGGCAAGCGAGCTTTCCCCAAGGCTCGATCGACGGCCATCGCGCACCTCGTTCATCCGGCGCTCGGCGTCGCAAGCAGCCACAGGCCGAGGACGGTATAGGCGATCATCAGCACGGTGAGCGGGAACTGGCTGAGCGTGGCGCGAGCCGGAACGGGATGCAGCCGCCAGGCCAAGCCATGGGCGACAAGCACAGCAAGCATGTGGCCGGCTATGATGACGCCGGCCTGGAGGTTCCACAGCCACCACGCCGAACCGGCGCCGGCGACGACGCCGGCTTCAATTGACATGTCGGCGGTACCGAACAGGTTCCAGCCCAGCGCAAACGGGTCGGAGAGAACGGCAATCGCATATTGGCCGTCGACCAGCAGCGCCGTCAGATAATGCGCGAAGTGGTAGGCGAGCGCGATCGGCACAATCGACCAGACCAAAAGCCCGGCGGCGTGACCGAGCGAATGCTTGCTGCCGGCAAGGTGCTGGCCAAGAAAGACAGCAAGCGCGAACACGGCCGCAAGCACGGCAAAGCTCAGCACAAGGCCGAAACTGCCGATGCCGATCAAAGCGGTGCGTCCAGGAAACTCCAGCGGATTGATGCCGAACCCGCCTAGCCAGAAGAAGGTTTTCGACAGGCCGTCGAAGGACACAGACGACAGCGCAAGCAGCAGGAAAGCGACGCCGCTGAGCGGTAGCGGCGCGGCACCAAGTAGCTTGGCGCCCGGCAAGCAGAGTTTGAGCCGGCCGTCTGCACTACGCTCGACGATGGCGAAGCGCGCGGCCATCGAAAAGAACACAGTCAGGAACTCACCGCGCAGGCTCCAGTCGCGATAGCCGAAGACCTGCATGGCGGCGAAGCTCAGCAGCCAGTAGAGGCCGGCGGCCCAGGCCAGCCGCGCCGGGTCGTCGGGCGCAGGGTCGATCAGCTCGAACCAGGCGAAGGCGAAGAACAGCACGAAAGCCGGCCAATAGCCGAGCCACCGGGGGAGCAGATACGGCTGCGTTCCGCCGGACAGGCGCGAGGCGACGCGGCACGGCCCGTACCAGGGGTTGAGCCACGACCAGAGATCGCCGGCGAGCCCCTGCAACAGAGCCAGGCCAACCCAGAGCAATGTCCATATGGTCAACGGCAGCGGGTTGGAAAGCGGGTCGCGGCTGCCGAACAGGCCGGCGGCAATCAGAATTGCAAAGCCGGCAAAGGATAGCAGGCTGACGGCAGTCCGCGCCCCGTCGCCGAAGGTGAAAAGCGGCAGGCGTTTGCGCCAGAAGCGGTCGAGGGAGTCCGGCGGGAGTAGAGCCAGGATCAGGAAGCTGGCGGCAACGGCGAGCGCGCCGCCGGCGACGTAGTAGCCGGTGGGGAGGAGCAGAACGTGGCCGCGGTCGGAGGCGTGGGCGAAGGCGGGGGTGGATGGGAATGCCAGGGAAGCGACGAGGGCCAACCGGTGACAATGGCGCTCTACGGCGCCCCCCTCTGTCCTGCCGGACATCTCCCCCTCAAGGGGGGAGATTGGGTTTCGCCTACGCTTTCGCCAGTCTCCAATGCTGTAAAATAAGGCGACGGGGCTGGAGCTGCCGATCTCCCCCCTAGAGGGGGAGATGTCCGGTAGGACAGAGGGGGGCGCGACGGAACTCGGCCTATCCAAGAAGCCCTCCGCCCCTCACACTTTCACCAGCTGCTCCACGCGGTCCTTCTGGCCGAAGATGCGCAGATAGCGCTCGATCTCGTTCTCGTCGCCTGTCGACTTGGCCGGATTGTCGGAAAGCTTGACCGCCGGCCTGCCGTTGGCTTCGGTGACCTTGCAGACCAGCGAGATGGCGTCTAGCCGGTTGGTCTCGGTCGGCGCGCAGCCCTCGAAATCGTTGGTCAGGTTGGTGCCCCAGCCGAAGGACATGCGCACCTTGCCGCGGAAGTGGCGGTAGGTTTCCTCGATGGTCTCGACCTCAAGCCCGTCGGAAAAGATGAGCAGCTTCTGCTTGGGGTCCTTGCCCTTTTCGCGCCACCAGGAAATGATCTTCTCGCCGCCCTCGATCGGCGGCGCGCTGTCGGGGCGGAAGCCGGTCCAGTCGGCGACCCAGTCCGGCGCATCGCGCAGGAAAGCCGCGGTGCCGAAGGTGTCCGGCAGTACGATCAGCAAATTGCCGCCGTAGTAGCGCTGCCAGTCCTGCAGCACGTTGTAGGGCGACTGTTTCAATTCCTTTTCCGAATTGGTGAGCGCGGCGAACACCATCGGCAGTTCATGCGCATTGGTGCCGAGCGCCTCGAGATCGTTGTCCATGGCGAGCAGCACATTGGAAGTGCCGGTGAAGGCCTCGCCGATGCCTTCCTTCAACGCTTCGACGCACCAGCGCTGCCACAGGAACGAATGACGGCGGCGGGTGCCGAAATCCGAGATGCGGATGCCGGGCAGCGCCTTCAGCCGCTCGGTCTTGGCCCACATCTTGGCCTTGGCGCGGGCATAGAGCACGTCGAGCGCGAACGGCCCGAACGCCCGCATGGCCGCGCGCGAGCGCAGTTCGTTGATAATTGCCAGCGCCGGGATCTCCCACAGCGTCGTGTACATCCACGGACCGCTGAAGGCGAGTTCGTATTGGCCGTCGCGCTTGGAAAGCTCGTATTCGGGCAGCCGGAAATTTTCCAGCCAGGCGAGGAATTCCGGTTCGAAGATCTGCTTGCGGCCATAGAAGGTGTTGCCGCCGAGCCAGATCATCTCTTTCTTCGAGAAACGCAAGGTACGGGCATGGTCGAGCTGCTCGCGCAGCTCCGTCTCATCGATCTCCTCGGCAAGGCGGACTGACGTGGTGCGGTTGATCAGCGAGAAGGTGGCGTCGACCTTGGGATACATGCCCCAGATCATCTGCAGCATCAGAAGCTTGTAGAAATCGGTGTCGAGCAAGCTGCGGACGATCGGGTCGAGCTTCCAGGTGTGGTTGTAGACGCGCCGCGCTATATCGGTCTTTGCCATCTCTCAATGCCGCCTTCGCTGCTCGCTCTAGCTTTTTGTCTAGCGCAATTCCGGACGGAAAACCGCTGCGCACTTTTCCCGGAATTGCTCCAAATGCCTCTTAGCATCGAATTTTTGAAAGCGCCTCCCGCTTTGCGGACTGGCCCGACAAAAAGAAGCCCCTGCGGCAAGCGGCGCCCACGGCAGTTTCGACCTCAGGATGCGGTCTTGGCGCCGACCACCTTGAGCGCCGGACGCTTGCGACGAGTGCCGATGCGGCCCGCCACCGGCGCATCGGCGCGGCGGTCGGCCTGCTCTTTCTCGGCAAACAGCCAGTCGATGAACAATTGCACGATCGGCGCCGACCGCATCTCATTGCGGCAGACGACGTAGAAATCGTCGACCGCCGGCACGGAAAGGCTGAATGGCGCGACAAGCAGGCCCCTGGCGAGCAGTCCGCTTGCGGTCACCGTGTCGCCCAGTGCCACGCCATGGCCGTGGACCGCGGCCTCGGTCGCCATGCGCGCGTCGCCAAGATGGTGGCGGCGGCCGCGCTCCAGGTCTAGCGCGTCGGCGGCAGCCAGCCAGGTGTGCCATTCGCGGCCGTCGTCGCCATGCAGGAAGACGTGATCGGCGAGGTCGCGGACGGTGCGGATCGGGCGGTTGTTGATCAGCGTCGGGCTGACCACCGGGAAAAGTTCGAGACCCGACCATTTGCGCATCCAGCAATCGGTCCAGCTGCCGTCACCATAGTGCACGCAGACATCGATATGCGGTGCGCGGACGTCCTTGGCATCATTGGATGGGATCAGCGTCAGCCGGATATCCGGATATTGCGAAGTGAAGCTGCCCAGCCGCGGGATCATCCACAGCAACAGCAGCGCCGGCACGCAGGATACCGACAGTGCGCCGGTGCTGGCCGGCCGTGTCATGCGCTGGGTGGCGGCGGCAATGCCGTCGAAGGCGGTCGACACCGCCGGCAGCAATTCGGCGCCGTGCGGCGTCAGCTTCACCCGCTGGCCGGAACGCTCGAACAGCTTGATGCCCAACGATTGTTCGAGCGCCTTGATCTGATGACTGATGGCGCCATGGGTGACGTTGAGCTCAGCCGCCGCCTTGCTCAGCGAGGCGTGGCGCGCCGTCGCCTCGAAGGCGCGCAGCGGGTTGAGCGGTGGCAAACGCTTGGCCATTTGGAACCTGAACTCTGTGAGATTTTCTCACAACAAACACCTTAACAATATCAATTGATTTTTCAATGCAGCTACAGGACACTTTGCCCAGGCATTGCATCAAGACGTGAAAGCTGCAGGCAGCCGACGGCTGCGGCTATCGAGGCCGCCGTCCGCGCGCTTCACCAGCCATGGAGGACCGACATGGGTTACGACCGCGGCAAGCTCGAAGCGTTGCGCCGCAAATACGGCGAGAGCCACGGCGGCGAAATGTTCGACCCGAAATTCCAGCGTGTCGCCGACAAGATCTTCTCCAAGAGCGGCACGCGGCTGGCGCCCTATTCCGGCATTCCGACCTTCCTCGCGGCGCCCTATCGTGAAATCGCCCCCGACAATCCGGATTTCGGCGATCTTCAGGTGGCGATGATCGGTGTGCCGATGGATCTGGGCGTCACCAACCGGCCGGGCGCCCGTTTCGGGCCAAGGGCGCTGCGCGCCATCGAGCGCATCGGCCCCTACAATCATGTGCTGGAATGCGCGCCGACGCATGAGCTGAAGGTCGCCGACATCGGCGACGTGCCATTCCAGAGCCGCTACCGGCTGGAGACCAGCCATGACGACATCGAACGCCGCACCAACCAGATCGTCGACGCCGGCGTGCTGCCCTTATCTGTCGGCGGCGACCATTCGATCAGCCACCCGATCCTCAAGGCTGTCGGCAAGAAGGCGCCGGTGGGCATGATCCATATCGACGCTCATTGCGACACCAGCGGCCTGTTCGACATGACCAAGTTCCACCATGGCGGGCCGTTCCGTAACGCAGTGCTGGACGGCGTGCTCGACCCGAGCCGCACTATCCAGATCGGCATTCGCGGCTCGGCCGAGTACCTTTGGGAGTTCACCTATGAGTCCGGCATGACCGTGGTGCATGCCGAAGAGGTGACCGGCCTCGGCATCCCCGCCATTATCGAGAAGGCGCGCAGGATAGTCGGCGACGGCCCGACCTATGTCTCCTTCGACATCGACAGCGTCGACCCGGCCTTCGCGCCGGGCACCGGCACACCGGAAGTCGGCGGGCTGACGACGCGCGAAGTGCTCGAGCTGCTGCGCGGCCTGAAGGGCCTCAACATCGTCGGCGGCGACGTCGTCGAGGTGGCACCACAATACGACGCAACCACCAACACGGCGCATGCCGGCGCGCAGGTGCTGTTCGAGATCCTCAGCCTGATGGTCTTCAGCCCGGCAATCACTAAGGCGGGCTGACGCGTTCGACCATGATCCCGAAAGTGGGAACCGGTTTTCGGAGAGAAGATCATGGTCCACTAGAGAATCCAAAGGCGACCGCCGCGCTGGAGCCGGCGGTTGCACTCAAACAAACAAGCTTCCAGCAGGGGAATAAAAATGACACTTCACATGAAACTTCAATCAACCATCGCCGCCGTGCTGATGCTCGGTGCGACTGGCCTTGGTTTCACCACCCAGGCCGCCAATGCCGACGCGATCGACGACATCGCCAAGGCCGGCGCCATCAATGTCGGCATCTTTTCCGACTTCCCGCCTTTCTCCTCGGCCAGCGCCGATATGAGCATCAAGGGCTACGACATCGATGTCGCGCAATCCATCGCCGACCAGCTCAAGGTCAAGCTCAATCTGGTCAGCGTGACCGGCCAGAATCGCATTCCGTATCTTACCGACAAGCGCGTCGACCTGCTGATGAGCGTCGGCTATTCCAAGGAGCGTGAGCAGGTGATCGATTTCGCCGCCGCCTACGCGCCCTATTACATCGCCGTCATCGGCCCGGCAGCACTTGCGGTCAAAGGCAAGGAAGACCTTGCCGACAAGTCGATCGCCGTCAATCGCGGAACGCTGGAGGACACCTCGCTGACCGAGGCGGCACCGGCCTCGGCCGACATCCGCCGCTTCGACAACTACAATTCCGTCATCCAGGCCTTCATTTCGGGCCAGACCCAGCTGATGGTGGTCGGCAACGATGTCGGCGCCCAGGTGCTCGCCCGCCAGGAGGCGCTGAAGCCGGAGCAGAAATTCCAGCTTCTCACCTCGCCCTCGCATATCGGCCTCAACAAGAAGGAAGACCGCCTCAAGCAAGCGATCAATGATGCGGTTGCCAAGATGCTAGCCGACGGCAAACTCGACGAAAGCTCGAAGGCCTGGCTGAAGACACCGCTCGATCCCGCCAATCTCAAGGATTGATCGCCGGTGACCTATAGCCTCGACTTCGGCTGGCTTGCCGGGGCGACAGGGGCGATCGCGCACGGCGCGGCCACGACGATCCTGTTGATCGCCGTGACCACGCTGGCGGGAACGTTGCTCAGCATCCTCGGCGCCGCCGGGCGGCGGAACGGCCCGCTGCTGCTCAAGCGGGCGATCGGCGTCTATGTCGAGGTAATCCGCAACACGCCGTTCCTGGTGCAGCTGTTCTTCATCTTCTTCGGGCTGCCCAGCATCGGCGTCAGGCTCGATCCGGTGCTGGCAGCCATGCTGGCGATGACGCTCAACATGGCCGCTTATACGATCGAGATCGTCGGCGCCGGGCTCGACGCGGTGCCGCCCGGGCAGACGGAAGCGGCACTGGCGCTTGGCCTCAGGCCGCGTCAGGTCTTCATCAAGATCGTGCTGCCGCAGGCGCTCAAGGTGATCTATCCGGCGCTGACCAGCCAGATCGTCATCATGATGCTGGAATCCGCCGTGGTCTCGCAGATCGCGGTGCGCGAGCTGACCTATGAAGCCGACATGCTGCAGGCGCGCACGTTCCGGGCTTTCGAGACCTATTTCGTGGTGACGATGGTCTATCTCATCCTGTCGATTGGGCTGCGCCGGCTGCTGGTCGGCGGCGGGCGCCGGCTTCTCGGAGCCGGCGTGTCATGATCGAATTCACCTTCTGGGATATTCTGCGCAACCTGCTGCTGGCGGCGCGCTGGACGGTGCTCTTGTCGTTGGCCGCCTTTGTCGGCGGGGCCGTGGTCGGCATGATCGTGCTGTTCTTCCGGATCGCCAAGAATAAATGGGCGCGGCGGCTTGCCTCCGGCTACATCGCGCTTTTCCAGGGCACGCCGCTGCTGATGCAGCTGTTCCTGATGTTCTTCGGCCTGCCGATGCTGGGCCTGCGCATCGAGCCGTGGACCGCGGCGGTGCTTGGCCTGACCTTCTTTGCCAGCGCCTATCTCGCCGAGATCTGGCGCGGCGGCGTCGACGCACTGCCGCGCGGCCAGTGGGACGCCGGTGCCAGCCTCGGCCTGCACTATCTGCAGGAACTCCGGCTGATCATCCTGCCGCAGGCGTTTTCGATCACCCGCGCGCCGACCGTCGGCTTTCTGGTGCAGTTGATCAAGTCGACCGCGCTGACCTCGATCATCGGTTTCGAGGAGCTGGTGAGGACATCCAACGCGATCAACAATGCGACCTTCGAACCGTTCAAAGTCTACGGGCTGGTAGCGCTGATCTTCTTCGTCATGTGCTTTCCGCTGACGCAATACGCACGTTCGCTCGAACAGCGGGCGGCTGCCCGCTGAGGGGGCGCATGTTGTTTGGGTCATTTGACGACGTTAGCCTTCGTCAATTTTTGACCCCGAGCAGGCTCTCCCAGGTGAAGGCGCGCATGACTGCTTTGTGCCTCTGGCCGAGAAGTTTGGTAATCTGTCGGCTGTCGATCCCATTCGAAGACGCGCTGCTCCTGGCAGAACGAACTGAAATGTGACGCTGGAGCGGTCATCCGCGGCGAACAGATGACCGCTTCACTCGACGGTCTTACTGTGTCGCAAGATCGGACTTTGATGGGAAGCTGCCCAGCCGCTTTCAGTGCTGAGACCAATTTAAGCGGACCTCCTCTCAAGGTATCGGCGAGAGCCTCGGATAGTCAGTGTAACCCTCAGGGCCTTCGCCGTAGAACGTGTCCTTGTTCGGTGTGTTCAGAGGCAGGCCCTGCCAAAGACGCTCGGCGAGATCGGGAGTAGCTATGTAGTCTCGACCAAATGCCAGGGCGTCAGCAATGCCGGTGTCGATAAACCGCTCCCCGTCTTCCTTCGTCATAAGCTCGTTGGCGATGACCGGGCCGCCGAACCGTCGCTTGATCTCACCGAGCAGGCTGTCTTCGGCCTCGATCTCGCGGACGAAGATGAAGGCAATCTTCCGCTTGGCAAGTTCGTCGGCAACATAGCCGAAGATCGCCTTGGGATTGCTGTCTCCCATATCATGCTCCTCGCCCCGAGGTCGGAGATGCACGCCGACACGATCAGCACCCCACACCTCTATCACTGTATCCACGATCTCGAGGAGGAACCTGGCGCGGTTCTCGACCGAGCCGCCATAGCGATCGGTGCGCTTGTTGGTCTTGTCCTGCAGGAACTGGTCAACGAGATAGCCATTGGCGGCGTGCAACTCGATCCCATCAAAACCAGCCGCCTTCGCACGCTCGGCGCCCTGTCGAAAGTCATCGACGATGCCGGGGATTTCCTCTGTTTCCAAAGCACGTGGAACAGGATGCGGCCGCTTGGGTCGTAATGCCGAGACGTGACCAGCCGCGGCGATTGCGCTCGGTGCCACCGGAAGCCTGTCTTCGAGGAGTTCGGGGTCGGATATGCGGCCAACATGCCAGAGCTGCAGGAGTATGCGGCCACCGGCTTCGTGAACCTCCCGGGTGACGTGCCGCCAGCCTTCGACCTGGGCATTGTTCCAAATACCGGGCGTCCCCCAGTAACCGACGCCTTGTGGGGACACCGAGGTCGCTTCGCTCAGGATCACGCCCGCGCCGGCCCGTTGCCGATAGTATTCTGCCATCATGGCATTCGGCACGCGATCGACGCCAGCGCGCTTGCGGGTGAGTGGGGCCATGATGATGCGGTTCGGCAGCTCAATCGCACCAATCCTCAACGGGTCGAACAAACGGGACATCTGCAACTCCTTGGACAGAGAGCACATATGGCCGCGCAGCGTTTCGGAGACAATTGCGCTGCAGGTCGTCAGATCGTAGATTTGAGGTTGTCAATTGAGGCGCGTCAGATGGCTCCCACGAACACCTTTGCTGGCGTTGAAGTCTTCATCAGCGTGGTGAAATCCGGATCGTTCACTGCGGCGGCTGCTCGGTTCGGCATCACCAAGTCAGCGGTCGCTAAATCGGTGACACAACTGGAAAGTCGGCTTGGCGTCAAGCTGCTGCATCGGACCACACGTCGACTGTCGTTAACACCCGAGGGCGCGGCGTACCTCGAGCAAGCCGAGGCCGCCCTTGATCAGCTACGGTCAGCGGAGGAGGTTGCGCGCTCGAGGGCAAGCACGGTGCGGGGTGTGCTGCGTGTGGACTTACCGGCGGCATTTGGCCGTCGGATCGCCATGCCGATCCTGCTGGACATCCTCACGGCACACCCGGATCTGCGCTTGGCCGCCAGCTTTTCGGATCGGATCATCGATCCTGTTGAGGAAGGGGTAGACCTGTGCCTTCGGTTCGGTGAGCTACCGGATCGAACCGACATTGCTGCCCGGCCGCTCGGATCACAACGCCTTCTCCTTTGTGCGGCGCCCAGTTATTTGGAAGCGTCTGGCACGCCGGTGAGCCAGAGTGACCTTCACCACCATGCCTGTATTCTAGGAAGCCGGCCTGGCCGACCAGTTTCCTGGCGCTTTCTCGATGAGGAAGGTCGTGTCCAGTCTTTTGACCCGCCGGCAACTCACCAAGCAAGCGACGGCGAGGTGGTCATCGAAATGGCCGTTGCCGGTTTCGGCCTATGTCAAATGCCGCAGTCACTTGTCCAGGCTTACATCGATCGGCGTGAACTGGCCGTAGTGCTGCCAGATCAATACCAGGTGCAATCGCCACTGAACGCGGTCTGGCCAACCACCCGTACCATGCTCCCGAGGGTCCGTCTGGTGGTCGACGAACTCGTTCGACGGGCCGATGCGGGAACGCTGTAAGAGCCAACACCGCCGCCGATTAAGAACGGCGGCTTATCGCAATCCCGGCCGAAACCCGCCAGGCCGCTCACGTCCCCTAGTGAGACGTCCATTGCCTCGGTGTTAGTCTAAGCTCCGCTCATGGCACATATCGGACGTTTCGTGAGCCGGTCTGGAGATGCCGGTTAATCTGCCACAATGGCAGGACACGACGACCACCAGACGAACCGGCAGCCGCTTTGCCTCAACGCTCGAATACCAGCGGCGGCGCGATCCTGTCCCGCCGCAGCCAGCGCCCCAGCAAGAGCGCCGCCACCACCGCCAGTCCCGACGACAGGCCGATCCAGATACCGACGCCATTGAAGCCGAACCGGAAGGCCAGCAGCACGCCGAGCGGCAACCCGATGCCCCAATAGCCGATCGCGGCATAGATCATCGGCACCTTGGTGTCGTGCAGGCCGCGCAGCATGCCGCTGGCGACCGCCTGCGCGCCGTCAAAAACCTGGAACAGCGCGGCAAAAGCGAGGAACGACACGGCAAGCGCCACCACCTCGGCATTAGCCGGATTGCCCAGGTCGATGAAGGCGCCGATCAGGAGATGCGGCCACAGGATCATCACCAGCCCCATCAGCGCCATGAAGGAGACACCGACGACATAGGCGGTCCAGCCAGCCCGGCTGACACCTTCCGGATTGCCGGCGCCGTGGGCAAGTCCGACGCGCACCGTCACCGCCTGGTTGAGGCCGAGCGGCACCATGAAGGTGATCGAGGCGATCTGGATGGCGATCGCATGGGCGGCAAGCGAAGCCGCATCGATCAGGCCCATGAGAAAGGCCGCCGCGTTGAAGATCGTCACCTCGAAGGCCAGCAGGCCCGCGATCGGCAGGCCGAGCTGCAGCAGGCCCTTGAAGCGCGGCCAGTCGGCCCGCCAGAAGCGTCCGAACAGACGATAGCGCCGGAATTTCTTCTCAAGCATCACCACCGCCGCCATGCCGGCGAACATCAATGTGCTGGACAGTGTGGTGGCAAGGCCGGAGCCGGCAATGCCCATCGATTGGATGCCGAGATTGCCGAACATGAACAGCCAGTTGAAGAAGGCGTTGCAGGCGACGGCAACGAAGACGATGATCAGCGCCCAGCCCGGCCGCTCCAGCGCCGAAATGAACGAGCGCAGGACGATGTAGCCGAAAAAGGGCAGCACCGCCCATTCGAGCCAGCGCAGATAGACGCCGGCCTGGTGCGCCAGCGCCGGCTCCTGACCCATGGCCAGCAACACGCTCTCGCCGTGCCAGAGAAAGACCCAGATCGGAATGCAGATGAGGATCGACAGCCACAGGCCCTGGCGCACGGTGCGGCGCAGGTCGCGCACCGAGTGGCGGCGACGGCCGAGCTCGGTCGCCATCATCGGCGAGGTCGCCAGCATCAGACCGAGCCCGAAGATCAGCGGCATGAAATAGAGGTTGGCACCAAGCGCACCGCTGGCCAGCGTGTCCGGCCCCAGCCGCCCCATCATCATGACGTCGGTAGCGGTCATCGCGGTCTGGCCGAGATTGGTCAGCACCATCGGCCAGGCGAGCGCCAGCATCGCCCTGATTTCCCGACGCCAAAGGTTTTCCGGCGCGCGAGCGTCGGCTTCGATCGCAGACATTCTAGTTTTCCGCCTATCCGATTGCGGCACGTCGGCAAGAGCCGGAAGCCGCGTCTCAGCGCGGCAAATGGCCAAGATCGGCCGGATTCCGCATTAAGAGGGGTTGTCTATCAAATGGGCACTGGTGGCAAGAGGCTGACTTGCGGAAGGGTTAAGCCAGTCAGCTCAATGCGCGCTATTGGAGAGCCTATGGAAGCCGCTATGGTCACGGCGGATTCATTTGAAAAGGCACCCTGATGAGCGCGTTTCCCGAAATCTATCTGGTTCGGCATGGCGAGACGGAATGGAGCGCGTCCGGAAAACATACCGGCCGGACCGACATACCGCTGACGCCGGCCGGCGAGGACGCTGCGAGGCGGATCCCTGAGCGGCTAAAGGGTCTATCCTTCTCGGCGGTGTGGTCGAGCCCGTCGCAGCGCGCCTTCAACACCTGTGCGCTGGCCGGCTTCGGCGCGTCAGGCGTGAAGAAGGACGATCTGGCGGAGTGGGATTATGGTGCCTATGAGGGATTGACCACCAAGCAAATCCTCGCCGAGCGTCCCGGCTGGCGGCTATTTCGCGACGGCTGCCCGCGTGGCGAGTCGGCCGCGGATGTCGGCTCGAGGGCGGACGGGATCGTCAGCGAGTTGCGCGAGGCCGGCAGCAACGTCCTGGTCTTCTCAAGCTCGCATTTCCTGCGGGTGCTGGCCGCACGCTGGCTCGGCCTGCCGCCGCAAGGCGGCGCGCTTTTCGTGCTGGACACCGCCAGCATAAGCGTGCTCGGCTACGAGCACGATTTTGACGAACCGGTAGTCCGGCGCTGGAACCAGAGATAGCTGCCTCGAGGCCGTTCGGCCCTATCGGATCGTGTCCAGCGCCTGCCTTTGCCGATGCATCTCGAGAAACACGCGATAGTCGCGGTCGAACCGGCCGGCAGCAGCCGGATTGGGCTCTCGTGTCTTGCCGCCTTGCTGCATCCCGACGCAGGCAGCGTTCAAATCGGGAAAAAGCCGGGCAGCGGTGGCGGCAATCATGCCGGTGCCGAGCAGCACCGCCTCGTCCGCCAGCGGCTCGACCACCGTGCAGCCGGTGGCGTCGGCATAGAGCTCCATCAATAGCGGGTTCTTGGTGTGGCCGCCGGTAACGTGCAGCGTGTCGATCAGATAGCCGTTTTCGTTCAGCGCTTCCAGCACGTGGCGGACGCCAAGCGCGATGCTGACGGCGGTGCGCCAGTAGAGCTTGCACAGGCTGTCGAAGGAGGCATCCAGCGTCAGCCCGCTGATGACGCCGACGGCATGCGGGTCGGCGAGCGGCGAGCGGTTGCCGTGGAAATCGGGCAGTACGTGAAGCCTGGCGGCGAGGTTGCCACCCTCGGCGGCGCGCAGCTCGGCGACGCGGCGTGCGATCCTGGCATGCATGGCGGCATCCGACTCGCCGCCGGCGCCATGCCAGCGGATGATGTGATCGAGCAGCGCGCCGGTCGCCGATTGGCCGCCTTCCGACAGCCACAGGCCGGGAAGGGCGGCGCCATAGTAGGGACCCCAAACGCCGGCGAA
This sequence comes from Mesorhizobium sp. WSM4830, assembly GCF_055811495.1. Taxonomy (NCBI): domain Bacteria; kingdom Pseudomonadati; phylum Pseudomonadota; class Alphaproteobacteria; order Hyphomicrobiales; family Phyllobacteriaceae; genus Mesorhizobium; species Mesorhizobium sp. WSM4830. The sequence goes on along the minus strand of NZ_JBVVQI010000009.1, from coordinate 34,235 downwards.
AGGCTGCGGATCGGGCGACATCGCCATGACGCAACTCGACGTGCCGGCGATCAGGGCCAGATGGCGGCCGATGTCCTTCGCGTCGCCGGCGAAGCCGCCGAGCACGCCAAGCGCGCCGGCATAGGCATCGATGACGCCGGCGCCGACCCGGCATTTTTCGGTCAGGCCAAGCTCCGCCGCGGCTTGCGCGCCGAGCGGACCGATATCCGCGCCGACCGGGCTTGCCTTTTCCGGCAGATTGCCGTGCTCGAAAAGGTCGCCGAGCCCGACCGCTTCGAAGAAGTCGCGCCGCCAGCCGGTCGCTTCATGGGCCAGATAGGTCCATTTGGCTGTCAGCGTGCATTGCGAACGGGCGAGCGAGCCGGTTGCCTTCCAGCTCAGGAAGTCGGTGAGGTCGAATAGATAGCCGGCTTCGTTCCATGTTCCAGGCAGGTTGCGCTTCAGCCACATCAGCTTCGGCGTCTCCATTTCCGGCGACATGACGCCGCCGATATAGTCGAGCACGGCATGGCCGCTTTCGGTGCATTCGTCGGCCTCGGCAATGGCGCGATGGTCGAGCCAGACGATGGTGTCCCAGCGCCTTTCGCCAGTGACGGACACGCTGAGCTGGCCGCCATGCCGGTCCCGCACCACCAGAGAGCAGGTGGCGTCAAAGGAGATGCCGACGATATCCTCGGCCTTCACGCGCGCCTTTTCGCGGGCAGCACGGACGGCCATGCACACCGCCGACCATATGTCCTGCGAATCGTGCTCGGCATGGTCGGCCTTCGGCTGTTGCATGGCGATCGGGTGCTCGGCGCGGCCGAGCAAGGCGCCACCGGTGTCGAGAATGCCGGCACGGGCGCTTCCGGTGCCGACATCGACCGCGCAAACGAAACTGTTGGTCAAGGTGTTCTTGCTCTCGCTCCCAGGCCTGCAATCAGATCGGGCAATTGCAGCATGTCAGCGAATATAAAGTCCGGCTCACTCGACGCAAGCCGCGCTTTCAATGCCGGGTTGCCGGTGTGCGAGCCGCCGGTGAAGGCAAGGACGCGCATGCCGGCCGCCCGCGCCGCTTCGATGCCGGCCGGGCTGTCCTCGACGACGAGGCAGTTTCGCGGGGCCGCTCTCATTGTATCGGCTGCATGGAGAAAGAGATCGGGCGCCGGTTTGCCCCGCGCCACCATGGCAGCGCTGAACAAATGCGGCTCCAGCAGCCCAAGCAACCCCGTAACCTTGAGCGCATAGCGGATCCGCTCCAGCGTGCCGGAGGAGGCGACGCAGCACGGCACGCCGAGCTTCGGCAGGACCTGTGCGATGCCTGGCATCGGTTTCAGCTGCTCGCGGAACTTGCGCATCAGTTCGGAGCGCATCTCGGTCAGATGCTGGTCGGTGAGATCGAGCCCGAAGTCGCTTGCGAGGATTTCGCGGACGCTCTTCATGCTCTTGCCGAGGAAGCGCTCGTAGGCAATGTCCTCGCTGACGTTGCCGCCGGCAAGCGCGATCATCTCCAGCAATGCCGAGACGGACAGCATCTCACTGTCCACCAGCACGCCGTCACAGTCGAAAATGACCAGTTCAGGCGTCATCGCGCTGGATCGGCTTCAGAGGTCGCCGGCGAGATAGCGCGTCAGTGTCGCGCGCGCGCCGTCCGCCCACAGCGATTTGAGCGCATGGCCGAACGCTTCGGCGAACGGCCGCGAGGGGCCGACATCGCCATAGATGTCTTCCATGGCAAGCCAGGCGGCAGGCATGTCCCTGGCCGCCTTGGCCGTCGCCTGCAACCGGCCCCAGTTCGGGTCGTTGGGCTCGGTGACGGCACCGGAATCCGTCGTGCCGAAGCAGTAGCGACACCAGAGCGCAGACTCCAGCGCCAGGCCGGTGACGCTTTTGCCAGCCTTCAGCCGGTCGGCGATGGTCGGAATGATGAATTTCGGCTGGCGGTTGGAGCCGTCGAGGCAAAGCCGCCGTATGGTGTCGCCGATCTTCGGGTTGGAGAATCGGTGCTCGATGAGCTGGTAGTAATCTTCGAGGTCGGTGTCCGGAACCGGCGGCACGGTCGGGATGATTTCGTCATGCTCGAGCTTGTCGAGGAAGCCGCGTACCAGCGGCTCCTGCATTGCCTCATGGACGAAATGGATGTCCATCAGCCCGGCCGGATAGGCGATGGTCGCGTGGCCGCCATTGAGGATGCGGATCTTCATCAGCTCATAGGGCGCGACATCGCTGACGAACTGCACGCCGACCTTTTCCAGCGGCGGGCGGCCGTCGGTGAAACGGTCCTCCAGCACCCATTGCTTGAACGGTTCGCAAAACACCGGCCAATTGTCGTCGAGGCCGAATTCGCCGGAGAGAATGCGGCGCTCGCGGTCGGTGGTGGCCGGCGTGATGCGGTCGACCATGCCATTGGGAAAGGCAACTTTTTCGCTCACCCAGTTTGCCAGATCCTCGTCGATCAGCCGCGCAAGGCCGATGACGCCATCCGAGGTGACGTGGCCGTTATGGGGGATGTTGTCGCAGGACATGATTGTGAAGGGCACGATACCATCGGCACGGCGGCGCAGCAGCCCGGCGAGGATAAGGCCGAAGACGGTCTTCGGCGTCGCCCCCGGCTCAGCGTCGGCAACGATGTCGGGGTGTGTCGGATTGAAGACGCCGGAAGCCGGATCGATGAAATAGCCGCCCTCGGTGATGGTCAGGGAAACGATCTTGATCGCCGGATCGGCTAGCCGCTCGACGATTGCGATCGCGTCGCCAGGCATTAGGAAATCGATCATGACGCCGGTGACGCGCGCACTCATATGGCCGCTGTCCTGCTCGACCACGGTGGTCAGCCAGTCCTGCTCCTGCAGCTTGCCGCGGCCGACCTTCTCGCCCTCGAAGACGCCGGCGCCGACAATGGCCCAGTCGTGGCCGACGCCGGAATTGAACAGGTCGTCGAGATAGACGGCCTGGTGCGAGCGATGGAAATTGCCGACGCCGAAATGCACGATGCCGGCCTTGAGCGCGGCGCGATCGTATTTCGGGCCGGCGACCTTGGGCGGCAGCTTGGTGAGGTTGGAAGAAGAGAGTTTCACGGTCATCTGTTTTTACCCTTTAGCGGGACGGCTCTTCCCCCCGTGGAGGAGACGGGGAGAAGAGCGCCTTCGCCCCCTCAACTCATCCACTGGCCGCCATCGACATTATAGGTCTGGGCAACGATATATTCGGCCTCGTCGCTGGCCAGGAACACCGCCATGCCGGTGAGGTCTTGCGCCGTGCCCATGCGGCCATAAGGCACGGCTTCGCCGACCAGTCTCTTTTTTTCGCCCTTCGGCCGGTTCTCGAACTTGGCGAACAAGGCATCGACATGGTCCCAATGCTCGCCGTCGACGACACCCGGGGCGATGGCATTGACGTTGATGCGGTGCTTGATCAGGTCGAGCCCTGCCGACTGGGTGAGCGAGATGACCGCCGCCTTGGTGGCGCAGTAGACGGCGACCAGCGCCTCGCCGCGGCGCCCGGCCTGGCTTGCCATATTGATGATCTTGCCGCCCTTGCCGCGGGCAATCATCGAACGGGCGGCGGCCTGCAGCGTAAACAGCGTGCCGGCGACGTTGACCGAGAACAATTTGTCGTAGCTTGTCTTGCTGATCTCGACGATCGGCGCCAGGTCGAACAGGGCAGCGTTGTTGATCAAGATATCGAGGCCGCCGGCCCTGGCTTCGACCGCCTTGACGGCCGCATCGATAGACGCGAGATCAGTGACGTCCAGCTTCACCGCGTAGGCATTGCGGCCGATTTCCGAAGCCGTCTTCTCGGCGGCTTCGAGATTGATGTCGCCAATCGCAACCGTCGCCCCTTCGCGCATATAGGCTTCGGCAAATGCCCTGCCGATGCCGCGCGCCGATCCGGTAATCAGCGCCGATTTACCTCCGAGCCTCATTGCAGCATCGCCTTGCCGTCGGCGCCGAAACGATGCAGCTTGGTCTTGTCCGGCGTCAGGTAGATCGTGTCGCCGTGATGGACGGGCAATTCGCCGTCGGCGCGTACCGTCAGCTGCCCGACACCATCCGCCTGGACGTGCAGGAACGTGTCGGAGCCGAGATGCTCGGCAACGCCGACCGTCGCCTTCCAGTCGCCTGACGTCTTCGAAATGTTCATATGTTCCGGACGGATGCCGACTGTCCTGGCGCCATATTTGGCGGCCGGCGCGCCTTCAATCAGGTTCATCTTCGGCGAACCGATAAAACCGGCGACGAACAGGTTCTTGGGCGTCTTGTAGAGCTCCATCGGCGAGCCGACCTGCTCGATATTGCCGGCATTGAGCACCACGATCTTGTCGGCCATGGTCATCGCCTCGATCTGGTCGTGGGTGACGTAGACCATGGTTGTCTTGAGTTGGTGGTGCAGCTCGCTGATCTCCAGCCGCATGGTGCCGCGCAGCGCCGCATCGAGATTGGACAAAGGCTCGTCGAACAGGAAGGCCGATGGCTGGCGCACAATGGCGCGGCCGATGGCGACGCGCTGCCGCTGGCCGCCTGAGAGCTGGCCGGGACGGCGATCGAGATAGTTCGTGAGGTTCAGGATCCGCGCGGCGTCCTTCACCTTCTTGTCGATGGTGGCTTTGTCCTCGCCCGCCATCTTCAACGGGAAAGCGATGTTCTTGGCCACCGTCATGTGCGGGTAGAGCGCGTAGGACTGGAACACCATGGCCAGCTTGCGCTTGGCCGGCGCCTCACCGGTGACGTCGCGGCCATCGATATTGATGGTGCCGCCGCTGGTGTCCTCCAGGCCGGCGATCAGACGCAGCAGCGTTGACTTGCCGCAGCCTGACGGGCCGACGAAGACGACGAACTCGCCGTTCTCGATGACCAGGTCGAGGCCGGGAATGATGGACGTCGCCCCGAAGGATTTGGAGACGTTCTTGAGCGTGATGTTTCCCATGTTTTCCTCCCCCGAAGGGCTATTTCGTCGTTTTCTGTCAGGCAGTTTCCGTTACTTCACCGCCCCGAACGTTAGGCCGCGTACCAGCTGCTTCTGGCTGAACCAGCCCATGATCAGGATCGGCGCGATCGCCAGCGTCGAGGCGGCCGAAAGCTTGGCCCAGAACAGCCCCTGCGGGCTGGAGAAAGAGCTGATGAAGGCGGTGAGCGGCGCTGCCTCGGTGGTGGTCAGCCGGATCGTCCAGAACGCCTCGTTCCAGGCCAGGATGATGTTGAGCAGCATGGTCGAGGCGATGCCTGGCACCGCCATCGGCGTCAGCACATAGATGATCTCGTTCCAGAGCGACGCGCCGTCCATGCGCGCCGCTTCCAGGATCTCGCCCGGGATCTCGCGGAAATAGGTGTAGAGCATCCAGACCACGATCGGCAGGTTGATCAGCATCAGCATGATCATCAGGCCGATGCGACTGTCGAGCAGTCCGGTGTCGCGGAAGATCAGATAGATCGGGAACAGCACGGCAACCGCCGGCATCATCTTGGTGGAAAGCATCCACATCAGGATGTCCTTGGTCCATTTGCCTGGCGAAAACGCCATCGACCATGCCGCCGGTATGGCGACGAGCAAAGCCAGGATGGTCGAGCCGACCGACAGGAACACCGAGTTCAGGAAGAACTTGAAATAGCCGTTCTGTGCCTGGACTTCGGAATAGCTCTCCATTGTCCCCGACGGCACTAGGTTGAAGCCCTGGATGGCCTCCTGCTCCGACTTGAACGAGGTGATGATCGTGTAGAGGATCGGGAAGAAGATCAGCAGAGCGACAATCCAGGCGGCCGCGGTCGCGATCGTCTTGTGCCGGGTGGTGACTGCACGGGCCATCATTTCCTCCCTTATTTGTCCAGGTTCTTGCCGACGGCGCGCATGGCGAAGAAGGCAACGATGTTGGCAAGAATGACGGCGATGACACCGCCGGCTGACGCCTGGCCGATTTTGAACTCCAGCAGTGCCTTCTGGTAGACGAGGAAGGGCAGGTTGGTGGAGGCATAACCCGGGCCGCCATTGGTGGTGACGAGGATCTCGGCATAGACCGACAACAGGAAGATCGTCTGAATCAGGATGACGACGGTGATGGCGCGCGACATGTGCGGCAGCGTCAAATAGATGAAGCGGCTGACAAAGCCGGCGCCGTCCATCTCGGCGGCTTCCTTCTGCTCGCCGTCGAGCGACTGAAGCGACGTCAAAAGGATCAGCGTCGCAAACGGCAGCCATTGCCAGGCAACGATGATGATGACCGCCGTGAGTGGATGCTGTCCGAACCAGTCGATCGGCTGCCCGCCGAAGAAGCGCGCAATGTCGGCAAAGACGCCGTATTGCGGATGCATGATCATGTTCTTCCAGACGAGTGCCGCCACCGGCGGCATGACGAAGAATGGCGAGATGACGAGAATGCGGACGATGCCCTGCCCCCACATCGGCTGATCGATCAGCAGCGCCAGCGCGATGCCGCCGATGACGGTGATCAAGAGCACACTGACCACGATGGTAAGCGTGTTGAGGATCGACTGCAGGAATGCCGGGTTGGAATAGAACAGCGCGTAGTTCGAAAAGCCGACGAAGCCGTCGCGCATCGGATTGAGCGGATTGTACTGCTGGAAGGAGAACCACAGCGTGAATGCCAGCGGCACAATCATCCAAACCAGCAGCAGCACCACGGATGGCGCCATCATGAAGCGGGCAAGCGAACGGGTCTGCTGAGTAGCCATGACGGTCACCCTTCGAGGTCAGCCAAGTTTTTCAGCGGTGTAAAGCTGGCCGCCCGAACTGGGATTCGGGCGGCCGTTGCCGGCCATGATACGCGGCCGGCACCGGGAGGAGCTTACTTGATGTAACCGCCCTCGGTCATCGTCGCGGTGGCCGCGTCCTGCGCCTGCTTCAAGGCATCGTCGACGCTCGACTGGCCGGCAAGTGCCGCCGAGAAGAGCTGACCGACAGTGGTGCCGAGACCCTGGAACTCAGGAATGGCGACGAACTGGACGCCGACATAAGGCACCGGCTTGACGGTCGGGTGCGTCGGATCGGCGGAGTTGATCGAGTCCAGCGTCATCTTGGCGAAAGGCGCTGCCTTCTGGTACTCGGGATTGGCATAGAGCGAGGAGCGCGTTCCCGGCGGTACGTTGGCCCAGCCTTCCTTCGAGGCGACGAGCTCGGCATAGTGCTTGCTGGTTGCCCAGGACACGAACTTTTGTGCGGCGTCGGCCTTCTGGGTGCCAGCGGGGATGGCCAGCGACCAGGCCCACAGCCAATTGCCGCGCTTGCCGAGGCCATTGTCCGGTGCCAGCGCATAGCCGACCTTGTCGGCGACGGTGGAGTTCTTCGGGTCGGAAACGAAGGAGGCAGCGACGGTGGCGTCGATCCACATGCCGCATTTGCCCTGCTGGAATAACGCCAGGTTTTCGTTGAAGCCGTTGGACGACGCACCCTCGGGGCCGTCGGCCTTCATCAGGTCGACATAGAATTGCAGCGTGTTCTTCCATTCGGGCTGATCGAATTGCGGCTTCCAATTCTCGTCGAACCAGCGCGCGCCGAAGGAGTTCGACATGGCGGTCAGGAAGGCCATGTTCTCGCCCCAGCCGGCCTTGCCGCGCAGGCAGACACCGTTCATGCCGTTGGCGCGGTCGGTCATCTTGTCGGCGGCCTGCTTGATGAAGTCCCAGGTCGGTGCGTCGGGCATCTTGAGTCCGGCCTTGTCCATCAGATCCTTGCGGTACATGACGAAGGAGCTTTCGCCGTAGAACGGCGCTGCGTAGAGCTTGCCGTCGACCGACAGGCCGCCGGCTATGGCCGGAATGATGTCCTTGACGTCGTAATCGTCGCCGAGCTTGTCGAGCGGCAAAAGCCAGTTCTGCTTGGCCCAGATCGGCACTTCGTAGGTGCCGATGGTCATCACGTCGTACTGCCCACCCTTGGTGGCGATGTCGGTGGTGACGCGCTCGCGCAGGACGTTTTCCTCGAGCGTGACCCACTGCAGCTGGATGTCGGGATTCTTCGAGGTGAAGTCGTCGGTCAGCTTCTGCATGCGGACCATGTCGCCATTGTTGACCGTGGCGATGGTGATGGATTCGGCATGCGCGGCGAACGCAAGCGCGCTGGCCGAGAACAGGCCTAGGGTGAACGTGCGAAGTTTCATCAAAATTCCTCCCATAAACCAAGATGAGCATTTGCCTTGGCTGTGAGCAATTACTCACTTGCGCTGAATTATGTCAAGACGGATTCGTTGCTGCAGCGCAGCACGCCGGTATCGTGCAGCGGCAAGCCTGGGACGTTTGCGGCATGTCTGATGAAGGATCGACCGGGCTGATTGGGCCCGGAGCTTTGCTATCGGGCTTGCTGGGATTCAGCCTATTGGCAAGCGATCTCGCTCAGGATCCAATCGCGGAAGGCGCGGATCTTCGGCACGTTGCGCCGCGCCGTCGGATAGACCAGCCAATAGGCATGGCCGTCGTCACCAACCAGATCAAAGGGCTGGATCAGGCGGCCGTCGGCAAGTTCGGTCTTGAACAGCGCCTTGGTAACGATCGCCACGCCGTGGCCGGCAATCGCGGCATTGGCCTCATAGGCCTGTGCGCCCATGCTGGTGCCGGGGCGCTTGGCCAGCTCCTCGACCGGCAGGCCGGCGGCGGCAAACCAGTCCCGCCACCAGATGTCGCCCGGGTCGAGGATCGGCAGCCGCAGCAGGTCGGCCGGCTCCTTGACGCCGCCGATGCTTGCCGCGAGCTTTGGACTAAGAACGGGCGTGAAATCGGCCCTGAAAAGCATATGGGTCTCGACGCCCGGCCAGTTGCCGCCACCGGAGCGGATGGCGATGTCGATATCCTCTCTGGCAAAATCGACAACCCTGTTCGAAGTATCGACGCGCACCGCCAGCGACGGATGCGCGACCTGGAACGAACCGAGATGCTGCGCCAGCCAATTGGAGGCAAAGGTCAGCAGCGTCGAAACGCAAAGCACGCCGTCGGCGCCGGTGCGCGCGGCGGCATAGGCGCCGCTCAACAGCGCGAATGCCTCGCTGACCGCGGGCGCCAGGCGCTGGCCGGGTTCGGTCAGCACGATCTGTTTTGGCTGGCGCAGGAACAAGGGCGCGCCAACGCGCTCCTCCAGAAGCTTGATCTGATAGCTTGCGGCCGCCTGCGTCATGCCAAGCTCCTGGGCGGCCTTGGTGAAGGAGAGATGCCGCGCCACCGCCTCGAACACCCGGATCGCCTGAAGCGGAGGAAGCTGCGAAACCAGCTGTCGTGAATTGAGCTCCGGCATAAGCCCTCCTTATGGGCAGTGATCGACGTTTGATTGGCGGCACCGGCCGGTCCTACCGATATTCCGTGCTGAAGATCAATTACGCCTAGAGATAGTGAAGGCTGACGATCATGACCACAATACAGGAAAAGCTGCTTCTTGCTCCAGCCCATGGCTGGTTTTCACGGCTGGCGCGGGGATTGGCGAGACACACGGCGCGCAAACGCGCCTACCTCGACGTCCGCGAACTGCCGCCGCATCTGCAGCGCGACATGGGCTTCCTCGACGGCAACGATCCTTGCGGCCGGCACCAGTAGTGTCGCTCTTTTTATCGGGGATTCAGCTGCGTTTCAATTTCACATGATCGTTTCCGACCGCCAGCGGCTCGGAGATCATGCACCCGCCAGCAAGGCGGCGGCGGTCCGCTCATCGGTGATGAGGCCGTTGACCAGCCGCCGGTTGACGGCGGCGAAGATGCCCGGCAGCTTGCGGTCGCCCATGGCAAGCGCGATCACCAGCGACTTTTCGCGCGACGGCAGCGGCGCCGACGACACCCGGTCGTTGGTGATGCCCTCGATCATGCGGCCGTCGCGATCGAATACCCAGCCGACGATCTCGGCGATACCGCCGGCCTTCTGCAGCGCCTTCAATTCACCCTCCGAAATGAAGCCGTCCTCGTAGAGCGGCGCCTTCGGGCCGAGATCGCCTATGCCGACAAAAGTGACGTCGGCCTCGGCCGCAAGCGCCAGCGTCGGCTGGATCATCGGCTGGCTGAGCAGCATCTCGCGCTCCTCCGGCGAGGAGGCGATGACCGGCAAAGGCATCGGAAACGAGCGCGCCTTGACCCTGTCGGCCATGGTGAAGATGACGTTGTAGAAGGCGGCCGAGCCGTCCGGCGAGATATTGCCGGTCAGCGATACCACCTTGTGCTGCGGGCATTCCATCGGCGGCAGCTGCTCGATCGCGGCCTTCAGCGTGCGGCCGGTGCCGATCGCCATGACGATCGGTGTGGGCGACCGCAGCCGCCGCTCGATCTCGGCCGCCGCTGCCTCGGCGACGCCGATGACGGTGGAGGAGGAGGCGGGATCACTCGGCACCACCTCGACCAGATCAAGCGCAAAGCGCGATTTCAGCCTTGCCGCAAGGTCGAGGCAATTGGCGATCGGATGGTCGACGCGCACCTTGATCAGCCCTTCGGAGACCGCGAGCGACACCAGCCGCTGCGCCGTCTGCCGGGAGATGCCAAGCGTAGCGGCGATCTGGTCCTGGGTGTTGCCTGCGACATAATAGAGCCAGCCGGCGCGCGCCGCGTCGTCCAGCCTGTTGCCGCCGCTATCCTGCCGCGAATTCAAGTTCGTGCCTCCCAACCCGCCGAGCATAAGTGGCGGAGTGCCATAGTTTCGCAGGGAATGAACTTGCGCGCAATTGCCTATTGCAAGAGCAATTGCCTAGGTCTGGAACTCTGCGTTTCGAGCGAAGTGAAGGGATCGACCCAGTCTCGCTGCAACAGCAAGGCTGTCGAGTAGCACCAATCTCGGTTCTAGCGGAGATGCGGCGGTTTATCTCCAGAGCTAAACCCTTTAAGGGGATTTTTGGAGAATGGAGCCTTGCATGACGCCGAGAGCGGTTTTCTGGGATATGGACGGCACGCTGGTCGACAGCGAGCCGCTGCACGAGGCGGCGCTGATTGCGGCACTGCACAGCGTCGGCATCGCACCGCCGGCCGACCTGCATGAGCGGGTGCTCGGCATTGCCGCATGGCCGGTCTACGAAATGCTGCGCGACGAGTTCGGCCTCGACCTGCCTTTCGACGACTGGATCGTGCGCAAATACGATCACTATCTGCCCATGGCGCAAACGCTGACGCCTCGCAGCGGCGCGATCGAGATTTTCAACGAGCTGCGCGCGCTTGGCGTGCCGCAAGCGGTGGTGTCCAACTCGGACAAGCTGATCGTCGATGCCAATCTGCGCGCCGTCGGCCTCGTCTATGCCGGCATGAAGACGGTCAGCCGCAACGACGTGCGCGAAGGCAAGCCGCACGCCGAACCTTTCCTGCGCGCCGCCTGGCTGGCCGACGTCGATCCCGCCGAGGCCGTGGCCGTCGACGACAGCGTGACCGGCGCCACGGCAGGGCTGGCGGCGGGAATGAAGACGATCTTCTGGCCAGAGGCGCCCATGGAAGGGCCGCCGGGCGCGATTGTCATCAACAGCGCCGACGAATTGCGGGCCGAACTGGGACTTTAAAGCTTTAACGGGCGCTCAGTTCCGGTAGCCAGGTTCCTGCTCGTCGAGGATCGCCTTCAGTTCGGAGAGGTGGCGTTCGGCCTGGCCGGGATAGTCTTCCTGTTCCCTTGCCGCCTTTTCGGCGATCTCATCCGACAATACCCGCAGCGGCCGGCCGGTCCACAGCGCCTTGATATAGGTTTCGGCGGCGCGCTCGAAATAGAACATGCGGTTGAAGGTGTCGGCGACGCTGTCGCCGATGACAAGCACGCCATGGTTGCCCATCACCATCACCTTGACCTTCGGGTCGACAAGAAGCTGCGAGCAGCGCTCGCCCTCTTCCTCGAAGGCCAGCCCGCCATAATGAGCGTCGACGACATGGCGGTTGAAGAAGATCGCCGAGTTCTGGTCGATCGGCGGCAGCGTCGAGTCGGCGAGCGAGGCAAGCACGGTGGCGTGGATCGAGTGGACATGCATGACGCAGCGCGCATGGCGCACATTGCGATGGATGGCGCCATGCAGGCCCCACGCCGTCGGATCTGGCGCATTCGGACCGGCCAGCGTGTCGGGATCATCGGCGTCGATCAGAAGCAGATCGCTCGCCTTGATGCGCGAAAAATGCACCTGGTTAGGGTTCATCAGGAATTGCGAGCCATCGTCGTTGACCGCCAGCGAGAAATGGTTGGCCACCGCCTCGTGCATGTTGAGCCGCGCCGTCCAGCGGAAGGCGCAAGCGAGGTCGACGCGCTCCTCATAGAACGGCAGGTTGGTCAGCACTTCCTTCTGCAGGCGCGTGATGCTCATCGTATGTCTCCGCGAATGGAGCGAGCATGCCGCGCGGCTGGAACACCCGCAACCGATTTCGTTTGGTGCAAGGCGAGCGCTGTCGCCTTACGCCGCCGTGCTGGTGGCGGTGCCGGCTCTCAGCCCGCCCTGTTCGACGATGAAATCGATCACTTCCTGCAGTCCCTTGCCGCGCGACAGGTCGGTGAAGCCGAACGGCCGCTTGCCGCGCATGCGGGCAGCGTCGCGTTCCATGACGTCGAGATTGACGTTCACATAGGGCGCAAGGTCGCTCTTGTTGATGACCAGGAAATCGGACCGCGTGATCGCCGGCCCGCCCTTGCGCGGGATCTCCTCGCCCTGGCAAACCGAGATGACATAGAGCGTCAGGTCGGCAAGGTCCGGCGAGAAGGTGGCGGCGAGATTGTCGCCGCCCGATTCGATGAAGACGATGTCGAGATCCGGGAATTTCTTAGTCATCTCGGCGATCGCCTGCAGATTGATCGAGGCGTCCTCGCGGATGGCGGTGTGCGGGCAGCCGCCGGTCTCGACGCCGACGATGCGATCCTCGGGCAGTGCCTGCAGCCGGGCCAGCATCATGGCGTCTTCTTTGGTGTAGATGTCGTTGGTGACGACGGCGATCGAGAACTCGTCACGCAGCGCCTTGCAGAGCTTTTCGGTGAGCGTCGTCTTGCCCGAGCCGACCGGACCGCCAATGCCGATGCGAAGTGGACCGTTGGGCGATATCATGCGGGGAACTCCGTGAAGGCAAGAATGGCGAAGCCAAGCCCGATCAGCAGGCACAGCGGCGAATAGTAACGCAGATCGAGCCGCGAGAAAGGCTGTTCGGGCGTCAGCCGGCGCCACCAGGGCGTGAAGCCGGCAATGCCGCGCGCCAGGAAAACCAGTGCGATGAGCAGTGACGTGGCGGCAAGCCCGGCCTTGGGAAACGGCGTGGCAAAGATGCCCTCGAGCGCCATCGGCCACAGTGTCGCCAGGCCGAGACATGCGGCGACGGCGAAGCTGGCGAAGGGTGCCGGCATCTCGTCGACGCCATGAAAGCCGATGACGGCGCGGGCGCAGGAGGCAGCGTCCCTGCCCGGCCAGATGCCGCCAATGCCCCAATAGACATGCAGTGCGGTGATCAGCAGCAGGACGAGCGAGAGCGCGAAAGCGAGGACGATCATGAGCGGAACAGCCGCGAATACTGGGTCTCGTGCTTCATCGCCATGATATCCGAGACGAAGGCGCAGCCGCCGAGGTCGTCTGTTGTCGAGCCGGCGGCGCGGTCGGCCGTAGCCAGGGCAAGCGATTCGAAGGCGGCCAGTAGCGACATCGCGGCACTCTGGCCAACGATGCCAAGCCGGATCGCAGCCTGGACGAGATTGGAGAAGAAGGCCTGCAGAAAGGCCGCCAGGGCGTCCCGCAGCGCAATGCCGTGGCCGCCGGCGACGGCACCGACGGCGACGCAATAAGCACATTCGGCCGGCAGGCGATCCAGCACGTGGCACGGCCAGGCGGAGGCCGCTTTCAGGAAGGCGGCGCCCTGCAGCATCGTCTCGGTATGACGCTCGCGCGAGCCTGCCAGAGCTTCGGCAAGGGCGACGATTTCATCGAGGTCGTCGGCTTCGCGTGCCCGGCGCCAGCTTTCGGCAAACAGCACCGCATCGTTCCAGCCCGAACCCATCTCGACCAGCGTCTCCAGCCATGCGGCGAGGTCTTTGCTGTCGGCAACCAGCCCGGCATGCACGGCTTGCTCCAGGCCATGGCTGTAGGAAAAGCCGCCGACCGGGAAGGAAGGCGACAGCCACGCCATCAGCCGCAACAATGCAACGTTGGAAGGCTGGGCCACGTTGGAAGGCTGGTCAGTCATGGTCATCATGGTCGTGCGAATGGCTGTGGGAATGCGCTTCGCTGTGGCTATGGGAATGCGCTTCGGCGTGGCTGTGCGCATGCGCCTCGGCATGAGCATGGCCTTGGCCGCCATGCCCGGAATAGGCGCCGCGCACCGGCTTGAACGGCTCGGAGACGTCGCTCACAATGGCGCCCAATCCCTCCAGCATCGCCTTGATGACATGGTCGCGCAGGATGAGGATGCGCCCAGCTTCGATGGCGGCTGCGAGGTGGCGGTTGCCGATGTGCCAGGCAAGCTCGGCCAGATGGACAGGGTCGCTGGCCCGGACGTCGTAGAGCGGCTCCTCGGCCGCGATGATCTCGATGTGACGGCCATCCTCCAGCACCAGCCGGTCACCATGGTTCAAGGTCACCGGTTCGGGCAGGTCGACCAGCACCTTGTCGCTACGGGCCGTTTCGATGGCGCGACGGCGCAGATGCCGCTCGTCATGGGCAAGCACTGCGCTGTCATACGGCGTGGTGGTTCCGGCTTCACCTGCGGCCAGGACGGAGACGGCGCGCGGGAATTTGGTGAAGTCAGTGCGGATATCGAGCTTCATGTAAAAACTGCCTCTCCCAAAAAGCCTAGACTATCCGATCAGCCACCCCAATGGCGCTCAAACAATCGTGTCGAAGAGCCGCAGGATAAACGATATCTGATAGACGAGCGCGCCGGCGACAAAGGCGATGTGAAAGCGGCGGTCGCGCAGCAGGATCGCAATGACGCAAAGCGCGACGAAAACCGGCGTGCGGATCAGATATTCGACGCCGAAATGGGCGAAATGCGCCGGCCCTTTCAGCAGTGTGTCGATCACGTCGAGCAGATAAGTCGCCGCCAGCAGGCCGAAGAACCAGGCCCGGCGCGAATAAAAGAAATCCTCATAGCTGGTGTAGTCCAGCATCGAATCCGGAAACAGCAACGCGCAGAGCAGGAACAGCGTGACGGCGTAGAAGATGATGAACAGGTATTTGCCGAAGGTCCAGTTCTCGATCTGGAACAGGCCGAACTCCCACCACCAGAAATGCACCAGCATCAGAAGCACCGACGCAACCCAGGCGAGGTGCACGGGATAGAGCCGGTACTGGCCGGGATGCTGGACGATGCGGGCAAGCCCCGACAGCAGCCGTGTGACGCCAAGGCCGATCACCATGCCCAGGACAATGCGGATATGCGGGAAAATGTCGTGGGCATAGGGGAGTTGCTGGTCCATAGGCCTGGCGCGGCATGTTCTACATCGGTCGTTCTAGCGCCGATGGTTCAGAACAGGAAGTAGCGTTGCGCCATTGGCAGCACGGTGGCCGGCTCGCAGGTGAGCAACTCGCCGTCGGCGCGGACCTCGTAGGTCTCGGGGTCGACCTCGACATGCGGCGTGGCGTCGTTGAGCACCATCGAATGCTTGCCGATGCCGCCGCGGGTGTTCTCTACCGCGACCATCTGCTTGTCGACGCCGAGCCTGCCGCGCAGGCCGGAATCGAGCGCGGCCTTCGAAACGAAGGTCACCGACGAATTGGTCATCGCCTTGCCGTAGGCACCGAACATCGGCCGATAGTGCATCGGCTGCGGAGTCGGGATCGAGGCGTTGGGATCGCCCATCGGGGCGGCGGCGATCATGCCGCCGATCAGCACCATGTCCGGCTTGACGCCGAAGAACGCCGGGTTCCACAATACAAGATCGGCGCGTTTTCCCACCGCCACCGAGCCGATGTCCTTCGACAGGCCATGCGCGATGGCCGGATTGATGGTGTATTTGGCGATGTAGCGGCGGACGCGGAAATTGTCGTTGTCGCCGGTCTCCTGCGGCAGCGAACCGCGCTGGCGCTTCATCTTGTCGGCGGTCTGCCAGCAGCGGATCGCCACTTCGCCGACACGGCCCATGGCCTGGCTGTCCGACGAGATGATCGAGAAGGCGCCGATGTCGTGCAGAATGTCTTCCGCGGCGATGGTTTCCTTGCGGATGCGGCTCTCGGCAAAGGCGATGTCTTCGGGGATCGACGGCGACAGATGGTGACAGACCATCAGCATGTCGAGGTGTTCGGCCAGCGTGTTGACCGTGTAGGGGCGGGTCGGATTGGTCGAGGACGGAATGACGTTGGGCAGGCCGCAGACCTTGATGATATCAGGTGCGTGGCCGCCGCCGGCGCCTTCGGTGTGGAAGGCATGGATGGTGCGGCCCTTGATGGCCGCGACCGTGTTTTCGACGAAGCCGGACTCGTTCAGCGTGTCGGTGTGGATCATCACCTGCACGTCGTAATCGTCGGCGACCGACAGGCAGCAGTCGATTGCAGCCGGCGTGGTGCCCCAGTCCTCGTGCAGCTTCAGCGAGCAGGCGCCGGCGAGCACCATCTCCTCGAGCGCGGCAGGCAGCGACGCGTTGCCCTTGCCCGACAGGCCGATATTCATCGGAAAGGCATCGAAAGACTGGATCATGCGCGCCAGATGCCACGGCCCAGGCGTGCAGGTGGTGGCCAGCGTGCCGTGCGCCGGGCCGGTGCCGCCGCCGAGCATGGTGGTGATGCCCGACATCAGCGCTTCCTCGATCTGCTGCGGGCAGATGAAGTGGATATGCGCGTCGAAGCCGCCGGCGGTCAGGATCTTGCCCTCGCCGGCGATGATCTCGGTGCCCGGGCCGATGATGATAGTGACGCCGCGTTGAGTATCCGGATTGCCGGCCTTGCCGATCGCGGCGATACGGCCGTCCCTGAGGCCGATATCCGCCTTGACGATACCGGCGGTGGCATCGACGACCAGCGCATTGGTGATGACGGTGTCGACCGCGCCTTGCGCGCGCGAAACCTGGCTCTGGCCCATGCCGTCGCGAATCACCTTGCCGCCGCCGAATTTCACCTCCTCGCCGTAAAGGGTGAGATCCTTTTCGACTTCGATGAACAGCTCGGTGTCTGCGAGCCGGACCTTGTCGCCGACGGTCGGGCCGTACATCTGCGCATAGGCGGCGCGGGTGATTTTAGCCATCAGCAATTGCTCCCGAAATACAGCCCGAAAATACCGCTTGTCGAAGGCGGGCCCCACATTGCCGCCATCCTATGGTCACGCAATGACCCGCTGAGCGACACTTTCCGATCCCATTTGGCGGTTGAGGTGGCCAGGTCACCCCAAAACGACCATTTGCCAATCGATGGAAAGGAACATCCATGCGCAAAACGACCCTTCTGGCAGCCGCCGCCACGCTGGTGCTCGCAACCGCCGCCAGCGCCCAGCAACAGCCTGCGCAGCAGCCCAGTCCGGCGCCGGCCGCGCCTGCTCCTGCCGCGCCCGGGGCGCAGCCGCAGGCGCCCACCATCCAGGCGATCAACGTCGTCGATATCAAGGATCTGCCGGCGGACACTCAAGCCAAGGTCAACGAGGTGATCGCCAAGCGCAGCGACGCCGATCTGCAGAAACTGCGCGGCTCGATCGACGCGACACCGCAGGTCAAATCCGCGCTCGAAGCCAAGGGGCTCACCTCGGCGCAGGTGATCGCCGCCAGCATGAGCACCAATGGCGCGCTGACGCTGATCACCAAGAAAGCGAGCTGACGAGACGAGGCGGCGGGCCGGCGCCCGGTCAGCCCGCCGCATCGCAAAGGGAACCTTCACGGGGGACGTTACGTTTCGGTCCTGTCGCCCTGACACGAGACTCGAAAAGGACCCTGAGAACGAGCGATGGCGATCACCACCTTGTCCGACACCAGATGGCTGCATGGGATTGCCGCGACCGCGTTTCTGGCAGCCAGCGTCCCGCACGCGGCGCTGAACGCGCAGAGCCTTGATAGCGCCGAGACCGTCAACCGGATCGTCGGCTCGGAGGTCGGCCAGGAAGAGACCCAGACAAATGCGGAAGCCGGCAAGGTCAGCTCGGCGATCGACCGCACGCGTGAGAACATCGCCGCCGTGCGCAAGACATCCAAGCTCGACAAGGTCGATATCGTGTTTCTTACCGACGCCGCGCGCACCGAAGGCGGCCCGCCGCCGGCGATCGAGAACAAGGTCAGGCAACATCGGGACGACATTGCCGAGCTGCGCAAGGAGATCGAGGCGAACGCATTGCTGTTCAACGCCATCGACTCGCGGCGTGTGCAGACCGAGGACGTTCTGGCGGTAGAATTCGACGATCCGGGAAAGGTCGTCATTTACGCGGCGGCCAAGCCGCCCGGCTGAGCCGAAACTGCTCGACGCCTTCGATCTCACAGCGCGCCCATGATCTTCTGCTGAAAACCGTAGACCTCGCGCTTACCGCCGAGCGGCACCAGGGTAACGTCGCGCTCCTGCCCCGGCTCGAAGCGCATGGCGGTGCCGGCAGCGATGTCGAGCCGCATGCCGCGGGCCTTGTCGCGATCGAACCTCAGTCCCTCATTGGTCTCGAAGAAGTGGTAATGGCTGCCGACCTGGATCGGCCGGTCGCCGCTGTTGGCTACCTTCAAGGTGACCGTCGCCAGACCCTTGTTCAGCTCGATCTCGCCGCTTGCCGTGATGATTTCGCCGGGGATCATTGATTGCCTTCCATTTCGCGGTCGCCGGATCAGGCGGCCTTGCGGGGGTCGCAGCCTTCGGCCTTCAGCACACGTCTGGTGGAGGCCGGATATTTCATCAGCAGCGCTGCCGGACGGATCGGGCGGGCCGAGAAGTTGCCGCCGCAATTCGGACAGGCGCCGCCGAGCACGTTTTGTGCGCAGTCGGCGCAGAAAGTGCATTCGAAGGTGCAGATCACCGCATCCGTCGCATCGGGCGGCAGATCTTTGTCGCAGCATTCGCAGTTGGGGCGCAGCTCAAGCATTTCCTCTCCTTGGCGGTGTTATCTGATCGGCTCGTGCACGGTCACCAGCTTGGTGCCGTCGGGAAACGTCGCCTCGACCTGCACATCGTGGATCATTTCGGCAATGCCCTCCATCACCTGGGCCCGGGTGACCACATGGGCGCCGGCCTCCATCAGCTCGGCGACCGCGCGGCCGTCGCGGGCACCCTCGACGACGAAATCGGTGATCAGCGCGATCGCTTCCGGGTGGTTGAGCTTGACGCCGCGTTCGAGCCGCTTGCGGGCCACGATCGCTGCCATGGCGATCAGCAGCTTGTCTTTCTCCCTCGGCGTTAGATTCATGCGTTTTCCTGCGGTGGTACAATCGAAATCAAAGTGACCATAATTTGGGCAGGCCCGCCCGTCCGTTGAGCAATTCGACAAGCGGCACCAGCCGCTTGCGGAGCTGGTAGCCGTCCTCGGCGAACAGCCTCGCAAGAAGCTTGCCAGATTTCCGCACGCTCCAGAAACTGACGCCGCCCTGGCCGCCGACCATGCCCCGGGCCGGCTCGAGCAAAGCCTCTGCCCGCGGCGACACCATCAGCAGCGTCGCCACGGCGACGGCACCGCCGCCAACCGCCGGACGGTTCAAGGTGGCCGCAATGTCCGGCCCGATGCGGAACTCCTCGGCATGGACTAGCTTCCCGTCCTGGCGGACGCGCCAGCGGTCGTGGAATTGGCCTTGCGAAGCCCGTTCACCCATGGCCAGGCGGCCGAAGACGGTAGCCTCCAGGATCAGCGCCTCGGCTCCGGCGGCAAGCTCCACGTCAAGCGTGCGGGCAAAGGCCGAGCGGTCGAAGACGATGGTTTCCTGCGGCAGCCAGGCAATGTCGCCGCCTTCGCCGACGGTCAGCTGCACCCGCACTTCGGCACGGTCGGATGCGGCGCGGTAGATTTTCTCGCAGGCCTGCGTTGTTATGGTTGCGGCGGCGCCGGCACCGACATCGACCTCCCAGGCGAGACGGTCGCCACCGGTTAGCCCGCCGGCGGTGTTGATCAGGACGGCTTCGAGCGGATCGGCCGAGACCGCCGGCATGCGGATCTTGGCCGAACCGTCCTGGTACAGGCGCCGAAGGCGCGTGCGGCCTCCGTTCCAGTCGCAGGCAAGCCGCGCGACGCCGGCAACACGCTGGGCCGGCGGGACTGAGGTCAAGCTATATGCGATCGTATCCACGACACCAACGTTAAGCACTGCGGCGGCTTTGTCGATATATAGCTTGTTGCTTGACAGCGTTTCGGTTTCTATAGAGGGAGCCACCTTGGTACGGTCACCGGCGCCTGGCGGGGGTAAAGGGCGACGATGACGACGTAATCGAGGACAAAAGGGGCGCTGATCAGTTGGCGTCGGGAAACGACAGAGTTGGGGAAGAAACCGAATGGCTGACCAGCTGGCAAACGATATCATCGCCAAGATCAAGGCTCACGCCGAGCCGGGCGGCGAGGAAATCACCACCAGTACCGAACTGACTGCCCTTGGCATCCATTCGCTGGAACTGACGGAAATTATCTTCGATCTCGAGGAAGAGTATGGCATCGAAATCGAGATGAACACCGTCGATGCCTGGAGCAATCTGAAGAATGTCGGCGACATGGTCGAGGCGGTTCGCGCGCTGATCGCGAAAAAAGCCTGACTGAATGCACAAGCGCATCGTCATCACGGGCATCGGCGGATTATGTGGCCTCGGCACCAATGCACCGGCAATCTGGAATGAGATGCGCGCCGGCCGTTCGGCAATCGGCGCGATCGACAATCCGCTGCTGCATGATCTGAAGGTCAAGGTCGGCTGCGAAATCAAGGCGCTTCCCGAGCACGGCATCGACCGCAAGCAGGTCGTTTCGATGGACCGCTTCAGCCTTCTGGCGACGATCGCCGCGCGGGAGGCGGCACAGCAGGCGGGATTGAACCCGCACGCGGCCAACACCTACCGGATGGGCACCATCGTCGGCGTCGGCGTCTGCGGCTGGGAGGCAATCGAAGAGAACTATCGCGCCATCCTGCTCGAAGGCAAGAACCGCGCCGGCATCTTCACCGTGCCGAAAGTAATGCCGGGCGCTGCCGCCGGCCACGTCAGCATGAATCTTGGTCTGCGCGGGCCGGTGTTCGGCATCACCTCTGCCTGCTCGTCATCCAACCACGCCATTGCCTCGGCGGTCGATCAGATCAGGCTCGGCCGGGCCGACGTCATGGTCGCCGGCGGTACCGATGCGCCGCTGGTCTGGGGCATCCTCAAGGGCTGGGAGGCCCTGCGGGTCCTGTCGCCGGACACCTGCCGGCCGTTTTCGGCTGACCGCCAAGGGCTTGTGCTCGGCGAAGGCGCCGGCATGGTGGTGCTGGAAACATATGAGCATGCCATGGCGCGCGGCGCCGCCATCCTTGCCGAAATCGCCGGCGTCGGCCTTTCCGCCGACGCCTCCGACATCGTCGCCCCAACCATCGAAGGGCCGGAGGCGGCGATGCGCTTCTGCCTCGTCGATGCCGGCCTCAATCCGGAGGACGTCGACTATCTCAACGCGCATGGCACCGGGACCAAGGCCAACGACCAGATCGAGACGGCGGCGATCAAGCGTGTGTTCGGCGGCCACGCCTACAAACTTTCGGTGTCCTCGACCAAATCGATGCACGCCCACTGTCTCGGCGCGTCCGGCGCGCTGGAAATGATCGCCTGCGTGATGGCGATCCGCGAAGGCATCGTGCCGCCGACCGCCAATTATCGGGAAGCCGACGCCGACTGCGATCTCGACATCACGCCGAACGTGGCGCGCGAACGCACCGTGCGCACCGCGATCAGCAACAGCTTCGCCTTCGGCGGCACCAATGCGGTGCTGGCGGTCAAGGCCGTGTAACCGCACCCCTTGCGGTCCTTCACGGGGCCGGCGAAACTTTCCATGCGCATATTGATCGCGCCAGGCGTCGCGCCTAACTCTCTGCGACCCGCCATGACCGTGCCGCTCGGCGCGGTCCCCGACCAGGAGTTTCGATGACCGATCTGTCCGCGTTTCCGATCGCCACGCGCTGGCCGGCGAGCCACCCCGACCGCATCCAGCTGTATTCGTTTCCGACGCCGAACGGGGTGAAGATATCGATCGCGCTGGAGGAACTTGGCCTGCCGTACGAGCCGCATGCCGTCGACATCGGCAAGAACGAGAGCTGGACCCCGGAATTCCTGTCTTTGAACCCGAACGGCAAGATACCGGCGATGATCGATCCGGACGGCCCGGGCGGCAAGCCGATCGGCTTGTTCGAATCCGGCGCCATCCTGCTCTACCTCAGCGACAAGACCGGCAAGCTGGTCCCGGCAGACGCAACGCTGCGTTACGAGACGATCCAGTGGGTGTTCTTCCAGATGGCTTCGATCGGGCCGATCTTCGGCCAGGTCGGGTTCTTCCACAAATTCGCCGGCCGCGAAATCGCCGACAAGCGCCCGCTGGAACGTTATCGCGACGAGTCGCGGCGGCTGATCGGCGTCCTCGAAACGAGGCTCAAGGGCCGCAGCTGGATCATGGGCGACGACTACACCATCGCCGACATTTCGATGCTTGGATGGGTGCGCAACCTGATCGGCTTTTACGAGGCACGGGAACTCGTCGGTTTCGACGACTTCCCCAGCGTGGGCGCATGGCTGGAGCGTGGCCTCGCCCGGCCGGCGGTACAGAGGGGCCTCACCATTCCGGCCAGAGCCTGATCGAAAGCCTGACTGGACCGGCTATTTTGCCTTGGTCCGGCGTTTCGAGCTCTTGCCGACTACGGAAGCGGCAAGCGAGGCCGCACCTTTGGCGGTCGCTAGCACGGCACCGGCGGCGACGTTGGCCGTCGTTTTGACGGTGCGCATTGCGCTGCCTGCGATCGATCCTCTGCTGCTTGCCGGCTTTTTAGGGCTGGCGGCTTTGGGAGCTGCGGCCTTGCTCGCAGCAGGCATCACCTTTTTCGGCGCTGCCTTGCCAAAGCTGGGCTTTGCCGCCTCCTTGGAGCGGGCCGCCGCTGCCGGGCCGGCGCCGGTTTTCGCTCGAGTGGCTTTTGATCGTGTTGCCCTGCCCTTGGCGGGCGCAGGCTTTCTTGCCATGGTTTCCATCGAACTGTTCCCTCATGCGGCACGATTGCCGTGTCCGGGATAACGGCCTGAAAGTGCTAAGGTTCCGGCCGAACAGTCCTTACAGATCAGGCCTGTTCACCGACCACCAGGTCGGCGGGCCGCCGACGGGCAAGCACCCGATCGATGTTCGGCATGTCGTTGGAAGCAATCCAGGCGCGCGCGTCCTCTTCGGACCGGCCGTGCTCGTGCCATCGCTCCAGCAGTCGGCGCTCGAGCTCGGCGCGCGGCACATCGACAAAGATCGAGAAGTCGAACAACGCCGCCAGCCGCGTCCATGGCTCTTCGTCGAGCAGCAAATAATTGCCTTCGACCAGGATGAATTTGGTCTCGGCGGCGATGATCGCAGCGGCGGCGCGCGACAGCTCCATGCTGCGGTCGAAGACCGGGATTGCAATATCCGGCTCGCCGGCGCGGATGCGCTTGAGCAGCGTTTCGAAGCCGGCAAAATCAAAGGTTTCCGGGGCACCTTTTCGCGCGCGAAGGCCGCGTCGCTCGAGCACGACATCATCGTAGTGGAAGCCGTCCATTGGCACGACTTCCGCCGTGCCTTCCGGCAGCAGATCGTGCAAGCCTGCCGACAATGTCGATTTGCCGGCGCCGGGCGGACCGGCAATGGCAACGATGAAGCGCGGTGCCTTGCTGGCGCGCTTGAAGATGGTGGCGGCGAGATGAGCGATCTCTGACATGAGTGATTCCGCGCTACAATTTTTCGGGTCCATCTTGGCGGCAGTTCGGGGGAATTTCAAATCCGTACCAATTGTCGACATCCGCGCCGCCCCTCATTGCCCTGCCGGGCATTTCTCCCCGTATAGTGACGGGGAGAAAGGGCTGGCCGAAATGTTGGCGCCCTTCCTATGACGCTGGTGATTGGCGAAACCGTCGATGAGATCCGCAATCTGAAGCGCCAATCAGGCCGCAACGGATTGGCCGATCCGCAGGAAATCGCTGTCGAAGCCGATGTCGCGCACGGCGTCGTCGGCGGCCAGGATGCGCATGCGACCCGGTAAGGTCGTGACGTCGCGCGGCGGCTCGCTGGATGGCCATGGCAGTGCGCCGATGACATGGCGGAACGAAAAGCTGCGCCCTTCAGAAAGCGCAAAGGCGGTCGCCACGCCTTCATGCTTCAGCCAGTTGTCGCCGAGCGATGCAGCGTGGCCGACGGCCGTGCGGCCGTCCTCGATGCCGAGCACGCCGCGGTGGCGGCCGCTCCATGGCGCATAATCGCGCCCGCCATTGCTGACCCACAGCATGGTAACCGGCAGTTCGGCCGGGTTCTTCAGCACCAGCACGAGATCGGCTTCCGCCTGGCGCGCCAGCGCGGTCCAGCCCGGCCCGTCATGATCGGCCTCGACCAGCGTGACGAAGTCTTCACGCTCATGGTCCATGCGATAGGTGGTCAGGTCGATCGTGCCGCCGTCGGCGGCGGGAAAACGCGTCAGGTCGGCGGTTCGCGCCGGGTAGGCGAGCAACGAGCGGCCGCGAGCCGGATCGGGCTCCGGCGCCTCGCTAGGCGTCGCGGCAAGGCGCTTTGGCGAGAAGGCCAACCTGCCGCCGGCCGTCATCACCGTCATCGGGTGATGGGCGACGGGAATGGCGCCGGCGCCGCCGGAAAAGACGTGCTCCTGATAGAGAAAGGGATGCCCGTCGCGCAAGGTCAGGATCTTGTCGACGGTCGCGCCCATGACCGGGCGCTGCAGCCGCAAGACGGCGCGCCAGCCATCGGCCGTTGCCGCGCTGGCGACGACGTCCCAGGGACTATTGGCCGGCCAGCCATGCAAAGGTGCCGCTTCGACGTCGCTGACCGAGAACGGCGCGCAGAGGAAATCGCCGGACAGGTGGACCGTCCCTTCAGGAAGGTCTTTCGGCAGCGTCTCACGCGGCTCGTCGACCCAGGGTGCGCGATGCAGCGGCTTCAGCCGACGGCCATCGATATCGATCGCCATGTCGGCGAGATGGCCGACGGCAAGATCGACCGATACCGAAATGCCTTTTGCCGTGATCGTGACCGTATCCATGTGCACCTACCGATTCTGCCGGCGCCAGCAAAGCCCACTCGCCGCCGGTTGCGCAAGCGGTGCGGCCGGCAATTCGCATCAGACGGCGCCACGTCGGCCTGTGGACAGGGCACCAATCCAGGCCCAGACCGATATTAACCAAATGGACTGTGCCTTTGCGTTAAGATAGCTTCGCCTCGTCTCAGAAACAGCCTGCCTTCGGAACCGACTTGTCCGCCTTCCGCTTCTTTTCGTTCATCCACAAATGCGTCGCGGCGCTGGCGCTGCTGCTGTTTGCTGCCGGCTGCACGACTGTCACGCCTCCCGACAGCGTGCTGGCGGTGCCGGCGCCGCCGCAGAAATATGCCGCGATGGTCATCGATGCCGGCACCGGCAAGACGCTGTTCGAGGTAAATTCGACGGCGCCGCGTTATCCGGCGTCACTGACCAAGATGATGACGCTCTACCTTCTGTTCGAGGCGCTGGATTCAGGCCGCATCAGCAAGGAGACGCAAATTCCGGTGTCGGACAACGCCGCCCGGCAGCCGCCGACCAAGCTGCGGTTCAGGCGCGGCGAGACCATCGACGTCGATTCGGCGATCCGCGCCATCGTCGTCAAATCGGCCAATGACGTGGCGGTCGCCGTTGCCGAATATCTCGGCGGCAGCGAAGAAGCGTTCGCCGGCATGATGACCGCCAAGGCGCGCCAAATCGGCATGAGCAGCACCGTTTTCCGCAATGCCTCGGGCCTGCCGGACGGCGACCAGCACACGAGCGCGCGCGACATGGCGGTGCTCGGCATGGCGCTGCACGCCCGCTTCCCGCAGCATTTCCACTATTTCTCCGAAAGCGACTTCATGTTCCGCGGCAGGCTGGTGCGCGGCCACAACGACATGCTCGGCCGGGTGCGCGGCGTCGACGGCATCAAGACCGGCTACATCAGGGCTTCGGGCTTCAACATCGTCACCTCCTATGATGCGGACGGGCACAGGCTGATCATCGTGGTGATGGGTGCCGACAGCGCGCGCCAGCGCAACGACCATGTCGAGGCGCTGATCCAGCGCAGCCTGTTGCCGACCTCGGAGGCAAAGACGCGGCTGCTGTATGCCGAGGAACAGTGACGGTCGACGTCCGGGTGGGCGCGGATTGGGGTGCTCATCAGGCGACAAACGCTGAACCGCCGTTTTGCGCGACACTGCTGAGATACTTTGCCGGCGGCTTGCCAAGCGCTTTCTTGAACATGGTGATGAAGGCGGTGACCGATTCATAGCCGAGATCGGCCGAAACCTGTTGCACGCTGGCGCCGGAGGCCAACTCGCGCAATGCGACGATCAGGTGCAATTGCTGGCGCCAGCGCCCGAAGGTCAGCCCTGTCTCCTTGACCACGAGACGTGCGAGACTGCTTTCGCTGAGCGCAACGCGATTGGCCCATTCCGCCAGGGTGCTGCGGTCGGCAGCATCTTGCGCCAACGCCGCGGCGATGCGCCTCAAGCGCGGCTCGGACGAGATCGGCAAATGTAGCTGCTGGACAGGCATGCGCGGCAGTTCGGTTAGCAGTACCCTGGTCAGGAGCTCGCCCCTCGCGTCATCGTCCTCACCGCGATCCGCCAGCTCGATGATGAGCTCGCGCAGCAACGGCGAGATCGACAGCGTGCAGCACCGGTCCGGCAGGTCGGCAGCTCCCGGCTCGATATAGACGAAGAAAATCCGGGCATTGGCGGTCGCAATATTGCTGTGCTCCATGCGGCCCGGAATCCACACCGCGCAATGAGGCGGCACCATCCACAGGCCGCTGGGGACGCGACATGTAACGCCACCGCCGAGCGCGAAGACGAGCTGCCCTTTGCGGTGGCTGTGGTCCGGCGCCTCTGCCCTGGTCTCGGTAACGTCAACGCGCACTGCGATTGCCGGCGCGAGGACATCATCCGGATCGAAAGGCCAGGGGTAACGGAGGGGCTGTCTCATATTGACCGATTTTAGCGATGAAATGCCAGGATAGCTAAATTACTCAAACAGGAAAGTCGATAGTTTAGGCCGCTGGATGAGTAACACAGGAGCCGGCAGGCGGGCTTTCAGTTAGCCATGCCCTGCTTGCGTTCTGAACATCGGACCAACAAGCCCGGCGCACGAAGACAGGCTGGCGTCCGCTAGGCAGCAGGAAGGTACGAACCATGCTCGGCTTAATCACATCTTCCGATAGCGCCACCGGGTTGAAACTCGCCGAGCTTGGCGAGCCCGAGCCCGCCCCGCACGAGGCGCTGGTTACAGTCCGGGCTGTCTCGCTGAACCGCGGCGAACTGCGCCTGCTCAAGATCCGCCGGAACGGCTGGGTGCCTGGCCAGGACGTCGCCGGGGTCGTCGAGCGCGCCGCGGCCGATGGCTCCGGGCCGGCCGTCGGCGCCCGGGTTGCAGCTTTGGTCGACGAGGCCGGGTGGGCTGAAAATGTCGCCGTTCCAACAAACCATCTCGCCGTCCTGCCGGACGAGGTCAGCTTCGTCGCCGCCGCGACTGTCCCGGTCGCGGGCACGACCGCGCTGCGAACCCTGCGCCACGGCGGCGACCTGGCCGGCCAGCGGGTCCTGATTACCGGCGCAAGCGGCGCGGTCGGCCGTTTCCAGATCCAGATCGCCCGCCAGCAGGGCGCGTCGGTGACGGCGGTCGCCGCCGCCCGGCATGCCGAAGATCTCCGCGGCCTCGGAGCCGAGCAGGTCGTCGAAACGATCGGGCTCGCCGAAGGACTGTTCTCGCTGATTACCGAATCGGTCGGCGGCGACAGCCTCGCCCACGCCATCGAACGGGTGGCGCCCGGCGGGACCATCGTCATGTTCGGCTCGAGCAGCGGCGAACTCACGCCGATCGGCTTCCGCCAGTTCGTTCCGGGTCACGAAGGCGCACGGCTGCAGACCTTCGCCTACTACGCTTCCGGTCCGGAGGTCGGCGCCGACATCGCCTCGCTGCTTGCGCTGATCGCAGCCGGCCGGCTGGAAACGCGCGTGGTCCTGACCGTGCCGTGGCGGGACGTCGGCCGGGCCCTCGACGCGCTGCGGCAGCGCAGCATCAGCGGCAAGGCAGTGCTTACCGTGACAGAATGAGCAGGCGCAGCCGCCGGACGGGACAGTGTTCTGTTCCCAAGGCTGCTACGGCAAGTTGGGCCCGCCCGCGATTGCCCGTTGAAGCCGGCGCCTGCTTCCGCTAAGAAGCCGGGGCTGGCCGGTTTACCGGCTGGTTCGTTTTTGGGATCACCGATCCTGAAGGCACCCGTAGCTCAGCTGGATAGAGCGCTGCCCTCCGAAGGCAGAGGTCACAGGTTCGAATCCTGTCGGGTGCGCCAATTTCCACAGAATTATCTATGGTTTTTTGTTTCGGGCCCGTTCTTTTGCTTTCCGTCGTGTGGTTGAGGTAACATGCATGTTGTATTCACCATTCCGCGCTCAATTCTCCAGCGTTTGTGATTGCAAGGTGCAGGATGCACAAGGCACCTAGAGTAGGTTTGCTTCACCTAATCATGACGCAATAGGTTGCGATCCAGTCTCACAACGGCGGAATGCTGAATGCCCAAGAGATCGAGTCACAAGTCAGGCAGTGAGCTATTCATCGTCGACAACAGTGCCGAGGAATGGAAGGCTCTCAGGTACTTGCGCGATTGGTGCCAGATCTCGAAGGCGATTGATATCGCAACCGGCTATTTTGAGATCGGCGCCTTGCTGGCTTTAGAGGGCGAATGGCAGAAGGTTGGAAAGATACGCATCCTTATGGGGGATGATGTCTCGCGACGTACCAAGAGGGCGTTCGAAGCTGGGCTTGAGCGCATCCAGCAAAAATTGGACTTCAGCGTTGAGCAGGAGAAGCTAAGGAACCACTTCCTGAGCGGAGTCGGGTCGATTGTGACCGCTATCGCATCAGGTCAAATTGAATGCCGAGTATATCGAAAAGACAAGTTCCATGCGAAGGCCTACATCACACATGGAATTCTGGAGGTCGTGGGTTCTTCGGCCCTCGTTGGTTCGTCAAACCTCACATTGCCAGGGTTAACCGAAAACATTGAGCTGAACGTTCAAATCACAGGCACTCCCGTTGCAGTTTTGCAAGAGTGGTTTGAAGAGCGCTGGGACGAGGCCGAAGACGTTACTCCCGATATCCTGTCAGTTGTGGAGCGCCATACTCGTAGCTACTCCCCTTTCGATGTCTACGCACGAGCGTTGCAGCAATATTTCGAGGGGCACGAAGAAACTGCGGGCGAATGGGAGACGAACTCATCGTCAATTTATCCGGCTCTGGCAAAGTATCAACGCGACGGATATGCCTCTCTTCTTAAGCGAGCCGAACGGTACGGCGGAGCATTCCTCTGTGATGGCGTAGGCCTTGGCAAAACCTTTGTCGGGCTGATGTTGATCGAGCGCTTCGTGAAGCACGAACAGCTGAATGTCGCGCTATTCGTGCCCAAAGCGGCAAAGGGCCCCGTCTGGGAACGAGAGCTGGCAAAGCGCCTGCCTGATGTCTTCAAGGGGTTCAGTCACCTCAAGATCTTCAGCCACACTGACCTGACGCGTGACAAGATGGCGGATGAGCTGGAGCAAGTTAGAACCCAAGCTGACATCATTATCGTCGATGAGGCGCATCATTTCCGGAATACCGGTACTAGGGGCAGCGAGGGTGAAGGCCGCAGATCACGCTACTGGCGGCTTTACGATATAGCCAAGGACAAGCAGATTTACCTTCTCACAGCCACACCGATCAACAACAGTCTTCTCGACTTTCAGCACATGGTTGAGCTGTTCTCCCAACACAAAACAGACCATTTCGCCGAGGCACCACTCGGTATCCATTCGCTGCCCGGCCACATCCGGCAGCTTGAGAAGGCTATCGAAAAGGAGATTTACGGTGCGGCAGGCGAAGAACAGCTGGACCTCAATCTTGCAGATGCCGCACCCAAATTGTTCGCGGATCCTTTGTTCGATGCCCTCGTCGTCCAGCGCAGCCGGCGCTATGTGAAGGAGAGCATGGTGAGAGAGGGTTCCGGCGAAGTTCTATTCCCCGAGCCTCGCAAACCGAAAGTGATCAACTACTCGGTCAAGCAGACATATGGCAAGCTCCTGGACATGGTGGCAGCCGCCTTCCAGAAGCAAGCCCCGCTTTTCGTTCTCGGCATCTACAATCCTTACGCCTACTACAAAGGCGGAGATCCTGATGTTATCCCAGCGCTCGAACGCGGGCGGCGGCAGCAAGTGGTTGCACTCATTCGGACCAGCTTCTTGAAGCGGTTCGAAAGCTCGGCCGAAGCTTTTCGACAGTCGTGCTGGCGACTGCTTCAGAAGCTGCTTGCGTGGGCTGAGATACATGCCGAGACGGCGCACGAGAAGTCTTCCTTGGAGCGCTGGAAGCGCAAGAACGCCAAGCTGCTGGACTATTCTCCACAACTCGACCTGCTATCCGAGGAAGAGGAGGATGATTTGGTCACCCCCGAGCTGCTGGATGCGGTCGAAAAGCTCCCGCGGGACGATTTCGCAGTCGACGAGATTCTACAGGATACACTGCAGGATCTTGAACAGATTGCTGACTTTCTCGATGAACTTGAAAATTTCAAACCGAGCCAAGACAAGAAGCTCACTGAGCTGATCAAGCTTCTGAACACAGACCCGGTGGCCAGTAAGCACAAGGTGCTGATCTTCTCCGAATTCGGCGACACAGCGCGATACCTGGCGGAGCAGCTTAAACTGGCCGGCATCAAGGGCGTCGATCAAATCGACAGCAACACCTCGGGAGATCGCGCCCGCATCATCGAGCGCTTTTCACCATACTACAACGAAAGCACCAGTGGAGCTTTGGCGAAAGCGGGCCGTGAAGAAATTCGAATACTCATCTCGACCGATGTGCTGTCCGAAGGCCTCAACCTTCAGGACGCAACACGGCTGATCAACTATGATCTCCATTGGAACCCAGTGCGGCTGATGCAACGCATTGGCCGTGTCGATCGGCGCATGAACGCGGAGATCGAAAAGCGCATCGCCAGGGATCATCCAGACCAGAAGTTGCTGCGGGGCACCGTAGGGTATTGGAACTTCCTGCCGCCTGGTGAGCTCGACGACCTTCTGCGTCTCTATCAAAGGGTGTCGCACAAGACCCTCCGCATTTCCAAAACGCTTGGCATCGAGGGGCGTAAACTTCTCAGCGAGGACGATGACTACGAGGATCTGAGGAATTTCGACGAGCAGATGGAAGGCACGATCACTGCCGACGAGACGATGCATCTGGAATGGCAGGACCTGTTGCGCGATTACCCAGGTCTGACCGAATCGGTTATGGCATTTCCTGACGGTATCTTCTCGGGCAAGGAGCATCCGAAGCCTAAGAGCAAGGCGGTCTTTTTCTGCTACGCACGGCCAGCCTTTGACAAGGATGCGAGTTCAAAGTCGGGCGAAGACGAGTGGACCACGAACAGCGGCGACGTGAAATGGTATCTCTATGATCTCCTCGCGGACGCCGTCAGGGAGGAGGCGTCGGGCATCATAGACCTGATCCGCTCCACACCCGAAACACCCCGGCTAACGAAGATGGAGCGACCGGCTCTGTCCGATATTCGCACGCTGGTCGAAAGGCACATTACAAAGACCTATTTGCGCAAGGTGCAGGCGCCATTAGGCGTTAAGCCAATTCTAAAGGCATGGATGGAACTTAGCTAGGCTGGGTTCCGTGGGGGAGTCAATCAATGGACGATATTGCCGCCACACAACTGGCGCGGGTGACAAGTTTTCCGAAACTGATCGACCTGCTTCGAGATAAGCTGGACTGGCCAATTGGTGATGACTATGGCTTCGACGACATTGTTTTCGAATACGACGCGGACGATCTCGGACTGAAAAAAGACGAAGTCGCAAAAATCCGCGAGATTCACCAGTTGCGGCCACTGACTACGGGTCAGCCCTGGGGCATTTTCTTTATCTCGTTTGAAGAAAAAAACATCTCGGTCACCGTGCTCCGCCGTATCCTGCGGGCCCTTGTTGTGAAGAAGCGCGCCGGTGCCCAGACACCGGATCGGCAGACTTGGAACCTGCACGATCTGATCTTCGTGACCAACTTTGGCCGATCCGGCGACCGTGAAATCGCCTTGGCCCATTTCTCAGACGCTGCTGGAGACCTGCCGGTGCTTAATGTGCTAGGCTGGAATGCAAGGGATACAATGCTGCACAACGACTACGTTGGGCAGGTCTTAAGCCGTCGTTTGCGCTGGCCAGACAACCCTAGCGACAAAGGCGCGTGGCGGGAGACCTGGAACGCAGCCTTCGAAATGCGTCTGGGCGAGGTCGCGCGCACCTCGCAGGATCTCGCCAGACAGCTTGCCGTGCTTGCCTCAAACATCAGGGCAAGAGCGAACGAACTGTTGGCCGCCGAAACCAATGCCGGCCCGATGCGGCAATTGCTAGATGCTTTCCGCAAGAATTTGATTCATGATCTGCAGGAAGATGGCTTCGCGGACATGTTCGCTCAGACCATTTCCTATGGCCTCCTTGCGGCGAAGATATCCCGGCCAGGCGCCGATCTGGTGGCGGACAACCTCGCTGATATGATTCCAAAGACCAATCCTTTCCTCAAGGAGTTGTTCGCATCTTTCCTGTCGCTGGGTGGGCGGGATGCCCGGAGGGGCATGGACTTCGATGAACTCGGGGTGCGAGACGTCGTCAACGTCTTAAACCGATCCAACATGGACGCCGTACTGCGCGACTTTGGCGACCGAAATCCCAAAGAGGATCCGGTAATCCACTTTTACGAGCACTTTTTGAAGGCCTACGATCCAAAGCTGCGAATGCAGCGGGGCGTCTTCTACACTCCGCGGCCGGTCGTTAATTTTATTGTGCGCGGTGTCGATGAAGTACTGCGCAAAGAATTCGAACTGCCTCTTGGTTTGGCCGATACCACGACGTGGCAAGAGCTGGCAGCGCGTAATAAGGATATCATGATTCCCAATCACGTCGATCCGAACTCCGCCTTTGTCCAGATTCTGGACCCTGCAACGGGTACGGGAACATTTCTCGTGGAGGTTATAGATCTTGTTTATGGCCGGATGGTCACTCACTGGAAAAACGAGGGACTGTCCGAATCCGCGATAGAAGTTGCTTGGAACGACTACGTCCCGAAACATTTATTGCCAAGGCTTACTGGCTTCGAGCTAATGATGGCGCCCTATGCCATCGCGCATATGAAGCTTGGGCTCAAACTAGTTGAGACAGGGTATAAATTTGGGTCAGACGAGCGAGCGCGGATATTCTTGACCAATGCACTGGAGCCGGCCCAAGATTTGGATTTGCAGTTCACCTTCATGGCTGAGGCACTGGCTCATGAAGCGCAAAAGGCCAACGATGCCAAAGACCAGACCTCGTTCACCGTGGTGGTGGGGAACCCTCCATACGCTGGACATTCAAAAAACAACAATGTGAGGTGGGTCGTCGATCTTGTTCATGACTATAAACGCGAATGGCCAGAACTGCTAAAGGCTGGACAAGGTAAGTGGTTGCAGGATGACTACGTAAAGTTCATTCGCCTCGCGCAGTATCGTTTAGACGCAACTGGCTTTGGTGTTCTTGGTTTCATCACTAGCCACTCTTACGTGCCTGCACCACCCGAAATGGATGTCGTCCTCGAACAGCTGCCTTTGAGGATCGGTACCCATCCGGTGAAGACCGCAGACGTGCGTATTTGGTGGCCATGAGGACCTGAGCACCGGTGTGCTGGGGTCAAGCTTTCGATGGGGAGACGCGATGATATTCTTGGAGGAGGAGTTTGACCTCCTCGATGCCTTCATCGGTGAAGGCCAAGATCCCGTCGTCATCGTTGGCGCCGTACACCCAGATGACGCCGTCCTCGGGCTCCAGCCCGAGGGTCAGTTCGTGGACGAGCGCTTCGCTGACGCCGAGGTCCCTGGCGACACGTTCGACGGTGTAGACGTGATGCACCTTATTGCGCTGCATGATCAGGCCGCCGCTGGTTGGGTCTGCAGTTTTGCGGATCTCCAATTCCACGGCAGCAGATCATCGATCCGATGGGCCGGATAGGCGGCCAGTCGGGCGAGGACGTCGGCGAGCCAGGCCTGCGGGTCGATATCGTTCATATTGGCGCTGACGATCAGGCTGTAGAGAACGGCAGCGCGCTGTCCGCCGCGATCGGAACCGCAGAACAGCCAGGACTTTCTTCCGAGAGCGAAGACTGATTCATTATGCACCCCCTCTTCAAATGGCGGGAAACAGCGATTTCTGATTATCGTCGTTGATGATACGC